>JBBQYL010000277.1:0-6051 GCA_038208735.1 Burkholderiales bacterium
CATGTCGGCGCGGATACGAAGCCGCCGAGCGCGGCCCGCCAACGCCGCGCGGACGAATTTCAGCGAACGCCCTCGGAATCCGGCCGTCCAGGCCGGATTCAAGGCGCACGTGCGGAGTCGAGCCAAGTGCATGCCAGTCGCTCCGCAGCGCGGGCACCCGACCCGCGCGAAGCATTCAACGCTCACTTCAACCGCCCGCAACCCTTGTGCCGCGGCGGACCGCAGCCTCAGGCCGCCACGGGCAGGGTCGCGAAGTAGCGCCGCAGGTGGTCGACCGCCTCGCGCACCTTGGCCGCCTCGGCCTCGTCGCGGTGCGGGGTCACCACCCACACGGGCATCGTCGTGAAGCGCCACTGGGGCAGCAAGCGCACCAGCGCGCCGCGCGCCAGCGCCGGCACCACGTCGGCGTAGCCCAGGTGCGCGATGCCCAGCCCGTGCTCGCACATCTGCTGCAGCGAGATCTGGTTGTTGCTGGCGATGCGGGCCTGCACGTGGACGCGCTGCCGCTCCGCGTCGCCCGATCGGGCGTCGATCGCCATCATCACGGGCTGCGACGTGGCCATGCCGGCCTTGCCCAGGCCGCGCGCCGAGGCCGGTGGCGCCGCGACGGCGGATCCCGACAGGCCTTCGGGCAATCCGTTGGCCGCCGAGTCCCGGCCGAAGGCCAGCCACTGGTGCGCGGGCAACTGCTGCGGGGTCGTGGGCGTGCCGGCGCGCGCGAGGTAGTCGGGCGACGCGCACAGGATGGTGTCGAACTCGCACAGCCGGCGCGCGATCCAGGTCGAATCGGCCAGCCGGCCGATGCGGATCGCCACGTCGATGCGCGCGTCGATCAGGTCGATCATCGCGTCGTCCACCAGCAGGCGCAGGCGCAGCTGCGGTGCGGCGGCCAGCAGCGGCGCCAGGGCCGGCGCCACATGGGCGGCGAAACCCACCGGCGCCGACAAGCGCAGTTCGCCGGTGGGCGCGTCGCGCGCCTGCTGCAGCGACCGCGCGGCGGCGCGCGCGGCCTCCAGCATGCGCTGGCAATGCGGGTAGTAGCGCTCGCCGGCCTCGGTGAGCGCCAGCTTGCGCGTGGAGCGGTGAAGCAGCGCCACGCCGCCGTTCGCCTCCAGCGCACGGATGGTCTGGCTGACGGCCGAAGGGCTCATGCCCAGGCGGCGCGCCGCGGCGCTCATCGAGCCGGCGTCCACCACCTCCGCGAAGACGGCCAGGGGCTTGAGTTCATCCATCGATCGTGAAGTTGGGCTTCAAGGTGATGGCGATATTAGCCGACTGTCGCTCGGATTGTGAAGTCGATATCGTGACGACATTCCCTCAGACCACCTGGAACCTCCCATGAAGATCGCCCTGATCGGTGCCACCGGCTTCGTCGGCACGCCCCTCGTCGCCGAACTGCTGCAACGCGGCCACGACGTGACCGCCCTCGTCCGCAACCCGGCCAAGATGGCCGCGCAACCCAAGCTCACGGCAAAGGCGCTGGACGCCAACGACGCCGACGCCGTGGCCGCTGCCGTCAAGGGCCACGACGCCGTGATCTCGGCGTTCAATCCGGGCTGGGACGCGCCCGATCTCTACGCGCAGTTCATGAAGGGCAGCGCCGCCATCGACGCGGGCGTCGAGCAGTCGGGCGTCAAGCGCCTGCTGGTGGTCGGCGGCGCCGGCAGCCTGTTCGTGGCGCCCGGCGTGCAGATGGTGGACACGCCCGAGTTCGCTTCGCACGTGCCGCCCAACATCATCCCCGGCGCGAAAGCCGCGCGCGATGCGCTCACCGCGCTGCGCGCCAACACCGCCCTCGAGTGGACGTTCCTGAGCCCGCCCGCGCTGCTGGCGCCGGGCGAGCGCACGGGCAAGTACCGCGTGGGCGGCGAGGAGCTGTTGATGGCGGGGGCCGCGCCGGCCGGCATCTCGGTGGCGGATCTCGCGGTGGCTATCGTCGACGAGATCGAGTCGCCGAAGCACGTGCGCGCCCGATTCACGGTCGCGACGGCCTGAGTCGCCTGCTCACGGGAGCCCGGGCTCGGCCTGGTGTCGCCGGGCCACCTCGGCGCTCACGCGCGCGACGGCCTCCACCCGCGCCACGTCCACCGGACTCGCGCTGGGAAACGACACCTGGCGCTGGCGTCGCCCGACGCCTTCCAGCGGGCCCAGCGTGGCCTCCACGTCGCTGCCGTTGAACACGAGCAGGCAGACCTGTCCGCGCCCCGGCGCGATCGCCAGCAGCGGTTCGCCGTTCATCGAGAGCAGCAGGTTGCCCTGGCGCACGGTCTCGGTGAGGTCGGCCACGGTCGCGCGGACGGTCTTGTGGATCGCCTGCGCCACGGGCATCTCGGCCGGCGGCAGGAAGTCGAACCACGCCGCCACCAGCGAACGGGTCTGCTGGGCCTTGCGCATTCCTAGAGGATCGTGAGGCCGGCGGATTCGCGCCGGTGGTAGATCTGAAACAGCTCCAGCGCCAGGCGGCGCAGGTTGTCATCGCTGCACGAATGCGCGACGGCGATGCGTTCGTAGGCGTAGAGCTTGTCGTAGCACAGGCGCGCCAGGTGCACCGTGTGGCCCTCGGTGGCCATCATCGACTTGAAGCGCAGCAACGCGCCCACGCCCAGCTCGTCGGCCTGCATGTGCGTGGTGCTGAAGCCGGCGATCGTCGAGCGGTTGGCGCGCGGCGGGCGCGCGGCCAGCGAGGCGTCGAACGGCAGGAAGTTGCCGGGGGTCTGCTGGAGCTCGTTGAACTGGGGAACGGGAATCATGGTGTCCACCTCCGTGTTGCGGAGTTCCAGCGACTCTGGAATCCACAACTCGATGGTGGGGCACCGGCCCGACGCCGATCTCCGGAAAAGGCGCGTGGACGCCTGCTAGATATCCCCGGGCGGCGATTCGCCCGCGCCCGGCTGCCGGCTGTCTCGGATGAACTCCTCCAGCCTGGCCGACCACGTGGGCGACTCGGCCTCGAGCTCGGACAGCGCGTTCACCTCGATGCCCGCATCCTTGAGCATCTTGTTGGCGGCGGCGATGGCGGCCACCTGGTGCGGCTTCTGCTCGAGGTAGACCACGCGCCGGATGCCCACCTGGATGATGGACTGCACGCAGCGCGGGCACGGGAACTGGGTGGCGTAGATGGTGCCGCCGGTGAGCGGCAGCACCACGCAGTTGAGGATGGCGTTGACCTCGGCGTGCACGATGTAGCTGTGGCGCGAGTTCAAGGGATCCTGGTCGTCGTCGGCCCAGTAGGCCGGGTCGTCGTCGTCGCAGCCACGCGGCAGGCCGTTGTAGCCCACGCCCAGGATCTTGTAGTCGGAACTGGCGATGCAGGCGCCGTTGCGCTTGCGGGCGTCCTTCGAGCGCGCCGCCGCCAGCAGCGCCACGCCCATGAACATCGAGTGCCAATCCAGGAGGGATCTGTTTTCCATCGCCTTGCTTGCCGTCACTTCCTTGCCGTTACCTGGAGTTTAGGGCGAACCCGACCATGGCGCCGTGGGCCGCTTCGGCGAGAATCGGGATGGAAACGCGCGATTTCGTGTTTTTGACAGCCGGCATGGCGCGTGCTCCACTAAGATTGCAGTTGCGGTCGAGCAGGCGCGGCCATGAGTCGCGCCCGTCGAACCGCCAGATCCAGCAGGAGACCCCCACATGCCCAGTCCTTTCCGGCCGGCCAACGAACTGATGGTGCAGTACGCGGCCTATCACCGCGACCGCCGCAACATCGCCACCCATTTCGTGGGCATTCCCCTCATCGTGCTCGCCATCGGCATCTTCCTGGCGCGGGCGCAGTTCGACCTCGCCCAGGTGCACCTCAGCGCCGCGTGGGTGCTGTGGGGCGTCACCGCCGCCTGGTACCTCAGCCGCGGCAACCTCTTGCTGGGCGTGGCCACGGCCGCGGTCAACGGCCTGCTGATCTGGGGCGCGCACCCGCTGGCGGTGGGCGGCACCGGCGCCTGGCTCGCCTGCGGCTTCACCACCTTCATCACCGGCTGGGTGCTCCAGTTCATCGGCCATTACTACGAAGGCCGCAAGCCGGCGTTCGTCGACGACCTGGTGGGCCTGCTGGTCGGCCCCATGTTCGTCGTCGGCGAGGCCCTCTTCGCCGTCGGCCTGTGCCGTCCGCTGGCGCAGGAGATCGAACGTCGCACCGGCCCCACTCTCCTCCGTGACCTTGCGCATCCCGTTGCCTGAAAACTATCCCACGGGGCTGACCGCCACGGCCGAGCGCCGTGGCTGATCTCATCCTGACCGACGTCTCGCCCATCGGGCCGGTGCTCATCATGGGCGCCGGCTCCATCGGCTGCTACCTCGGCGGGCGCCTGGCGCTCGCCGGCCACGACGTGCATTTCGTCGGGCGCCCGCGCGTGCTCGACCAGCTACGCGAGCGCGGCCTCACCATCACCGAGCCCGACGGCAGTTCGGCCACCGTGTCGCCCGACCTGCTGAGCCTGCACGAAGACGTGCCCGCCGGCCTGGGCATCGCGCTGGTGCTGATGTGCGTCAAGAGCAGCGCCACGCCCAAGGCGGCCACCGCGCTCGCGTGCACCCTGCCCATCGGCACGCTGGTCATGTGCATGCAGAACGGGCTGCACAACGCCGAGGTGGCGCGCTCGGTGGCGGCCCGGCTGCGCTTCCTGTCGGCGATGGTGCCCTACAACGTGGCCGAGATCGGCCCCGGCCACTTCCTGCGCGGCAGCGGCGGCACGCTGGCGCTCGAGGAAGACGAGGTCACCAACGCCTGGCTGCCCACGCTGGCCGAGGCGGGCCTGCCGTCCTCGACGCACAAGGACATCCGCGCCGTGCAATGGGGCAAGCTGCTGCTCAACCTCAACAACCCCGTCAACGCGCTGTCGGGCCTGCCGCTGCGCGACGAGCTGCTCGACCCCGACCTGCGCGCCACCACGGCGGCCCTGATCGAGGAAGGCCTCACGGTGCTGGCCGCAGCGCGCCAGCGCACGGTCAAGGTCACGCCAGTGCCCACCGGCTGGCTGCCCCGCCTGATGCGCCTGCCGACGCCGGTCTTCAAGATCGTGGCGGCACGCATGCTGCGCATCGACCCGCGCGCCCGCTCCAGCATGTCCGACGATCTGCTGCTGGGCCGCCGCACCGAGATCGGCGAGCTCTGCGGCGAGGTCGTCAAGCTTGCCAAGTCGGTGGGCAAGCGGGCGCCGCGCAACGAGAAGATGCTGGGGCTGATCCGCTACGTGGAGCTCACGGCGCTGGCCGTGGGGTCGCCGTCGCGGGGGCCGACGTCGCCGGTGGAACTGCGCAAGTCGATCGAGACGGCGATCTGATTCTTCGCATCTGCGGCTGTCGTGCGATCGTGCGATCGTGCGGTTTTGCGGTTTTGCGGTTTTGCGGGGCGTGCTGGGTCAGTCACGACTCACCGGGGGAGTCTCTTTTGTTCGTGTCCCCCGTCGGCCTGCGGCCTCCTCCTCCTTTACCTCACAAAAGAGACTCCCCCGCCTCGCCGTTCCCCGCCCGGCCTGCCTGCAGACGACATTCGCTGGGTGAAGACGTCCGCGAATTTGTGTGGTGGTGTTGGCATCGTCGGGCCGTCGAGGCCGCGACGATGCCCGCGGCCCGCACCGCTGCCGGCCGTCGGGCCGGACGCGAATAGCGGATCGGGATGCCCGCGCTACTTTTCGTGATGGACGACCGGCACCGTCCCGTCATCCTGCGCCCAGTCGCAGGATCCAGCCCTGGGACGCCTTCGTTCGTCGACATGGATCCTGCGATTGCGCGCAGGATGACCCAGTTGCCGAGGTGACGACTCTGTTGCCGAGGTGATGACGCCGTTGCCGCGGTGATGACGCCGTTGCCGAGGTGATCTCCCCCTTCGTTGGTCACGAGAAGGAGCGTCGGCGTCGCGATGCGAAGTTCGCGTCAGGCCCGACGGCGTGTGAGCCGGCTGGCCGCGGGCATCGTCGCGGCCTCGACGGCCCGACGGTGCCAAGACCAACAATCAAGTTCGCGGACTTCTTCCCCAGCGAATGTTGTCCGCCGGCCGCCCAGGGTTGGAACGACGCACCGGGCGAGTCTCTTTTGTGAGGTCAAGGAGGAGCCGGG
>JBBQYL010000278.1:0-5934 GCA_038208735.1 Burkholderiales bacterium
CTCGTGCATGATCGACGGCGCCTCGACGAACGGCATCGACGGCTCCATGTTGACGTAGCGCTGGTGCTTCATCGCCAGCGCGAAGTGCGCGGCGTGGCCCAGCTCGTGTGCCATCGTGAACACGTTGCGCGTGGTGTTGGCCCAGGTCACCAGGATGTACGGATGCACGCCGTGGGGCGACGCACAGAAGGCCCCGGACGACTTGCCCACGTTGTCCCCGCGATCCACCCAGCGGCTCGTGAGCGCCGTGCGCACGAAGTCGACGTAGTCGGGGCCCATCACCTGCACCGATGCGAGCACGGTCTCGCAGGCCTGCTCCCACGAGATGTGCGGCTCGAACGCGGGATCGAGCGGCGCCCTCAGGTCGCAATGCAGCATCCGGTCGAGGCCCAGCACGCGCTGGCGCAGGCGCGCATAGCGTTGCATGTGCGGAGCCAGCTCGGCGCGGATGATCTCCAGCACGTTCGTGTACAGCCCCGTGGGCACCTGGTGCGACTGCAGCAGCGCGGCCTCGGTGCTCGGGTAGCCGCGCAACCGGCCGATCGCCACGTTCTTCTTCACCTCGGTGGCGAAGGTGGCCGACCAGGTGTTGTTGTAGGCCTTCAGCCCGGCGCTGAACGAGGCCCACGCGCCGCGGCGCACGTCCGCGTCGGGATGCGACTCGTACGAGCCCTCGTACAGGTTAAAGGAGTTGGGGCGTTGCGTGCCCGTGCCGTCGATGAAGGGGGCGAACTGGATGTCGCCGGCCTTGGATCGGCTGTAGACCATGTACGGCGAGCCGAGCACCTCGCCCAGCGAGGCGAGCACGCTCTCGGTGTCGGCGCCCAGCCGGTGCGGCTTCGTCTCCAGCAGGCGCTGGAGCGGCACGCGATGCGCGGCCAGCGCGTCGTCCTCGCGCAGGAAGCGTTCGATGGTGCCGTCCGGCAGCGCCAGCGTCTCGGCGTCGACGAACGACAGGCTGGCGCCCAGCCGCGCGCCGAGCGCGCCGGCGCGTGCGGTCGTCGCCTGGTAGTCGGCGTTCGTGCCGTCCTCGGCATTGCGCAGTTCCGCGTAGGTGCTCAGGCGGGCGAAGCGCGCCAGCAGCGTCTCCGCGGTGTCGAGGCAGGCGCGCAGCGTGGCGGCGGATTCGTGCAGGCGCCCGCGGAACGGCTCGACCTCGCCGCGCGCGGCGTCCAGCGCGACGAATTCGGTCTCCCACTGCGCGGGTGACGCGAACAGGTCGTCCAGGTTCCAGGTGCATTCCACGGGCACATCGGCCCGCGCGAGGCGGCTTTGCATGTCTTCGGTCCTGTTGCGGTTGGCTGCGGTTTCACCTTATCACGCGGTCCTCGCGCGACGGCGCCGCGGCCGGTGGAATGACGCTACGGAACCCGACCAGCGCGCCGGGTCAATCGGGTAGGGCAAAATTCATCCATGAACGCATCCGTCTCCCCGATCCTCATCCAGCGCCGCGAAGCCGCCGCGCCGGTCGACACGTCCCTGGGCCACGCGCACACCGAGCGCTGGAGCGTGGATGCCGTCGAGGCCTTGTTCGACCTCCCGTTCAACGACCTGATCCTGCGCGCCCAGGGCGTGCACCGCGAGCACTTCGCGCCGAACCAGGTCGAGCTCGCCACGTTGCTGTCCATCAAGACGGGTGGCTGCCCCGAGGATTGCGGCTACTGCCCGCAGTCGGTGCACTACGACACGGGCGTCGACGCCACCAAGCTGATGGACGTGGAGGCCGTCGCGGCCGCGGCCCGGCTGGCCAAGGAACACGGGGCCACGCGCTTCTGCATGGGCGCCGCGTGGCGCGCGCCGAAGGATCGCGACATCGAGGCCGTGTCGGCCATCGTCCGCGAGGTGAAGTCGCTGGGCCTGGAGGCGTGCTGCACGCTGGGCATGCTGAGCGAGCCGCAGGCGAAGTCGCTGAAGGACGCCGGCCTCGACTACTACAACCACAACCTCGATACCGCGCCCGAGGCCTACGGCCGCGTCATCACCACGCGCGACTACCAGGATCGCCTGAACACGTTGGGCCACGTGCGCGGCGCGGGCATCTCCGTGTGCAGCGGCGGCATCGTCGGCATGGGCGAAAGCCGTCGCGAACGCGCCGGCCTGGTCGCGCAACTGGCCAATCTCGACCCGTATCCGGAGTCGGTGCCCATCAACGAGCTGGTGCGCGTGGAAGGCACGCCGATGGCCGACGAGAAACCGCTCGACCCGCTCGAGTTCGTGCGCACCATCGCCGTGGCCCGCATCACGATGCCGCTGGCCCGCGTGCGCCTGTCGGCCGGCCGCCAGCAGATGAGCGAGGCCGTTCAGGCCCTGTGCTTCCTGGCCGGCGCCAACTCGGTGTTCTACGGCGAGAAGCTGCTCACCACGGGCAACCCGGACGTCGAGAAGGATCGCGCGCTGTTCCAGAAGCTGGGCGTCACCACGGCGGCGAGCCAGCACATCTGAGACAAGGGGTCTGGCTTCGAAGGTGCCTGACCCCGATCGCGAACTACCCGGTCAACGATCGGAACCAGGCACCTCCAATCGCCGTGGCGGAACTTACTGGCGATGAACAGGACTGGCGCGATCCGAGGAGCCAGACCCCTTGGGCTTGAGCGCGGCGAAGATCACCGCGGTCACCGCCAGCACCCACACGATCACCGCGCCCGACGGCAGGTCGAGCAAGGCGGACAGCGCGAGCCCGACCGCATAGCCGATCGCTCCGACCGCATATCCCGCGATGTATCGCGTGCGCCCGTTCAGCCCGCGCGTTGCGAGCGCCGGAACGATGAGGCTGGTGAACACGAGGTACACGCCCACGAGCTGCACCGACGCCGTCACCGCGATCGCGAACGTGCCGTAGAAGCCGAAGCGTCCCAGGCGTTCGACGAGTCCCGTGAGCATGGCCAGGCCCAGCACCGCGGTGACCAGCGCCAGCCAGCCGATCTGCGTCTTGCCCACCCACAGGATCTGGCCCACCAGCAGGTCCTTCAGGTGCTCGCCGCCGTGCGGGTTGTTGGACAGCATCAGGATGCCGGCGCACGACGCCAGCACGAACATGACGCCGATCAGCGCCTCCTGCGTCACGGGCCAGCGCTTCTCCGTCCACGTGAGCACCAGCGCGCCCAGCAGCGCCGCCGTGACGGCCGCGGCCTGCACCGCGACGCCGCCCTCGGGCAGGCCCAGCGCGTCGGCGCCGATCACGCCCAGGCCGGCGATCTGCGCGATGGCCAGGTCGATGAAGACGATGCCCTTGTCCAGCACCTTCGCGCCGAGCGCGACGTGCGTGGCCAGCACCAGCAGGCCGGCGATGAGGGCGGGGCCGAGGATGCCCCAGTCGAGCGCGCTCCAGTTCATCGCGGTCACTTCAGCGCGCCGACGAGACGGGTGACCGTGTCGTCGAACAGGCCGGTGAGATCCTTCGCGCCGTCGGTGCCGCCCACGGTGAAGGCCAGCTTCACGGCGGGGATGTGCGCATGCTCGCTGAGCCACTCGTCGGGCTTGGGATCCTGGTAGGCCGAGTAGATGACCATCTTCGCGGGACGCGTCTTCAGCGTCTCGAGCACCTCCTGCAGGTGCGACGCGCTGGGCTCGACCCCGGGCTTGGGTTCGAGCACGGCCACCTCGGTGAGGCCCAGCCAGTCTTCCATGTAGGCGTAGGCCTTGTGGTGCGCGGCCACGGCCACGCCCTTGAGCGGCGCGGCCTGCCTGGCCCAGCGCTGCATGTTGGCCTGCCACTTCTGCGAGAACGCCGCCGTGCGCTGCTGGTATTGCGCGGCGTGCGCCGGGTCGACCTGCGCCAGGCGCGCGCCGAGCGCGGCGGCCACCAGCGCGATGTTGCGCGGGTCGGTCTGGATGTGCGGGTTGCCGTCGGGGTGCACGTCGCCCTGCGAGCGATCCACCTGCTTGGGCACGTCGAGCTTGCGCACGAAGTCGGCCGAGGCGAAGTTGCCCGGCTGGCCCGGCTGCAGCCTTGGGTTGCCCGACTGCTGCAGCAGCACCGGCAGCCAGCCGATCTCCAGCTCGGCGCCGGTGCACACCACCATGTCGGCATTGCGGGCGCGCGAGATCAGGCTGGGCTTGGCCTGCACCTGGTGAGGATCCTGCATCGCGGTGGTAGCGACGCCGACGTCGACCAGGTCGCCGCCGAGCTCCTGCGTGAGCGCGCCCCATTCCGGTTCGCAGGCGAGCACCTTCACGGCGGCGTGGGCGGGCAGCGCGAAGGCGGCGGACAACGCGAGCGCGGCGAGGGAAGGGGATTTGAAGGACGGGGTCATGGGAATCGTTCCTTGGAGGATCAGTAAGCGTGCGCGCCGTGCGCGCCGAGGGCTGTCTGGTACTGCAGCAGCCACTGGTTGTCGACATAGCCCTGGCGGGTGCGGTCCTGCGCGACCTGCAGGCGGATGCGCGCGAATTCGCTCTGGCTGAAATCGACCATCACCGAGTTCTTGGTCGGATGGAAGTCGTCGGAGAGGCCCGGAGCCAGCGCCCAGTTCAGATGGCCCGGGTCGAGGCGCTCGGTGCGCAGCCCCACGCGCCACATCGGCATGAACTGGTAGACGCCCTGCACGTAGCCGCCCGACTGCACCTGGTGCAGCGCCAGCGGACCGTCGGCGGTCTCGGCGAGGTTGCCGCTGCGCCGGCTCTGCAGGTACTCGCCCTGCAGCTTGAAGTAGGTGTGCGTGGCGTTGCCGTTGGGCGACCACTTCATCACCCCGTCGGCCACGATGACGCGGGTGCGGCCGCTGAACAGCCCGGTGGCGCCCAGCTGCCCGAACGCGTCCTCGGTCAGCGTCTGGTCATTGGCCGACGCCTGCAGCAGCGACAGGCCGCCGCGCCACGAGACGCTGTCGCCGATGTCGCCGCCGGTGTGGAACGTGAAGGCGGTCATGCCGGCCGCGTTGCGGCTGCCGTCGTCGCCCGGGAAGCCGCGGCCGCGGCCCGCCTCCAGCCCGAACTCCATGTACTGGTCGGTGGGCGCCAGCCAGTGCAGCTGCACGCCGTCGTCGGCGTACTGCGTGCCCAGCATGGCCTGGTAGGCGATCGGGTTGTCGACGAAGTCCCAGGTATGGCTGTGCTGGCTGTTGAGGTAGCCGATGCCCGAGAAGAACCGGCCCGCCTTCAGCACCAGGCCGTCGGGCAGCGCCGTGGTGGTGATGAAGGCCTCCTCGGCGGAGATGGTGTCGTCGCCGGTGATGGACAGGTTGATGTTGCCGGCCAGCCAGGGGTCGATGTTGGCGGCCAGCGCCAGCTCCGACTCGGCCAGGCTGAACCCGCGCGTGCCGGTGCCGATCTCGGCGCCCGGCGGCAGCGCGAAGCCCGTGATACGGGCCTGGCCGGGATCCTGCGACGTGTGGGCGTAGGTGCCCGACAGGATCAGCGAGATCTGTGGATTGAACGACCCACCGCCGGCCGCGCCGTTGGGCGCGTTGCCGCTGGTGTCGACCGCGGCGACGGGCGCTGGCGGCACCACCGGGGCGCTGGCGTCGGCCACCACCGGCAGCGGCGCCGGGCCGGACGCTGCCGCCGTGGCGACCGGCGCCTGGGCGGCGCCGGCGGAATTCGCCTTGGCGAGCTGGTCCTGCGTGTCGTGCAGCGCCGTCTCGAGCGCGCCGATGCGCTTGTCGTAGTTCGACTTCATTGCGGCCATGGCCTGCTTCAGCTCGGCGATGTCGGTGACCGGCGAGGCCAGCGCGGCGCCGTGCAGGCCGAAGGCCAGCGTCAGCGCGGCGACCAGGCGCAGGGGTCGGAACGGCGACGCCGCGGCGTCGGTGGAAATGGGCAACATGGACGGTCTCCCGACGCGCGTGCGCCGCGCGGAGGCGCGGACGGGCACGGCGTCGACGAGGCGGACGGCCAGGAACTGGCGGTCGGCCGGGGGATTTCAGGGGAACGGACGAACCGGCGCCGCGGTGGACGGCGTGGATTCGAGGAATTGCGCCGCGCGCACGAGGCGCG
>JBBQYL010000279.1:0-5928 GCA_038208735.1 Burkholderiales bacterium
TGGACGGTGGCCGCGCTCAAGGGTGCGCCGTTCTTCGGCTGCCTGGCGCACGGCCAGGCCGGCAACGACGCCTGGGGCGGTCGCGTGGCCGCCGGCAAGGATTCGGAGCTGTCGTACGAGTCGATCGGCGTCGAGCGCCACGAGTGCCAGCTCACCAGCGTGGCCGGCTTCTCGCTGGATATGTCGCCCACCATCTCGGCCAGCGCCTGGCAGGCCAAGAACGACAGCCTGTACTCGCACAGCGCCTGGGACATCGCCCTGGTGCCGATGATGCACTGGCGCTATCCGGTGTCGTCCAGCGCCCGGCTCGACCTCGAGTTCGGCATCGGCCCCAGCTACCTGAGCGAGTCCAACATCGGCGACCGCCAGAAGGGCAGCAACTTCCAGTTCTCCGACCACTTTGGCGTGGGCGTGAGCAGCGCCGACGGCCACTGGCGCGCGGGCTTCGCGTTCCGCCACATCAGCAACCTGTCCATCCGCACGCCCAACAATGCGGTTGACTTCAAGGGCGTGGCGCTCGAGTGGACGCCCTGAGCCTGCGGTCGACTGGATTTCGAATGAGGCCACCACGGGATGTTTCTGTGGTGGCTTTTTTGTGATTCGTCGCTGGTTTGCGGGGACGGCGTCTGGCGTGCGGAGTCGGGAGATTGAGAGGCTCGGGCGACGACTTCGGCGAGCGGAGACGGTGGGGTCGGCCTGCGCGGGGCAGTTGTCGCGGTCGCCTCGGCCTGCGGCCTCTACGACTGCGCTCCGGTGCTCGGCGCCCAGGGCGTCGTCGTGAAGTCATCGGCGTAGCAGACCTCGGTCTATCGGGTAGCGCACAGCGCCGACTCGCTCTCCTCGGCCCCCGCTGCGCGGGGGCGACCCTGGGCACCTGCGCTCCTCGCCGCGCCCGATGCCCCGCGCAGGCCGACCCCACCGCCTCCGCCGGCAGCGCCTGGGTGGTTGGGACAAATTCGCGGCATCAGGTTTCGTGAGGGAGTCTGCCGTTGGCGGGCCGTCGAGGCCTCGCCAATGCCCGCGGCCAGCGGGTCGTGTGGGCAACGTGCTTCACGCGAACGGAAGGGCGTCGGGCGGTCGTCTGCAGGTCTGCAGTTCGTGGAGACCGCTTCCTGGTATGTCGTCCTTTCTCTCACCACGTTCCGGCTGATTGGCGATCAGCCGCTCCCGCTGCAATCCTGTTGGTCAGCAAGCGCGACTCACTGACAGCAGACGACTCAAAGCTGTCCGACCTTTCGCCAAATTCGCCGCCCGAAACTTGACGTTCGGGCATATCGGCGGCGAACGACTGTTCCCGACCCGTTGCAGTCCTTCAGGTAGCTGTTTTGACTGCCCTGAAGCAGTCTTTCATGCCTGGCGGTGCTGCCTCCATCCGAACGCTATAGCCATCACTGCACCGATGCTCGCCGCGAGCAGGAGCGGCGCCCCAATGCGTGCCTGCAAACCGCCCTCCGACAGGTACTCTACCGACGCACCAACGATGAACCATGGCATCAGGACACCGGTGAAACCGGCCACGCCGTAGTGGACGAGTCGCGTCCAGCGGTATCGGCGGAAGGCGAAAAGTATAGGCATGACGCCGACGAACGCCGTCGCGTAAGCGCCCATAGCGGCGAATAGAAACGCAACGGGCCAAAATCTCGGCTCGGTTGGGAAAATCGTCAGCGTGAATATCGCGCTACCCGCTGCGGGCAGCGCAGCCAGCCAACCGACCAAGCTCCGATCCTGTGAACTCCACTCTCTTGCCGGAGGCACCACGTTCAAATCAGCCATTGCAGTCACCTGTACGCAGAGGCGAGGGCCCCATACGCGATCGGACAAACGGCGGCTACGACGGCAAGCCAGTGCACATAGCGTCCTAGCCGCCATCCTCGCGCCCCGGCGAAGGCGGCAGCACCGAAGAGAACTGCCACGGGCAACAGGAAAACGACTACAGCCGCGTATTCCAGAGCACCAGAGTCGACGTTGTACCCGTACTGGCGTACCGCACCGGCTGCCTGAATTCGAGCGACCCAGAGCATCCACGCGCTGGTCGTCGCGAAGAGCGCACAAAGAAGCGCGTCAAAGTGCCAAGTACGAACTCTCATAGGTAGATCGTATCCCGTTGCTATGCAGCCCGGAAGCGGCCGCCCACGAATGGCAACTCATGGCCGCGTAGTGCCATTGCCGCTGTCCTGGACTCGTCGCCACCCCTGGCCCAGCCGGAACCTGCTGTAAGCAGCAACTTGAGTGAAGCTTCATCAGACCGCCTTCCCTCGGTAGGCAACGACGGCGCCTAACGCACGGCGGTTGAATGCAGTGCCTTGAAGCTCGCGCGGCATCGCTCAGGTCGGCCTGGGAGCGATCTCCGCTGCGAGCGCTTCGGCTTCATCCAGACGGAGGGGCCCGTAGACCTCGACGTTCTCGAGCACCGCACGTATCGCGGCTAGGCGCGGCTCGTCGCTCGTGTCGAAGTAGGGCCCCAGTTGCAGCATCAGGGACAGCCAGCGCTGGACGTCGGTGACGCTGTCCATGCGGCTGGCCTTCGCACGCTCGATGCCGTGTTGCACGAGCAGTCTCATGGCGTCGTCGGCGTGTCTGGCCGTTGTCAGTGGATGGCTGCGGCGCAGCAGTGCGATCGCATCGACCTCGAATTGACGGCGCATCGCCGCACCGAGGAGCCGCATTTGCTCGGCAGTGATCTGGATCGTGCCCACGTTCAACGCACGGCGATGGGGCGCTGCCGCCATGATGCGAGCAGTGCGTTCCACGCCGCATCGACGGCGACCGCGTGCGTGATCGGACCCGCTGCCGACAAGCGGATGCGTGGCGCCGCGCCATCCGCCGCACGACCGGCGAAGATCCAGGTGTAGACCAGGAGGCCGCCTGCCGCGTTGTCGGGCACCTGAACGCGTTCCTCGTTGCCGTCGAACCCGCCGACGCTGCGCCGCTGCTTCAACAGCCTCCTGCCGCCGGGCGGAAGATCACCATCGGTGCTCTGGCCGTCATCGGGCGCGGCGACCGTCTCCGTCTCGACCGAGACGTCCACCCCTGGCGCGTTGAAGGATTCGAGCGCACGCTCGTTCTTGCTCGGCCTGATGACGAAAGCGCCCGCGCCCGTGCAGAAGCCCAGCGGCGAGCCGGCGACGTACGCCGCGGCAACTTCGCCGACGACCTTTTCCGCGACGCCTTCGCGTCCCGTGGTGGCCTCGGCGCGCAGGAAGACGGACTCCTTCGACTGCGCGACCGACTTCATCGTCAACAGCGTCACCAAGTCGGGACGATCGGCGAACAGCGCCAGCCATGCGGCCGGGCCCACCCCGGGGAGGTCGAACTCGCGGGTGCGGCCCGGCGCGGGGGTTGAGACGCCCTTGGCAGTCAACACCGCCGCCAGCCGCTCTTTCCAGAGATCGCCCGCTTCGATACCCGGTCGCCAAGGTTCTGAGGCAACGTCCAGGCGGTAGAGGCTTTGTTTGCCGCCACCGGACTGAAGCGCGGCTGGCAGGGCATAGTCGAAGCGTCCGGTGCAGTGCGACTGGAGTCGCTCCGGCGTCGAAGGGGGAGTTGCTGCCATCGTGTCTTCCACAGAGATGAGATTGACCAGGACGGCGACCAGCGACGAACAGATGATTCGTCGGGCCAGCCAATCGATCGGGGGGATCGGTGAGCCTGCGCTCATCCGTGCAGTTCCTTGAAGTGCATGCCGATGATCGCAGTGATGGCCGCCGTTGCCCAGGTCCGGACGTCGCCGTCTTCGTAGGCCGGCTGGTGCGCGAGCCCGTCGAACGTGCGGTTGGCCGGCGTGGCCGGACTCGGCGAGAGGTTGCCGTTGAAGCTGCTCGACATGATCGGCACCGTGCCGTCGCCGTTGCCCGTGGGATCCTGCAGCACGGCTTGCATGCTCGAACCCGCCTGGTCGCGCAGGAAGCCGCGGAATCCGCGCGTCGGATAGTTGTCCGATCGCACCCAGTTGGAACTGATCGCGTAGCTGGCGCCCTCGGCCGTATCCAGCCCACCGCCGTTGAACCACCATGTCTTCGGATGGCGGTAAGTGCCCAGGGCGTCCTGCAACGACTCGGCCTGCGCAAGGTTGGCGAGAAAGCCCGTCCAGGGCGTTGCCGCGGCTTGCATGGCGTCGGCGCCGTCATCGAGCACGTTGTCGGTCTTCGTCGAGACGCCCTCGGGCGTGAGCAGTTCCGGATCGACGAGGCCCCAGTAGGCGTTGTGGGTCGCACCCGACCCGGGACCCTCGCGCACGACGGCGGGAACCCTGTAGATGTCGGTGAAGGCGTTGTTGCGAAGCGGCAGGAAATGCGATCCGCCAGGCAGGTCGGGAATCTCGAGCCAGCGGCTCGAGCCCTGGCTCGTCACGTAATGCTTGCCAGGCAGAAGCTCGAGGCCGCCCACCGCGTTTGCCAGAAGGGCCGTGACGTCACGGCCAGTCGGGCCGAGGAAGCGCGACGCAAGCCGGCCCGTGATGCCGCTGCCTTCAAACCCCGCCTTGATGCGCATGTAGGCCGCCGGCGCCCCGTATGCGGGCTGCACGCCATGCACGACACCGAGTACCTGGCCCTCCGCGCCCGATAGATTCATGGCAGCACGCGCCACCAGCCCGCCCATCGAGTGGGTGACGAGAATCACCTTCTCGCAAGCTCCGACGATGGACTTGGCCTCGTCGATGATTTCGGAGATGCGCGCCGCGAGCTTGGCGCCCGAGGTGCGGTTGGAGGCGCTCCAGTTGTAGCCGAAGCCGTACACGGGGAAGACGAACAGCTTGCCGAGCGCGCCCCAGTCGTGGTCCCGCAACTGGTCGAGGAAGCTGCGGTAGTCGGCCATCAGCCCGCGATAGCCGTTGCCCGGCGGACTGTCGTTGTCGACCTCGAGAAAGTCGGGGTTGTACTTGTTGCCCTCGCCGACCAGCAGCAGTTTGCGCCGTGCCGGAGTCACGCCGGAATAGTTCTTGAAGAGAAATCCGGCGGTGGGGTCCCAGCGCAGGTTCGGCAAGCCGTCGGTCTTGCCGGTGCCATCGGTGCCCGCGAGACGCAGGCGGCTGCCCATCACGCCGGGCACAAAAATGATCGGTATCGCCTCGCGCTGCACCTGCACGGCATGCGACGCGTTGGTCGCGAGCCCGGTCACGGGGTCGTCGACGGACTTCCAGGGAACCTGTTTGACTGCCATGTGTCTGCGTGTCTCGCCCTGCGCCTCAGGCGTCCGGGAAAACCGTTCTCTGCTCGACGTCCGCACGCACATCGTCGTAGAACTTGTCGAACTGCACCTTGGCTACACCCGGTGGTATCCCCGTCGCGCTGAATCCCCCTGCGCTCAGTGTCTGCCGGACATCCACGCCGCCAAGCGCGATGGACATGCTCTCGTCGTCGTAGGCGCTCCCGGTATCGGCGGGCCACCATGCAGCCCGCGGCGATACGTCGGGTGCGGCGCAGAGCGCGATGTTGAAATCGTGCGTGACGCACGGGCAGGGTTGCACGGGGCTGTCGATCGGCCGACTGTCCTGAGGCATGCGGCATCCTGAAGGGAATTTGGAGACTCTTCAGTATCCTCTATTCGAAACGGCGACCGCCACCCCCTTTGGGGGATTGCCACTGCTCGGCACTTGGTTGTCCGGGGAATCAAGGTGGCCTTCGAGAAGCGTCAGCAATTGGCAGTCCAGACGCTTGGGGTTAGCTTCGAATCCACCCGAGATCGACTGAGCGTCGCTGGAGCAGACAGTCGCGAACGACCAGTCTTGGCCGATTGCGCGCTTTGCAAACGGGCCGCAGCCGGCCTCGTCCCCGAATCAATGCGAGCCCTAGGAGTCTGGGCGGCAGAAGGTAAATTCTTGTCATCGGCCGAGGGGGTCGGTCCGTTGTGGGTAGATGGCCGCCAATTACCTCCCGTACGAACCGCATCAAATGCTGCTACTTCCCGCAGCGTTGCAGGAATGGCTGC
>JBBQYL010000280.1:0-5911 GCA_038208735.1 Burkholderiales bacterium
TGCTCTTCCTCGACGAGTTGCCGGAGTTTCCGAGAAGCGCGCTGGAGGCGTTGCGGGAGCCGTTGGAGACGGGGCACATCACCATCTCGCGAGCCGCGTACCAGGCGCAATATCCGGCAAGATTCCAGTTGGTGGCCGCGATGAACCCTTGTCCTTGCGGCTGGCTAGGAGTCTGGGCGGCAGAAGGATCGGAATCTGGCCGCCCAAAATTCGACCTCTCAGAATACCGCTGACGCGATTTGTTTAACAGCGACAAGGGGTCGAGTACCCCTGAAATCACCACTTTTTTGGACCGGGTCCTTCTGCCGCCCAGACTCCTAGGAGCCTTCGCCACGAACGGGAAACAGTGTCTCTGCAGCGCTGAGGCGGTACGGCGCTACCAGTCGAGGTTGTCGGGCCCACTGATTGATCGGATCGACATGCAGATCGAAGTGCCCGCGCTGCGGCCGTCGGAGCTCATGCCGTCGGCATCCGGCAGCGGCCCCATGGCGAACAGGTCTGGTCAGGAGTGCTCAGCAACCGTCGCATCGCGCGTACGTGAAGCCCGCGATCGACAGAGCGCGCGGCAGGGCGTGCCGAACGCGCTGCTCAACGCGGCTCAGATCGAATCGGGGCTGAAGCTCGCCGAACCGGCGCGGGAGTTGTTGAGGCAGGCGGCGGAGCGTCTGGGCTGGTCGGCTCGGAGCCTGCACCGGGTGGCCAAGGTGGCCCGTACGGTGGCCGACCTGGCCGGCGCCGAAGACGTCGGCTCGGTGCACATGGCCGAGGCGGTGCAATACAGAAGAGGCCTTCCCAACGCATGGACTGATGTGCACGCTGCGCTGTATTGATCGTCTTGACGCCGCCGCAGCGGCGGCACCCATCGTGGATAATCAATTTCATGACCGACAAAAAAGTAGCCCTCATCACCGGCGTCACGGGCCAGGACGGCGCCTATCTGGCGGAGTTCCTGCTGAAGAAGGGCTACGAGGTCCATGGCATCAAGCGCCGGGCGTCGTCCTTCAACACCGATCGCATCGATCACCTGTACCAGGATCCGCACGTCAACAACCGCGACTTCGTCCTGCACTACGGTGACCTGACGGACTCCACCAACCTGACGCGCATCGTGCAGAAGGTGCAGCCCGACGAGATCTACAACCTCGCGGCTCAGAGCCACGTGGCGGTGAGCTTCGAGGAGCCCGAGTACACGGCCAACGCCGACGGCCTGGGCGCGCTGCGCCTGCTGGAGGCCATCCGCATCCTGGGCCTCGAGAAGAAGACGCGCTTCTACCAGGCCTCCACGTCGGAGCTGTACGGCCTGGTGCAGGAGACCCCGCAGAAGGAGACGACGCCGTTCTACCCGCGCAGCCCCTATGCGGTGGCCAAGCTCTACGCCTACTGGATCACGGTGAACTACCGCGAGGCCTACGGCATGTATGCCTGCAACGGCGTGCTGTTCAACCACGAGAGCCCGCTG
Organism: Burkholderiales bacterium; assembly: GCA_038208735.1. GTDB lineage: Bacteria > Pseudomonadota > Gammaproteobacteria > Burkholderiales > Burkholderiaceae_C > Scleromatobacter. The sequence goes on from JBBQYL010000280.1 coordinate 1,460, forward strand.
CGCGGCGAGACCTTCGTCACCCGCAAGATCACGCGCGCCATGGCACGCATCGCGTTGGGCCTCCAAGATTCGCTGTACCTGGGCAACATGAGCGCGCTGCGCGACTGGGGCCATGCGCGCGACTACGTGCAGATGCAGTGGCTGATGCTGCAGCAGGATCAAGCGGACGACTTCGTCATCGCCACCGGCGTGCAGTACAGCGTGCGCGACTTCGTGCGCATGTCGGCCGAGCGCCTGGGCATCACCGTGCGCTTCGAGGGCGAGGGCGCCGCCGAGGTGGGCATCGTCGACGCCGTCACCGGCGACAAGGCCAAGTGCAGGCCGGGCCAGGTCATCGTGCGCGTCGACCCGCGCTACTACCGTCCCACCGAAGTGGAGACGCTGCTGGGCGACCCCACCAAGGCCAAGGAGAAGCTGGGCTGGACGCCCACCACGACGCTGCCCGAGCTGGTGGCCGAGATGGTCGACGCCGACTACAACACCGCCCGCCGCGACGCCCTGGTGAGCCTCGCCGGCTTCCAGACTTTCAGCCACCATGAGTGAAGGCGCTGCCGTGCACCACGTGCCCGGCAAGGCCGAAGCGATCCTGGTGGCCGGAGCCCGCGGCATGGTGGGCTCGGCGCTGGTGCGCCGTTTGCGCTCGGCCGGCTACACCCGCGTGCTGGCCCCGCTGCGCGCGGAGCTCGACCTGCAGCACGCCACCGCCACGCGCGACTGGCTGCAGCGCGAGAAGCCCGCCTACATCTTCATCGCGGCCGCCAAGGTGGGCGGCATCCACGCCAACAACACCTTTCGCGCGCAGTTCCTGCACGAGAACCTGGCCATCGCCGACAACCTGATCGACGGCGCGCACCAGGCCGGCGTTCAGCGGCTGATGTTCCTGGGTTCCAGCTGCATCTACCCGAAGCTGGCGGCGCAGCCGATCCGCGAGGACTCGCTGCTCACCGGCCCGCTGGAGCCCACCAACGAGCCGTACGCCATCGCCAAGATCGCGGGCGTGAAGATGTGCGAAGCCTACAACGCGCAATACGGCCGCCAGTATGTGAGCGCGATGCCCACGAACCTGTATGGGCCCAACGACAACTACGACCTCCAGACCAGCCACGTGCTGCCGGCCCTGATCCGCAAGGCGCACGACGCCAGGCTGCGCGGCGACTCCGAGTACGTGGTGTGGGGCTCGGGCACCCCGATGCGCGAGTTCCTCTACGTGGACGACCTGGCCGACGCCTGCGTCCACATGATGGAGCGGGGCTACGACGGGCCGCTGGTCAACATCGGCACGGGCCAGGACGTGACCATCCGCGAACTCGCGGAGGCCGTCATGAAGGTGGTTGGTTTTACCGGTCGCATCGTCTTCGACGCGTCCAAGCCGGATGGCACGCCGCGCAAGCTCCTCGATGTCGGTCGACTGCATGCGCTGGGATGGCAGCACCGGGTCGACCTCAAGCAGGGGATTGCCCTCGCCTACCAGGACTTCCTCGTGCGTTTCGAGGCCTGAACGCCCGACGGGCCAGGCACTTTTGCACGGTTCCCGGCCCGGAAAACGGCGATTCACCCATTGAGGTGAGCGTCGCAAAGTTGACGCAGGTTAGTCTCTACAATCGTTCGTTTGCCGCTCCTGCGGCCGGGCGAGGCATTTGCCATGCGCGCCTGCCATGACTGCAGGCCCTTCAAGGGCCGTGAGGGATTCCCGTCGATGATGCGCTCCGTAATGAAGTCCAGCCGCGCTCGCGTCGGCGCCGTTGCCCTGGCCGCCTTGGCCGCTCTCGCTCTTTCGGCCTGTGGGCAGAAGAAGGACGTCGCCGCGACCCCCGCCGACGCGGCAGGCAGTGAAGCCGTCGCCAAGGTCAACGGCGACGTGCTCACCGCCGGCCAGCTCACGATCGCGTTGCAGAAGCAGCGTGGCATGCGGCCCGACGCCGGCGACGCCGCGTCCAGGCAGGTGCTCGACGACCTGATCAACGAGCAGATCGTGGCGCAGAAGGCCGTGGCCGCGAAGCTGGACACCGACCCCAAGGTCGTCGCGCAGATCGAGGCCGCGCGCCGCGACATCCTCGCCCGCCGCTTCATCGAGCAGGCCGCCGAGACCACCGGCAAACCCACCGACGAGGCAGTGCAGAAGTTCTACGACAGCCGCCCGGCGCTGTTCGCGCAACGCAAGGTGTGGACGCTGCAGCGCCTGGACATCCAGGCCCCGGACACCCGCCGCACCGACGTCGACGCCCACGTGCAATCGCTCAAGACCTCGGCCGAGCTCACCGACTGGCTGAAGGCGCAGAAGCTGCCCTTCACCACCAAGCAGGAGCAGGACGCGTCGGAACAACTGCCGCCCAACGTGCTCGAGAAGCTGGCGGCGCTGAAGGATGGCGAGTCCACCGTCGTCCCGTCGCAGTTCGGGGTGTCCGCGCTGACGCTCGTGTCCAGTGCCTCGGCGCCCAAGACGCTGGCCGACGCCAAGCCGGCCATCGAGCAGTTCCTGGCCAACCAGGGTCGCCGCGAGTTGATCGTCAACATGCAGAAGACCATCCGCGACGGCGCCAAGGTGGAATACGTGGGCCGTTTCGCTGCGCTGGCGCCCGCGCCCGGCGCCGATGCCGCCATGCCCGTCCCGGCACCTGCCATATCGGCCGCCAGCACCGCCGCTCCGACGGCTTCGCAGACCTCGCCCGCACAAAAATGAATCTCCGCTCCGCCTTCCATCGGTCGATGACGCTCGTCTGCGTCGCGGCGCTCGTCACTGCGTGCGCCAAGAAGTCCGACGACACGTCGGCCACGGTTGCCTCGGTCAATGGCGAGAACATCACCCAGAACCAGCTCGATTTCGCCATCAAGCAGGTCCAGGCGTCCCGCCCCGCGGCGTCCGCCCCCGAGGCGGCGCAGGTGCTGCAGGGGCTGGTGGAGCAACGGTTGGCCGTGCAGAAGGCCGAGAAGGACAAGCTCGATCGCAACCCGGGCGTGCTGCAGGCCCTCGAGGCCTCGCGCAAGGACGCGCTTGCCCGCTATTACGTGGAGCAGTTCGCGGCCAAGGTGCCCAAGCCGTCGGCCGACGAAGTCAAGGTCTATTACGACGCGCACCCCGGCAACTTCGGGCAGCGCAACGTCTACACGATCCAGAAGGTGGACGCCCGCGTGAGCGCCGACAAGGCCGGCCCGCTGGCCGCCAGCGTGCAGGCCGCCACCGGCGCCGCGGCGGTCGTCGACCTGCTCAAGGCCAAGGCGGACGGAATCAACGTCACGCAGTCGGCCCAGCCGGCCGAGACGCTGGGGCCGCTGCTGCCCAAGATTTCCGCCATGGCGGTCGGCCAGACCCTCTCCATTCCTCAGCCTCAAGGCCTGTCGGCGCTCACGTTGGTGGCCATCCAGCCGCAGAACGTCAGCCTCGCGCAAGCCCAGGCCGCGATCGAGCAACTGCTCTGGAACCAGAATAAGCGTGCGGCGCTCATGGCGGAGAGCAAGGCATTGCGCGACAAGGCACGCATCGACTACCTGGGCAAGTTCGCACCGGGCACGGCTCCTGCTCCTGTCGAGTCGGCGGCCGCGCCTGTGGCGGCCAGCGCGGCTTCGAACTGAGTTGCACGTGCCCCGAAAGGGCACGCACCGGACTATTTTTCCGAAGAAACGTCTTTCATGAAAATCACTGTGATCGGTACCGGCTACGTCGGCCTGGTCTCCGGGGCCTGCCTCGCGGAGATGGGCAACAACGTGTTGTGCCTCGACGTCGACCCGCGCAAGATCGAAGTGCTCAACAACGGGGGGATCCCCATCCACGAGCCGGGCCTGGACAAGGTCGTCGCGCGCAACGTCGCCGCCGGCCGGCTGCAGTTCACCACCGACGTGGCCGCCGCGGTCGCCCATGGCACGCTGCAGTTCATCGCGGTGGGCACGCCTCCCGACGAAGACGGTTCGGCAGACCTCCAGTACGTCCTGGCGGCCGCCCGCAACATCGGCCGGCTGATGACGGACTACAAGCTGGTCATCGACAAGAGCACGGTGCCCGTGGGCACGGCCGACAAGGTGAAGGCGGCCATCCAGTCCGAACTCGACGCCCGCGGCGTGGCCCTCGAGTTCTCCGTCGCCTCGAACCCCGAATTCCTGAAGGAAGGCGCGGCGGTCGACGACTTCATGAAGCAGGATCGCATCGTCGTGGGCGCCGAAGGCGAGCGCGCCATCGAGCTGATGCGTGCGGTGTATGCACCGTTCCAGCGCAATCGCGACAAGCTGGTGATCATGGACGTGCGTTCGGCCGAACTCACCAAGTACGCCGCCAACGCGATGCTGGCCACGCGCATCTCATTCATGAACGAACTCGCTCTGCTGGCCGAGAGCCTGGGCGCCGACATCGAGCTCGTGCGCCAGGGCATCGGCTCCGACCCGCGCATCGGCTACCACTTCCTGTACGCCGGCTGCGGCTATGGCGGCTCGTGCTTCCCCAAGGACGTGAAGGCCCTCATC
>JBBQYL010000281.1:0-5880 GCA_038208735.1 Burkholderiales bacterium
ATTGGCGCGAGCCGGGCTGCTCGATGTGCCTGGCGATGAACGCCGACCGCCTCGAGCCGGGCGAACGCTGCGCGTCCACCAGCAACCGCAACTTCGAAGGCCGGCAGGGCGCCGGCGGCCGCACGCACCTGGTGAGCCCGGCGATGGCCGCGGCGGCCGCGCTGCACGGCCACTTCGTCGACGCGCGCAAGTTCATCTGACCGGGCTCGGGAGAAACCTCATGCAAGCCTTCACGTTGCACACGGGCCTCGTGGCCCCGATGGATCGCGACAACGTCGACACCGACGCCATCATCCCGAAGCAGTTCCTCAAGTCGATCCAGCGCACCGGCTTCGGGCCGAACCTGTTCGACCAATGGCGCTACCTGGATCCGGGCGAGCCGGGCCAGGATCCGGCGTCGCGCCAGCCCAACCCCGACTTCGTGCTGAACCAGCCGCGCTACCAGGGCGCGTCGGTGCTCCTGGCGCGCAGCAACTTCGGCTGCGGCTCCAGCCGCGAGCACGCGCCGTGGGCGCTCGACCAATACGGCTTCCGCGCCATCATCGCGCCGAGCTACGCCGACATCTTCTTCACCAACTGCTTCAAGAGCGGGCTGCTGCCCATCGTGCTGCCGGAGTCGGTGGTGGCGCAGCTGTTCGACGAGGTGGCGGCGTTCCCGGGCTATCGTCTTGGCGTCGACCTGCCGCGCCAGGTGGTGGTGAAGCCGGACGGCGCCGTGATCCCGTTCGACGTGCAGTCGTTCCGCAAGTACTGCCTCGTGAACGGCTTCGACGACATCGGGCTGACGCTGCGCCATGCCGACAAGATCCGGAACTACGAGGCCGAGCGCCTCGCCAAGATGCCCTGGCTGGCCAACCGGCTCGTGGGCTGACCGTTCAATCCATCCGGCAAGACACATGAAGATCGCAATCCTCCCCGGCGACGGCATCGGCCCCGAGATCATCGACGAGGCCGTCAAGGTGCTGCACGCACTCGAGCTCCCGTTCGAGATGGAATCGGCCGACGTCGGCGGCACCGCCTACGCCAACCACGGCCATCCGCTGCCCGACGCGACGCTGGCCCTGGCCAAGGCAGCCGACGCCGTGCTGTTCGGCGCGGTGGGCGACTGGAAGTACGACAAGCTCGAGCGCCACCTGCGCCCGGAGCAGGCGATCCTGGGCCTGCGCAAGAACCTGTCGCTGTTCGCCAACCTGCGCCCGGCCATCTGCCATCCGCAGCTCACGCACGCGTCGAGCCTGAAGCCCGAACTGGTGTCTGGGCTCGACATCCTGATCATCCGCGAGCTCACCGGCGACATCTACTTCGGCCAGCCGCGCGGTCGCCGTACCGCGGTGGATGGTCACTTCCCCGGCGCCGAAGAGGCCTTCGACACGATGCGCTACAGCCGACCCGAGATCGAACGCATCGCGCACGTGGCGTTCCAGGCGGCGCGCAAGCGCGGCAAGAAGGTGACCAGCGTCGACAAGGCCAACGTGCTGGAGACCTTCCAGTTCTGGCGCGACGTGGTCACCGACGTGCACGCGCAGTATCCCGACATCGAACTCGACCACATGTACGTGGACAACGCCGCCATGCAACTGGTGAAGGCGCCCAAGAAGCTCGACGTGGTGGTGACCGGCAACATGTTCGGCGACATCCTGTCGGACGAGGCCGCGATGCTCACCGGCTCCATCGGCATGCTGCCGTCGGCCTCGCTGGACGCCAACAACAAGGGCCTGTACGAACCCAGCCATGGCAGCGCCCCCGACATCGCGGGCAAGGGGATCGCCAATCCTCTGGCTACAATACTCTCTGCCGCCATGATGCTCCGCTACTCCCTCCAGCAAGCCCACGCCGCCGACCGAATCGAGTCCGCGGTGAGCGCCGTGCTGGAATCCGGGCTGCGTACCGTGGACATCGCGTCCGCGGGCACGCGCACGGTGGGCACGCGCGAGATGGGCGACGCCGTGGTTGCGGCCCTCCGCGCGACCGCGACCACGACGACCACGATTACCAAAACCACGAGCTGACGCTCCGACTCGCATCGCCCCTGCTTCCTCCAAGAGAAAAACCCAGGCGACGTGAGTCGCGGGGCGGGAAGCAGGACAAGCGGTGGCCCCAAGGGGTCGTGTGATGGACAAGGTTCAGGCGTGCAGGGCACGCATCGGAACCATCAAGGCGTGCAGTACACGCAAGAGGCGAACGACATGGCATTGGTTGGACTCGTAGGCTGGCGGGGCATGGTGGGCTCCGTGCTCATGGACCGGATGCAGGCCGAAGGCGACTTCGCGCTCATCGAGCCGGTGTTCTTCTCGACCAGCGCGGTGGGCGGCAAGGCGCCGGCGATGGCGAAGAACGAGACGACGTTGAAGGACGCCTTCGACATCGACGCGCTCAAGCGCTGCGACATCGTCATCACCTGCCAGGGTGGCGACTACACCTCCGAGGTGTTTCCGAAGCTGCGCGCCGCGGGCTGGAACGGCCACTGGATCGACGCCGCCTCCACGCTGCGCATGAAGGACGACGCCGTCATCGTGCTCGACCCGGTCAACATGCCGGTGATCAAGGACGCGCTGGCCAAGGGTGGCCGCAACTGGATCGGCGGCAACTGCACCGTCAGCTGCATGATGATGGGCGTGGGCGCGCTCTACAAGGCGGGCCTGGTCGAGTGGATGAGCACGCAGACCTACCAGGCGGCCTCGGGCGGCGGCGCGCAGCACATGCGCGAACTGCTCACGCAGTACGGCACGCTCAACGCGTCGGTTCGTTCGCTGCTGGACGACCCGAAGAGCGCCATCCTTGAGATCGACCGTCTCGTGGTCGAGACGCAACGCGCGCTGTCGGCCGACGAAACGAAGAATTTCGGCGTGCCGCTGGGCGGTTCGCTCATTCCCTGGATCGACAAGGATCTGGGCGACGGCATGTCCAAGGAAGAATGGAAGGGCATGGCCGAGACCAACAAGATTCTCGGCCAGGGCGAGGGTTTCGGTTCCCCCGCGGTGCCGGTGGATGGTTTCTGCGTGCGCGTGGGCGCGATGCGCTGCCACAGCCAGGCGCTCACTTTCAAGCTGAAGAAGAACGTGCCGCTGGCGGACATCGAGGCCATGATCGCCGCCGACAACGCGTGGGTGAAGGTGGTTCCGAATAATCGCGAAGCCACGTTGCGCGACCTGACGCCGGTGTCGGTCACCGGCACGATGACGATTCCCGTCGGCCGCCTGCGCAAACTCGCGATGGGTCCGGAATATCTCGGCGCATTCACGATCGGCGACCAATTGCTGTGGGGCGCCGCCGAGCCGCTTCGCCGCATGCTGCGGATTCTTCTCGACAAGTAATCCACGTTCGGAGGGGCGTTTGGGGCGCGCAAGGATCGGGAGATCGTTGCGCGCACGCCAATCCCTACATACGAAATATCTTGTTACCTCTGCGGCGCCCGCCGCGCAGGAAATACGCTGGCGCGTGGCTTATTCGAGTATTTCGGGGTTAACTCTCCGCTTGCGGCGGGCGCGGCACAGGCAAAATGCGCGCCTGCGCTGGTTAAATCCGGTGCGGTAGTGCGAGAATATTCGGAGGAGGTCGAGGCCTGAATCGCGGTCGGTTGTGGCTGGCAAGCGCTCAATGCATGAGCTTGTCAGCGTTTCTGGCTGGTGCTATGGTCTTTTCCCTGACGAGCGTGGGCCTTTATTGACTGCGCCAGTTACCGAAGAACTGTCATTCCAAGGCGATCTGCCGAGATCGCCAAATTGCATTCGGGATACCAAATTGAAGAATCGCTCGTTGGTCACCACTGGTCGCGCGCTGAACGTCATGGCAGCTGCTGCCCTGATCCTCCTGTCGACCGGTGCCTCGGCACTCGGCCTCGGGCGCGTGAACGTGCAATCCGTGCTCGGCGAGTCGCTGCGCGCTGAAATCGAGGTGACGAGCCTGAGCGCGGAAGAAGCCTCTTCCCTGCGCGTGAGCCTCGCCTCGCCGGACGCGTTCAAGGCGTCAGGCGTCGAATACAACGCCGTGCTCGCCGGCGCCACCGTCACGTTGTCGCGCCGCGCCGACGGCCGTCCGGTGCTGGTGCTGTCCAGCGACAAGGTGGTGCAGGAGCCGTTCATCGACGTCATCGTCGAGTTCAACTGGGCCACGGGGCACCTCACGCGTTCGTACACGCTGCTGATCGACCCGCCGGGCCGCAACACCGCCGCCCAGCCGGGCACCACGGCCACCGCGCCGGTGTTCGCCACCCCGCCGCCGGCCACCCGCCCCGCCGCGCCCGTGCCGGCGCCCGCGCCGCAGGTGGCCCTGGCGCCTGCGCCCGCACCCGTCGAGGCGCCCGCACCGGTCGCCCGAACGCCCAAGCCGGCTCCGGCGCCCAAGGCTACGCCCGCACCGAGGCCCACGCCGGCGCCCAGGCCCGCGCCCGCCCTGGTCGAGAAGGCCGAAAAGACGCCCGCGCCGGCGCCGTCGGCCGGCGGCGAGTCCACCGTCAGGGTCAATTCGGGCGACACGCTCACCTCGCTCGCCGCGGCCAACAAGCAGGGCGGCGTCTCGCTCGACCAGATGCTGGTCTCGCTGTACCGCAACAACCCGTCGGCCTTCATCGACGACAACATGAACCGGATGAAGTCCGGCGTCACGTTGAGCGTGCCCAGCGCCGACACGGCCAAGCAGCTGTCCACCGAAGAAGCGCACCAGGTCATCCAGGCGCAGAGTGCCGACTTCGCCGCGTACCGCCATCGCCTGGCCACCGGCGTCACCACGGTCCATACCGACGAGAACAAGCACGTCGCGTCGGGCAAGGTCGAGGCCAAGGTCAACGACCATAAGACGTCGTCCATTCCGCCCGCGCCCGACAAGCTCACGCTGTCGCGCGGCTCGGCCAAGCCGGGCAACACGCCGTCGGAGGCCAAGGATTCCAAGGCCGCGCAGAACAAGGCCGAGGCCGCTCGCGTCGCCGAACTCACGCGCAACCTCAATGAGCTGACCAAGCTGGCGGGCACCAAGCCGGCCGGCACGCCGGCCGCTGCGGGCGCGAAGCCCGCCACGCCGGCGCCCGCGCCGACGCTGGCGCCCACCATCGCCCTCGCGCATCCCGTGCCGCCGGCCCCGGTCGTCGCGCCGAAGCCCGTGCCGGCCCCGGTGCCCGTGCCGGTTCCCGCGCCCAAGCCCGTCCCGGTGCCGCCGCCCCCGCCGCCGGTTCCCGCGCCGAAGCCGGCGCCCGTTCCGGCTCCGATCCCGTCCACGCCGCCGCTGCCCGCGCCCGCGCCGGCCCCGGTGGTCGCTCCTGTCATCGTGGCTTCCGCGCCGGCCGTCGCCGCATCGGCTCCGGCCCTGGCTCCCACGGTCGCGCCGTCGGCCGCCGCGCATGCCTCGGCGCCCGCGCGTCCGCCGGTGGCGCCGACGCCCGCGCCGGCCGACGACAGCTTCCTGAGCTCGCTGCTCGAGCCGCCGTACATCTTCCCGGGCCTCGCCGGCCTCGTGGTGCTGCTGGGCGGCTTCCTGTTCTGGCGCAAGCGCCAGGGCGGCGACCGCAACAAGTTCTCGGGCGAAACCTCGTTCATCGAGAGCAAGATCCAGCCCGACTCGTTCTTCGGCGCCAGCGGCGGCCAGCGCGTCGACACGCGTGACGGCGCGGCCAACTCGGCCTCGTCCTCGCTCAACTACTCGCTGAGCCAGCTCGACGCCATCGGCGACGTGGATCCGGTGGCCGAGGCCGACGTGTACCTGGCCTACGGCCGCGACCTGCAGGCCGAGGAAATCCTGAAGGAGGCGCAACGCTCCGACCCGGATCGCCTGGCCATCCGCACCAAGCTGCTCGAGGTCTACGCCAAGCGTGCCGACCTGAAGACCTTCGAATCGCAGGCGCGCCAGCTGCACGGCCTCACCGGCGGACACGGCGAAGACTGGCTCAAG
>JBBQYL010000282.1:0-5878 GCA_038208735.1 Burkholderiales bacterium
GCTGAACCTCTGCTGCAACGCGGTCAGGGCGTCGACCACGACCCCGACTTCCCCCCGTGCTTCTCCAGCACCCGGATGTCCCCCATCACCATCCCCCGGTCGATCGCCTTGACCATGTCGTAGACGGTCAGCAGGCCCACCTGGACGGCCGTGAGGGCCTCCATCTCGACGCCGGTGCGGCCCAGGGTCTCGCACTGCACGGTGCAGTGCACCGCGCTCGCGGGCTCGTCGAGCGCGAACTCCACCTGCACGTGCGTGAGCGGCAGCGGGTGGCACAGCGGCACCAGGTCGGACGTGCGCTTGGCGGCCTGGATGGCGGCGATGCGGGCGATGCCCAGCACGTCGCCCTTCTTCGCGTGGCCGCCGGCGATGGCGGCCAGCGTGGCCGGCTGCATGCGGATCGTGCCGGTGGCGCGCGCCACGCGCCGGGTCTCCGGCTTGCCGCCCACGTCCACCATGTGGGCCTGGCCCTGGGCGTCGAAGTGCGTGAGTCCGGCGGGGGAGTGGGGGGCGTCGTTCATGGAACCTTGGAGGCGTGTCGATGATCCGACCGCGAGGGCCGCGTGGCGCGACGCTACACGGCCGATACACGGCGGTGTCATCATAGCGACCGCATGCGGCCCCGGCCGCGCCGCCCGACCGGACAGGAAAGCTTCCCACTTGCGCCCGAAACTCGCCACTCTTGCCGCCGCAGCCTGCCTCGCGCTGAACGTGTTCATCGTGCCCGCGGCGCCTGCCGCCCAGCTGAACCTGCCGGCGCTCGGCGAAGCCGAGTCCGACAGCTTCAGCCTCGACGACGAACGCAAGCTGGGCGACCAGATCATGCGGCAGATCCGGCCCGATCCCGCCGTCATCGACGATCCGGTGCTCTACGACTACCTGCTGTCGATCTGGGATCGGCTGCACGCGGCGGCGATCAAGCGCGGCAACATCAGCGCCGAGCAGGAAGAGAAGCTGGCGTGGGAGCCGTTCCTGGTCAACGACTCCGAGTTCAACGCGTTCGCGCTGCCCGGCGGCTTCATGGGCGTGAACCTGGGATTGATCGCGCAAGCGGGCTCGCGCGACGAGATGGCCTCGGTCATCGGCCATGAAATGTCCCACATCACCCAGCGCCACATCGCGCGCAGCATGGTGGCCAATTCGCACCAGAGCATGATCACCATGGCGGCGATGCTGATCGGCCTCATCTTCTCGGCCCGTGCGCACAGTTCCGATGTGCCGGCGGCGGTGATCACCGGCGGCCAGGCCGCGATGGCCACCGGCCAGCTCACCTTCTCGCGCCAGATGGAGACCGAGGCCGACACCTTCGGCCAGGACCTGATGACCGACGCCGGCTTCGCCCCGTCGGGCATGGCCGACATGTTCGGACGGCTGGAGGAAGTCAGCCGGCTCAACGACAGCAACCAGTACCCGTGGCTGCGCTCGCATCCGTTGACCATCGAGCGCATCGCGGGTGCCCGCCTGCGCGCGCGCCAGGGCTTGCCGCAGGATCCCGCCCAGAGCCACATCACCGAGCATTCGCTGATGCGGGCCCGCGCCCGCGCGCTGATGGACACGTCCGACGTCGCGCTGCGCCGCATGCAGAGCCAGGCGCGCCTGAACGCGCCGGTGAACGACGCCGCGCGCCTGGGCACGTTGTATGGCGGCGCGCTGGCGTCGATCGAGCTGCGCGATTTCGCGTCGGCCGAGACGATGCTGGCGTCGGCCAACGACGTGATGGCGCAGCACGCCGCCGCGGTCGAGCAGCAGGCGCGCGACGATGCGCTGGTTGCCGCCGGACCGCGTCAGGCCACCGAGACCGCGGGCATCCCGCCCAACGCGCCGGCCAATGTCACGGTCAAGCCGCGCGTCTATTCGCTCGAGCCGGAGGTGGCGCGCGACTTCCTGCTGCTGCGCGTGGAGGAGGCCGTCGGCCATCGAAACAGCGCCGAGATCGTCGCTGCCGTGGCCGCGCTCGGCAACGTCCGCTCGCGGCCCGAGACGATGGCGCGCGCGGAAGCCGCCATCGCTCGCGCCGCGGCGCGCGATCCGTCCGCCGGTGCTGCGCTGCAGCAATCGGTGGAGACGCTGCAGACCTGGGTGGCCTTGTATCCGCGCGACGTGCTTGCCTGGACGCTGCTGTCGGAGTGCGCCGAACCGCTGGGCCAGAAGCTGCGCGCGATCCGCGCCGAGGCCGAGGCGCACGCCGCGCAGGGCGACCTGATCGGCGCGATCGACCGGTTTCGCGCGGGCCAGAAGCTCACGCGCACCGGACGTGTCGATTTCGTGGAGGCGTCCATCATCGATTCGCGCCTGCGCGAGCTGCTGGCCGAGCGGCGCGAACTGCTGAAGAACTCGCGCGGCGGCGACCGGGAGTGATGCTGCGTCCTCAGTCCTCGAGCAGGTGCTCGATGGCGACGTCGATGATGGTGGACGCGACGCTGTAGATCACCGAGCCGATCAACGCCGAGCCGAAGCCGTCGACGCGAAAGCCGTTCAGTAATCCGGCGGCCGACCAGAACATCAGCGCGTTGATGACGAAGAGGAACAGGCCCAGCGTCAGCACCGTGACGGGCAGCGTGAGCAGCACCAGCAGCGGCCGCACCAGCATGTTGAGCAGGCCGAGCACCAGCGCGGCGATGAGCGCGGCGCCGAAGCTGTTGACGGTGACGCCGGGCGACACGTGTGCCACGAGCAACAGCGCGGCGGCCAGCAACAGCCAGCGGACGATGAGTTTCATGGCGGTGGGTGGATGGTTGGGGTCTGGTCCGATTGTGCGGCAAGCGCGCGAAATGCGCCGTCGCGCCCGACGCGGCGCGCGCCGAGTCCATCCTTCGGAGAAATTCAAAATACCGCCAGGGGTATACGAAATCTCGCACCGTGTCTCGCTCTGCAGGGCCGAATGAGGCCTCCAGGCGACAAAAACATGCGTTTCCCTCGTGAGAATGACGATTTTCATAGGTGAAGTGGCTTCTCACGCACTGCGTGAGGCAGTACCATTCGCTTCGCTGAGGCCTGCAGAGAAATGAGAGTTCATGCGACGCTCACCCAGTCCCTGGCGCATCAAAACCTCTTGATGGAGAGAATCAAAATGGCAACTGCAACGAAGAAGGCCGCTCCGGCGGCGAAGAAGGCGGCTCCGGCAAAGAAGGCCGCCGCTCCCGCGAAGAAGGCGGCTCCGGCAAAGAAGGCCGCTGCTCCCGCGAAGAAGGCAGCTCCGGCCAAGAAGGCGGCTGCTCCTGCGAAGAAGGCAGCTCCGGCCAAGAAGCGTACTCCCAACGCCGCGTTCATGAAGGCGATGACGCCTTCGCCGACGCTGGCGGCCGTGATCGGCGCCACGCCGATCCCGCGCACCGAAGTCACCAAGAAGGTGTGGGAGTACATCAAGAAGAACGGTCTGCAGGACAAGGCCAAGCGCACGATGATCAACGCCGATGCCAAGCTGAAGGAAATCTTCAAGAAGGCACAAGTCTCGATGTTCGAGATGACCAAGCTGATCAACAGCCACCTGAGCTGATCGCCGTGCGGCCCTCACCGGCCGCCAGCGTTTCTGCTCGGAACCGGCGCCGCGACGCAAGTCGCCGCGCCGGTTTTTTTCGTCCGCGAGCGTCGTCGCGCCCGCGCGGCGCGTCGCCGAAACTCAAATCCCCGACTGCCGCGATGGACGTCTGGTAACCGCCTGTGACGCACAGGCAGAATGCACGACAGGAGTGCGTCCCGCCACGGAATCCCGTGAACGAGGACGGCCCTTATAAACATCGTTGTTGAGGTCTGATTGAGATACGAAATGAGCATCGAGCGCAGCACCGAGCTGCTGCGCCAGGCGTTGCCGTGGATGTCGCGCCAGCGGGCCGGCCTGCATCCGGTCAGCTACGCCATCTGGTTCGACTACGTCGCCCAGAGCAACCCGCCGCTGCGTGCCGCCATCGACGAGCACCTCGCGCGCGAGGGCGCGCTCGACGAGTTCGCCACTCAGGCGCTGTTCACGCGCCACGTGGCCGACGTGGCCCCGGAGACGGCGCAGCGCCTGGTCGACCAGATGCAGCGCGTGCTCGGCGGCATCGGCGAATCGGCCACCTCGGCCGGCACCCATGCCGCGCGCTATAGCGCCTCGCTGGGCAGGCTGGCGGGCGTCCTGGATCGCGGCGATACGGCCAGGGGTATCGACGATACCGAGCCGGGCTCCGGCGTGGCACGCAACGGCCCGTCGCCGCGGCATCTGGCCGACGTCGTGGCCGAGGTGATCGCCGACACCGGGACGATGCGCAGCCAGATCGGCGGCCTGCAGCAGCGCCTGACCGACAGCCGGCGCGAGATCGATCGCCTGCGCGACGAGGTGCGCCGCGCCCGCGACGACGCGCTGCGCGATTCGCTCACCGGCCTGTCGAACCGCCGGGCCTTCGACCAGGCGCTGGCGGCCTGCCTGTCGGCGCCGACCGCAGCGACGCCCGTGGCGCTCGCCGGCGGCCCCTGGCTGCTGATGTCGGACATCGACCATTTCCAGCGCATCAACGACCGCCACGGCCGCGAATTCGGCGACCAGGTGCTCAAGGCCGTGGCCGAGGCCTTGCGCGCGCTGGTGCCCGCGGGCGCCACGCTGGCGCGCGTGGACGGCGAGGCCTTCGCGCTGCTGGTGCCCGAGCTCGACGCCGACGCCGCGCTGGCGCTGGCCGAACGCGTGCGCGCCCACATCGGCAGCGCACGCATCCGCCGGCCTGACCAGGGCGACGCCGAGCGCGTGACGCTGTCGATGGGGGTGGCCGGTGCGCAGGCGGGCGATGCGCCCACGGCGCTGATGGAGCGCGCGACGGCGGCCCTGCGCTTGGCCAAGGATGGCGGGCGCGACCGGGTGGTGGCGGGCTAGATCCGATCGGGGTCTGGCCCCGTTCGGGGCCAGACCCCGCCAGGCACTTGTCATCCTGCGCGCACTCGCAGGATCCACCCCCGCCAGTGACGCATGGATCCTGCGACTACGCGCAGGATGACAACCGGGGCGCGGGTGGCCCGGCTTATTCGTCGAGCAGCCTCGCCAGGTACAGCCCGGTATGGCTCTCGGCACACGCAGCCACCTCTTCCGGCGTGCCCTCCACCACCACGCGGCCGCCGCCGGCGCCGCCTTCGGGGCCCATGTCGATCACCCAGTCGGCCGTCTTGATGACGTCCAGGTTGTGCTCGATGACGACGATGGTGTTGCCGGCGTCGCGCAGCTGGTGCAGCACCGTGAGCAGCAGCTGGATGTCGGCAAAATGCAGGCCCGTGGTGGGCTCGTCGAGGATGTAGAGCGTGCGGCCGGTGTCGCGCTTGCTCAGCTCGAGCGCCAGTTTCACGCGCTGCGCCTCGCCGCCCGACAGCGTGGTGGCGCTCTGGCCCAGCGTGATGTAGCCCAGGCCCACGTCCAGCAGCGTCTGCAACTTGCGTGCGATGTTGGGCACCGCGTTGAAGAACTCCAGCGCGTCCTCCACCGTGAGCTCCAGCACCTGCGCGATGTGCTTGCCCTTGTAGAGCACCTCCAGCGTCTCGCGGTTGTAGCGCTTGCCGTGGCAGATGTCGCAGGGCACGTACACGTCGGGCAGGAAGTGCATCTCCACCTTCAGCACGCCGTCGCCCTGGCAGCTCTCGCAACGGCCGCCCGACACGTTGAACGAGAAGCGGCCCGGCCCGTAGCCGCGCTCGCGCGACGCCGGCACCTCGGCGAACAACTCGCGGATGGGCGTGAACAGGCCCGTGTAGGTGGCGGGGTTCGAGCGCGGCGTGCGGCCGATGGGGCTCTGGTCGACGTTGATCACCTTGTCGAACGCCTCCAGGCCTTCCAGCGCGTCATGCGGCGCGGCCTCGGCGTGGCTGCCGTACAGCTCGCGCGCGACGGCGTTGTAGAGCGTGTCGTTGACCAGCGTCGACT
>JBBQYL010000283.1:0-5875 GCA_038208735.1 Burkholderiales bacterium
AGCAGCACCGCCTCGCGCGCGCTGCGGCAGCCGGCGGTGTTGGGCAGCAGGCGCGCGCCGGTGGTCTCGCACACGGCGCGCAGCATCGCGATGGCGTCGCCGGCCTGGGGCGCGGCGTCGCCCGCGAGTTCGCGCTTCAGACCCACGGTGACCACCTGCGCGCCCGAGGCCGTGATGGCGTCGGCCAGCACGGCGGGCGACGGATAGCCGGCGCTGCCGATCAGGAACCGGCTGTCCAGGCGCTGGCCGTACACGCGCCACGGCGACGGCGCGGCGGCGGAGAAGTCGAGCCGCATCGTCATCCTCCGACGATGGCCGAGAACACCACCAGCCGGTCGTCGGGCCAGAGCGGCGTCTCGGCTCGCGCGTCGCGCGGCACGAAGCGGGTGTTGACCGCGGTGGCCACGGCGGCGCGGTCGTCGCCGCGTTCGGCGAGGATGTCGGCCACCGTGATCCCCAGGCGCCAGCCATGGGACTGGCCGTTGACGATGACTTTGGCGGCCGTCGCGCGCACGGGCGCGAACACGTCGTCTCCTTCACGCATGGGCGGTCTCCTTGCGGCGCGCGCCCAGCATCAGGCCGGTGCGCTCCAGCGCTTCCTCGATGAGTGCCGGCGCCAGCAGGAAGCCGTGCCGAAACAGGCCGTTGAGGCGGACGAGCCCGGGCTCGCAGTGAAGGTGCGGGCGCTGGTCGGACGTGGCGGGGCGCAGGTGGGTGTCGGTGCGCACGATGCGCGCCTCGGCGAGCTGCGGCACGATGCTGTGCGCGGCCGACAGCAGCTCCAGGGTGCTGCGCACGCTCACGGGCGACGTGTCCTCGCTGTCGATCTCGGTGGCGCCCACGATCACCAGGTCGCCGTGGCGCGGCACCAGGTAGACGCGGTGGCGGGCGTGGATGCAGCGCACCGGACGGCGCAGCTCGAGTCCGGGCGCGTGCAGCCACAGCAGCTCGCCGCGCACGCCGCGCAGCGCCGGCGTGCCGCGCGCGCCTAGCCCGCGGGTGTCGACGGCGAAGTCCACCGGCACGGGGCGCTGGCCGGCCACGTGCAGCAGATGCGGCTCGACCTGCGTCACGCGCTGGCCCCAATGCCACCTGACGCCGGGGCTTTCGGCCACCAGCGCGGGCAGCAGGCGGGCGCCGTCCACCTGGCCCTCGCCGGGCAGGAGCCAGCCCTGCAGGCCGGGCAGCAGCGCGGGCTCGAGCGCCGCGAGCGCTTCGCGCGCGAGGGCCTGCGGGTCGCGCTGCGGTGGCTTGTCGCGCGGGTCGCACAGGTGCAGCGTGGTGGGATCGTCGCGCTCCGAGACGTCGTGCAGGCGCTCGCGCGCGAACCGCGCATTGGCGGCCTTCATGCGCGTGAGCACGCGCAGCGCGGCGCCCGCATCGCCCGGATGCGCCACCAGCAGGCTGCCGTTCAGGCGCAGCAGCGCGGGCGTGCGGTACTGCGGGCCGAGGGCGGCGACGATGCCGGGCCACAGGTTCAGCGAGCGCCAGCCGCGCTCGGCGATGTCGGCTGGCGCGTGGTCGAGCTCGGCCAGCGGGCTGAGCATGCCCGCCGCCGTGAAGGCCGCGGCCGGGTGCGAGCGCTGGCCCTCGGGGGCCGCGGCGTCGGGCGCCATGTCGAACACCTCCACGTCGTGGCCCAGGCGGGCGAGCTGGAACGCGAGAAGACGCCCGGCCACGCCGGCGCCCGCGATGCCGATGCGGCTCATATGACAAACCTCCGCCCTGCGGCTGCGTTGCGAGCGCCTTCGGGCGGCCGTGCATCGCTCATGATGTGCTCGTTCAAGGATTCTCCGCGTCGTAGATGGGGACGAAGGGCTTGCCCAGGCTCGTGCGCGCCGCCGAATCGGCGCCGGCCAGCGTGGCGTGGGCCTGCTCGGCGGCCAGCTGGCGCACCTCCTGCGAGGTCTTCATCGAGCAGAACTTCGGCCCGCACATGCTGCAGAAGTGCGCCTCCTTGGCGCCCTCGGCGGGCAGCGTGGCGTCGTGGAAGCGGCGCGCGGTGTCGGGGTCCAGCGCCAGGTTGAACTGGTCGTGCCAGCGGAACTCGAAGCGCGCCTTGCTCATCGCGTCGTCGCGCGAGCGCGCGCCCGGATGGCCCTTGGCGATGTCGGCCGCATGGGCGGCGATCTTGTAGGCGATCAGGCCCTGCTTGACGTCGTCGCGGTCGGGCAGGCCCAGGTGTTCCTTGGGCGTCACGTAGCACAGCATCGCGGTGCCCATCCAGCCGATCATCGCGGCGCCGATCGCGCTGGCGATGTGGTCGTAGCCGGGCGAGCAGTCGATGGTGAGCGGGCCCAGCGTGTAGAACGGCGCCTCGCCGCACAGGCGCAGCTGCTCGGCCATGTTGGCCTGGATGAGGTGCATCGGCACGTGGCCGGGGCCCTCGATCATGGTCTGAACGTCGTGCCTCCAGGCCACCTGCGCCAGCTCGCCCAGCGTGCGCAGCTCGGCCATCTGCGCCTCGTCGTTGACGTCCGACAGCGAGCCGGGCCGCAGGCCGTCGCCGAGCGAGAACGACACGTCGTACGCCTTCATGATCTCGCAGATCTCCTCGAAGTGCGTGTACAGGAAGTTCTGGCGGCCGTGCGCCATGCACCACTTGGCCAGGATGGCGCCGCCACGCGAGACGATGCCGGTGCGGCGGTTGGCGGTCAGCGGCACGAACTCGGCCAGCACGCCGGCGTGGATGGTGAAGTAGTCGACGCCTTGCTCGGCCTGCTCGACCAGCGTGTCGCGAAACAGCGGCCAGTCGAGCTCCTCGGCGATGCCGCCCACCTTCTCCAGCGCCTGGTAGATGGGCACGGTGCCGATCGGCACGGGGCTGTTGCGCAGGATCCAGTCGCGTGTGGTGTGGATGTTGGCGCCGGTGGACAGGTCCATCACCGTGTCGGCGCCCCAGCGCGTGGCCCACACCAGCTTGTCCACCTCCTCCTCGATGCTGGAGGTGGTGGCCGAGTTGCCGATGTTGGCGTTCACCTTGACCAGGAAGTTGCGCCCGATGACCATCGGCTCGAGCTCGGGGTGGTTGATGTTGGCCGGGATGATGGCCCGGCCACGGGCGACCTCGTCCCGCACGAACTCGGGCGTGATGCGCGCCGGAATGGCGGCGCCGCGCGGGTCGCCGCGCAGGCGTTGCTCGCGCGCGGGGTCGGCGGCGTACTCGGCCCTCCACTCGTGGCGGCCGTTCTCGCGCAGCGCCACGAACTCCATCTCGGGCGTGACGATGCCGCGGCGCGCGTAGTGCAGCTGCGTCACGTTGCGGCCCGGCACGGCGCGCCGCGGCGTGCGCTGCAGGCCGTCGGCCTCGCGGCGCACCGAGGCGATGCGCGCGACCGGCGCGCCGGCAGAGGACGCCCGGGCGCGCTGGCCGTCGTCCACCGGCACGGGCGCGCGGCCCGGGTATGCCTCGCTGTCGTTGCGCCCGGCGATCCAGCGCGAACGCACGGTCTCCAGGCCGCGCCGCAGGTCGATCAGCGCGGTCGGGTCGGTGTACGGGCCCGAGGTGTCGTAGACGGTGACCTTCTCGCCGTTGGTGAGCGCGATCTCGCGCATCGGCACGCTGACGCCCGGCTGCAGGCCCTGCACGCGCACCTTGCGCGACGCGGGCAACGGCTGGCGGGAGGTGGACGCGGCATGGCCGCCATCCGTGGCGGGGGGCTGCGGGTCGGTCTGCGCGGGAGGGGCGTGCGGAACGGAAGGCAAGGTCATCGGGGCTCCGGTCAAAGGGAAAACGCTTTGCTCCGGACGGTGCTCCGACCTTGTGCGGGCACGCCTGGACGGCGATGCCCCCGCGGGCCTGTGCAGCTCTCCTTACGCCGGTACTAGCCGGTTCAAGTTCTCGGGTTCGACCTGGTTCACCCATCCATTGGTCGTCTCAGCATCTCTTGTCGGATGCACCCCGGAGCAGAGCTCAGTTTACGACGTGACCGCGTCTCTGCAATGACTATTTCAGGGTATCGATAGACACGGGACGGGGTATCGAAATAGTCAGACTATCGCGCCGTCGGCTGCAGTGACCGGTGTGCCGCCGCGGGCCTACGGCCGTCCCGTGAAAGCCGCGTCGTAGGCGCCGGCCGAGAAGCCGTTCAGCGTGTGCCCGTCCACCACCAGCACCGGCACGCCGCCGCCGCCGCCGTTGGCCTGGGCCAGCGCGGCGGTGCCGCCGGGGGCGTCGATGTCGACGTTGGTGTAGGCCACGCCATGGCCTACCAGCCACGCCTTGGCCTGCTTGCAGTAGCCGCACCAGACCGCCGAATAGAGCGTGACGCCCTTGCCGGCGGCCGCCACCGGCGCGCCGGCGGGGTGGGTCTTGCGGAACTGCTCCATGTACGAGGCCGCCGAGGCCGGCAGCGCGCTGCTGGCCAGCTCGAACTTCATCGTCTTCTGCAGCTTGCCCGCGGTGGGCGGCTGGTCGCTGTAGACGATCCTGCCATCCGGGCCGACCGACTTGTAGACCGTCTGCGCGGGCACGCCCACGCTGGCCGCGAGGGCGCAGGCCAGCAACAGGGCACGGGATCGACCGGGATGGTTCATGGAAGGCTCCGAAGGCCCGTGAATCATAGCGAGACTGCGTCGACAATGGCCGCATGGCCTCGACTCTTCCGCCGACCCCGCCGCCTGCCGTCCGCCATCCGTACTGGATCCTCGCCTCCGTGTGCCTGCTGGGCCTCATGAGCACCATCGGCGTGTCGATGCCGTACCCCATCCTCGCGCCCATCTTCGTCAGCGGCCCGGTGGACGCGTTCACGCACTTCGGCGGCCTGCCGCCCTCCGTGCTGATGGGCATGGCGCTGGCGGCCAATCCGCTGGGCATCCTGATCGGCAGCCTGGTGTCCGGACCGCTATCCGACCGCCATGGACGCCGGCTGGTGCTGGCCGTCACGCTGGTGGCCACGATGGCGGGCCACCTGCTCACCGCCGCGGCGCTGGTGGCGCGCAACTACCCGCTGTTCGTGCTGGCGCGCTTCGCCACGGGCCTGGTGGAGAGCAACACCGCGGTGGCGCGCGCGATGCTGGCCGACCTGCACGCGCAGATCGACCGCACCCGCGCGTTCGCGCTGCTCAACGCCTGCATGTACGCCGGCTGGCTGCTGGGCCCGCTGGTGGGCGGCCTCACGCTGCCGCTGGGCGAGGCGGTGCCCTTCGTGCTGGCCGCGGCCATGACGCTGCCCTGCGTGGCCATCCTGTTCCTCGGGCTGCCCTCCGCGTCGGCGCGCACGGGCGTGGCGCCGCCGCGTCGCAACGTGCTGGCGCTGCTGCGCGCCGACCGCGCGCTGGCCACGATGTTCGGCCTGCAACTGGCCTACACGCTGGCGCTCAACACGCTCTACGAGTTCTCGCCGCTGTGGATGCTGCAGAACGCCGGCTTCGGCAGCCGGGGCATCGCGCTGGTGACCGCGGGCCAGTGCGGGATGATGACGCTCACCAGCGTGTTGGCCGGGCGCTTCGGCGCTACGCGCGGGCATCCGCTGCGGCGCGCGTCCACGTGGGCGCTGGTGGCCGCCGGCTGCCTGAGCCTGATGGCGGTGCTGCCGGGCCACCTGGGCATCTTCGTGATCGTGGCCATGGGCTTTCCCACCGCGATGTACAACGCGGTGATGCCGGCGTGGATGTCGGAGCGCTTCGCCGAGCACGGGCAGGGCCGCGTCATGGGCTTGCTGTCGACGATCTTCTGCGTGTCCAACGTGGCGGTGGCGCTGGCCGGCGGCTGGATCGCGCTGCTGTCCACCCGCTGGATCATGGCGCTCGGCGGCGTCGCCGCGGTGGCCTCGGCCTTGTGGTTGCTGCGGCTGGCGCGCACGGAGGCCGCCCGCCCGATGACCGCCCTGTCGGTGTCCGGGTAGCTGCGGGCGCGCACGCCGATTGCCGAGCT
>JBBQYL010000284.1:0-5874 GCA_038208735.1 Burkholderiales bacterium
GGTCGATCCGATCTGCAACTCGATGCGTACCGTGGCCGCGGTCGCAGCAGGTACACGCGCGGCGACGAAGCCGCTGATCTTGGACGCGGGCGCCGACACGCCCACGCCCTCCAACCGCGCCTGCCAGCGCTGCGCGTGGGCACACCAGCTCGATAGCGCCCTCAGCGGCACGCCGTTGGCGCCGGCCCACGCCTGCGCCTTCATGCCTGAGGCCTGATATGCCTTCACCTGCTCCAGGCACCGTTCCATCCGCTCTCGATCCATCACCACCTCTCCTTGTCCGTTGAAATCACGGACGCAAGGTTCTCAGCTTCGCCGTCTATGGGAAAGATAGGATGGCGGAACGCTTACGTTCGAGCAACAGGGCATGTTGCCAAGCAATCCGTTGACGAAGGCGCTCGCCTACATCCGCGAGCGTCGCGCGGGGCTGCGAGTTTTCCTGGACGACCCCGCGGTGGCCATCGATACCAACCATATCGAGCACGCCCTGCGCCCGATCCCCATGGGTCGCAGCAACTGGCTGTTTTGCTGGACCGAAGTCGGCGCCAAGCATGTTGGAATCGTGCAAAGCCTGATCGCCACCTGCCGTCTGCAAGACATCGACCCGTACACGTACCTCGTCGACGTGCTGCAGCGCGTGGGACAACATCCCGCGGCTCGCGTCGAGGAGCTCACGCCCAGGCTTTGGAAGCGGCACTTCGCCGCCGACCCACTTCGCTCGGACCTGCACCGCGCCGCCGCGTAGTCAGGCCGCCCACTGACGGCCCGAGCGCGGCATAGGACAATCGCTCCATGACCGCGATTTCCAGCCAAATTCTTGTCGATGCCGTGCTCCGGTTCGAGCGCATGAGCTTCAACGAGCGCAATCAGCTCGCCGACGAAATCCACGCTCAGCAGCCCAACCTGCTGTATTCAGTGCTCGTCCTCCAGCGCTTCGGAGCCACCCTGGAGCAGATGGAGGTGGTGCTGAACTTGCTGCTCGTCTTCCACATCGCAATGACGATGAGCGGCACAGTCTGGCCAGTCATTTCGGAAGACGTCCAGGAACGCGGCCTGAAGCGCATCGGCGCACGCGC
Source organism: Burkholderiales bacterium (assembly GCA_038208735.1). GTDB lineage: Bacteria > Pseudomonadota > Gammaproteobacteria > Burkholderiales > Burkholderiaceae_C > Scleromatobacter. Next base: position 1,077 of record JBBQYL010000284.1, read on the forward strand.
GCGCTTCATCGAGGGACTCACGCCGCTGCAACAACAACAAGCCACCGCCGACACCATCGCTGACCACACTGAGCAGCAGATCCTCGCCTACGCTTTTGGCAAGCTCACAGAGCATGGACTCAACGCCGTGAAAACCGAAGCCGAGAAGATGATCATGCTGGCGGCGATCAACCTGGTCGAGTGCATTGCGCTGACGGCCCCAAAAGAAAAGGTGAAAAGACGGTGACTTCGCCTGCGCGTGCATCGCTACCGGATGCCGGCCGACTAGGCAACAACACCGGCTACTGACCGGCTACGTGGCGCCGTGGCGATGTGCGTGGTCGGTGGTCGTACAGCCCGCGGCGCTTTCGCCCGGCCACGATGCTCGGCCTGCCCGTGTGCACGCAGCACGCGAGCGAAGCTCGATTCGCTGGCCACGTAGACGCCCTCGTCGGCCAGCATGGGCACGATGCGCGCTGGCGGGACGTCGGCGAAGCGCGGCTCGTTGGCCACGCGCAGCACCTCTGCACGCTCGGCGGCGCTCAAGGCATGGGCTGGTACCGGGCGCACTGCGGTCGGTCTGCCATCGCCCGCTACGAGGCCACCGCCAGCCTTCCAGCGCTGCAATGTACGCACATCATTGCCCACGATCTCGCAGGCCAGATGCAGCCGCGCGCCGTCCGAATGCGCCATGAGGATGTTGCGGGCCGCGAGCTGGCGATCTTCGAGGCCGATCATTCGTCCCCGCCCCTGTTGAAGATCGCCTCCAAATATCTCAACAACGTCGTCGAGCAAGACCATCGAGCCATTAAACGCATCACCCGGCCGATGCTGGGGTTCAAGAGTTTTCGCTGCGCCTGTATTCTGCTCGCCGGCATCGAACTCATGCACATGATTCGCAAAGGCCAGCTCGGCCCGATCAAAGACCGAGCCTTGTCTGCAGCCAACCAGTTCTCTTCGCTGGCTTTCTGACCGACCTGGGCCTTGCGGCTACGGCTCGCCTCTGCGCGCTATTGCGACAGAACCCTGTCGCGAGAGATCGACACTGACGTCCATGCGGTTGTTGGTTACCTCGGCTCGGGCGCGATCTCCGACGCGAGCGCTTCGGTTTCGTCCAGGCGCAAGGGTGCGTAGACCTCGACGTTGTCGAGAACGGTCCGGATGCCGGCCAGGCGGCCGTCAGTGGCGCTGTCGAAGTAGGGTCCGAAACGCAGCATCAGACGCAGCCAGCGCTGGACGTCAGTCACGGCGTCCATCCTGCTCGCCTTTGCGCGCTCGATGCCGTGCCGCACGAACAGCAGCAGGGCGTCGTCGGCGTGCTTGGCACAGGTCTGCGGATAGCTGCGCCGCAACATCGCGATCGAGTTGATCTCGAATTGACGTCGCATCCCCGCGCCGAGGATCCTCATCTGCTCGGCGGTGATGTGCAGGCTCGCCACGCTCAGCGCACGCCCACCGGTCGTGGCCGCAACGACGCCAGCAGGGCGTTCCAGGCCGCGTCGAGCGATGCCGCATGGCTCGCGATGCCCGACGCCGACAAGCGGATGCGCGGCGCCGCCCCGTCCGCGGCGCGGCCCGCGAAGATCCAGGTGTAGACGAGGCGGGTTCCCACCACGTCATCCGGAAGCTGCACGCGCTCCTCGATGCCGTCGAAGCCGGCAACACTGCGCTTGTGCTTGAGCAACTCTTTGCCGCCAGGGGGCGGGTCGCCCGCGCTGCTCTGGCCGTCGTCGGGCCTGGTGACCGTCGCGGTCTGCACCGCGAGCTCCACGCCCGGCGCGGCAAAGGATTCGATCGCGCGCTCGTTCATGCTCGGCTCGATCACAAAGGCACCTGCGCCGGTGCAGAAGCCTTGCGCGGAACTCGGCGCGTATTTCGACGCGACGTCGGCCACGAGGTTTTGCGCAAGCTGTTCCCGTCCCGTCGACGCTTCGGCGCGCAGGAACAGCGACTGATTCGTGATCGGCACCGGTCGCATCGCCAGCAGCGTGATGAGATCAGGTCTGTCAGCATAGAGCTGCAGCCACGCCGCGGGGCCGACGCCCTGCAGGTCGAATTGACGTGCCGGCGCGGGCGCGGCGGTCGAGCCCGCCTTGGGCGTCACCGCCGTCGCGAGCCGCTTCTTCCAGGCCTCGCCGGCGCCGAAGCCGGGCAGCCAAGGCACGGCGGCCACGTCGAGCAGGTAGATGCTCTGGCGGCTGCCACTCGAGACGAGCGTCGGCGGCAAGGCGTAGTCGAAGCGCCCGGTGCAATGCGCAACGCGCGGCTCCGGCGTGGAGGGGGTGGTTGCGGCCATGCTGGCTCCCGTGGAAATTTGAAAGACGAGGCCGGCTAGCAGCGAGGTGCGAACGCGACGCCACCCGGCCTCGAGTGAGGTTGCGCGCAGGCAGGCAAGGGCGCTCATCCGTGCTGATCCTTGAAATGCAAGCCGATGATCGCGGTGATCGCGGCCGTCGTCCAGGTGCGGACGGCGTCGTCTTCGTAGGCCGGCTGATGAGCCAGACCGTCGAACATCCGGCTCGCGGGCGGGGCCGGACTCGGGATCCGGCTGTTGTTGAAGCTGCTGGACATGACCGGCACTGTGCCATCGCCGATGCCAACGGGATCCTGCAGGACGGCCTGCATGTCCGAGCCTTCGCCGTCGCGCAAGAAGCCGCGGAATGCACGCGTCGGATAGTTGTCTGAGCGCACCCAGTTCGAGCTGAGCTGGTAGCTCGCGCCTTCGGCGGTATCGAGTCCGCCACCGTTGAACCACCAAGTCTTCGGATGCCGGTATGTGTCCAGACCATCGAGGAGCGATTCCGCTTGCGCCAGGTTGGCGAGGTACCCATCCCAGGGGGTGCTGGGCCGCAATAACAGCAGCGAGCCGGCATCGCGCGCGTTGGGCGCCGCGGCCACGACTGTCTCGGGCGTGAGGAGCTCCGGATCGACGAGACCCCAGTAGTGGTTGCGGGTCGCGCCGGATCCCGGGCCGGCGACGACGACTGCCGGTACGCGATAGATGTCGTTGAACGAGTCGTCGCGCAGCGGCAAGAAATGCGAGCCGCCCGGCAGGTCGGGGATCTCGAGCCAACGGCTCGAACCGTCGGTCGTCAGGTATTGCTTGCCGGGTAGCAGCTCGAGTCCACCGATCGCGTTCGCCAACAGGGCCGTGACGTCGCGGCCGGTCGGGCCGAGGAAGCGGGAAGCGATGCGGCCCGTGATGCCGCTGCCTTCGAAGCCGGCCTTCATGCGCATGTAGGCCGCCGGTGCGCCGTAAGCGGGCTGCACGCCGTGGACGACGCCGAAGACCTGGCCTTCCGCGCCGGACAGCTTCATCGCGGCGCGGGCCACCAGGCCGCCCATCGAATGGGTGACGAGGATGACCTTCTCGCAGGCGCCCACGACCGCCTTGGCGTCGGCGATGACTTCCGTGATGCGCTTGGCCAGCTTGGCGCCGGAGGTGCGGTTGGACGCGCTCCAGTTGTAGCCGAAGCCGTAGACGGGGAACACGAACAGCTTGCCGAGCGCGCCCCAGTCGTGGTTGCGCAGTTGGTCCAGGAAGCTGCGGTAGTCCTTCATCAACCCGCGATAGCCGTTGCCGGGCGAACTATCGTCGTCGACCTCGAGGAAATCGGGGTCGTACTTGTTGCCCTCGCCGATGAGCATCAGCTTGCGGTGCGCCGGCGTGACGCCCGAGAAGTTCTTGTAGAGAAATCCTGCGGATGGATCCCAGCGCAGGTTTGGCAGGCCGTCGGTCTGGCCCGTGCCGTCGGTTCCAGAGCGTCGCAGCCGGCTGCCCATCACGCCGGGAACGAAGATGATCGGGATCGCCTCTCGTTGAACTTGCACTGCATGCGACGCGTTGGTCGCGAGTCCCGCGACCGGGTCATCGACGGACTTCCAGGAAACCTGTTTGACTGCCATGTGTCTTCGAGTGCCGTTCCCGCCGCTCAGGCGTCCTGCAGATTCGTGCGGCTTTCGATATCGGCGCGCACGTCTTCGTAGAATTTGGCGAACTGTACCTTGGCTACACCAGGCGGTATCTCACCCACGCTGAAGGCGCCCCCACCATTCAGCGTCTGGCTGGCGTCCACTCCGCCGAGCGCGATGGACATGCTTTCGTTGCCGTACGCGCTGCCACTGTCGATGGGCCACCAGGCCGGCCGCGGCGTGGCATCGGGCGCCGCGCCAAGCACGACGTCGAACGTGTGCTTGACGCACGGGCATGGCTGCACGGGGCTGTCGATGGGCCGGTTGTCCTGGGGCATGAGGCATCCTGACGGGATTCTGGATACCCCAGTGTCCGTGATCCAAGGCGAGGGCCCGCGTCCCCATTCGGAGGGATCTGGCACATGGACTATCCGAAGACATACGGCAAGGTGATGTGGGGGAAGAAGTATGAGCTTCGACTGTGCGAGATGCATCGCTCCTACAAGCTTCAGGGGAGAGTCTTCAACGTACCAAAACTGTCGTGGTCCAATCAAATCGGACAGCTCGATAAGGGCTTGAAACCCCGAGACTGAGACGAGCATGACAGACAAGACGATACGCCGACCACGCCGCCCGATGCACCCTGCGTTCAAGCTTCAAGTGGTGAAGATGATCAGAGAGCAAGGCCTGAGCGTGTCTCAGGTTTGCAAGGACCTGGATCTGACCGACAGCGCGGTACGCGCTTGGTTGAAGCAGTTCAGCGAATAGACTGCGGGGCGTCCCGGTGTGGGCAGGCCGCTGACGCCGGAACAGCAGCGCATTCGGCAGTTGGAAGCCGAGAACCAGCAATTGAAGTCGGACAACGCCCTGTTAAAAAAAGCTTCGGCCTTCTTCGCCCGAGAGATGA
>JBBQYL010000285.1:0-5863 GCA_038208735.1 Burkholderiales bacterium
GCTCGCGCGCATGAGGAAGCAGAAGGTCGCCTACGTCGACCTCGAGGTGCCGAGCCCGTTCGCGCTGCCGCTGATGGTCGAGCGCTTTCGCGAGAAGCTCAGCACCGAGAAGCTGAAGGACCGGCTGGAGCGGATGCTGAAGGACATGGAGAAGGCAGCGTCGCGAGACGGCTGAAATCGCCAGACGAGAGATGTGGAGCCAAACAGCTCGGCCGTAGCGGTGGCGACCAAGGCGGTTGGTGCAAGAGCTATGCAGGTCTTCGAGGTTCAATCGGCGCCCGCTCCCGGCCATTTTTAGAACATTTGAGGCCGCTTTAAGGACCCCGGCAGGGGCTTCCATTGCAATCCCGTAGGGAGGGAATGCATGGCCAACCTGCTTCTGCTGTTCGGCTGCCTGCTCGCTGGGATGACGCTTCGTCGAAGCGGCCGAGTTCCGGTCAATGGGCACCTCGCGTTGAACGCCGTCATTGTCCATATCGCGCTGCCGGCCGTTGCGCTGCGCACCCTGCACGCGATGGCCTTCGAGACCCGCCAGATCTGGCCGGTGCTGATGCCGTGGCTGCTGTTCGCCCTTGGCGTCGTTGTATTCGCAGTGCTCGGTCGCCGGCTCAAGCTCTCGCAGGCCAGCATCGGCGCGTTGACTCTCGTGTGCGGACTCGGCAACACATCGTTCGTCGGCCTTCCGATGATCGAGTCTCTACATGGCCGCGACGGCCTTGGGCTCGGCTTGCTCATCGACCAGCTGGGCTCCTATCTCGTGCTCAGCACGATCGGGATCTTCGTCGTAACTCTCTATGCGGCTCAGGCGCGGCCGTCGCTGCGGGAGATGGCGATCAAGGTCATATCGTTTCCGCCCTTTATCGGCGTCGTCGTCGCCATCGCGCTGCGACCCGTCTCGTTCCCGCCCATGCTGGACGACACCCTGGGGCGGTTGGGGGAGATGCTCGCGCCGCTGGCCCTGTTGTCGGTCGGACTCCAGCTGAATTTCGACAGGCTCCGCCAACAACGACAGTCCCTGTACCTGGGACTGGGCTTCAAGCTTTTCGTCTGCCCGGCGGTCGTGCTCACCGTGGTGCTCGCGCAGAAAGGGGGCGTCGGCACGGCCGGCCATGTGAGCCTCATTGAGGCGGCCATGCCGCCCATGATCGGCGCCGGCATCGTCGCGACGCAGGCCACTCTGGATCCTGCGCTCGTCTCGACGCTGATCGGCGTTGGCATCCCGATTGGGCTGCTGACGGCGCCGTTCTGGTCGTGGGTTCTGGGGCTCCTGTCTTAACGCCGGTCGTCAAAGCGCCTTTTGATCTCTTTTGGATCGTTAAGGACTTGACCGCGCTGGTCGCGGGACATTGGGGAACGCCCTGATGAATCGCAATGGGCGGCTCTACGGAGGCCCCTATGACGCCTTATGTCCTGGTTCCACTGACTTCGCCAGTTTCGGCATTCCCGGATGCCGCGCGGTTCGACGTCGATGACTTGCGCCTGTCGATCATGGCTCGCGAAGATCGGCCTCGTATCCTCTCGCATCTCACCCGGCTCTCGGACGACGACCGTCGAATGCGATTCATGAAAGGGATGACGGGCAGTGAGCTGGAAGCGTTCGTCGAAGCGACCGAGCTCGCCGGCGCCACACGGATGGGCTGGCTGGATCCGTTGGGCGAGCTGGTCGCCCTGTGCGAGGGCTTCGCCTACTCGGTTGGCACCCGGTCCTTCATGGAGCTCGCCTTCTCTACGGATGCCGCCTGGCGCCGGCATGGCTTGGCGAGGAGATTGTTCGCGGCGATGGCGCGACGCGCCAAGGACATGGGCATCGGACGCCTCGAACTGCATTGCGACAGCAGGAACACCGGCATGAGATCTCTGCTCCGTGCGGTCGACGCGCAAACCTGCGTCGAGAAGGGCGAGGTCGATGCCACCTGGTCCGTGCCGAGTTGACGTGATGACCGACCTGCGCGAAATCGAATTTCGACCGGTCGCCGTTACGTCGGCAGTCGTGCTCTGCCTGATGTACGGGGTGGTCGCCGCCGGCACGGCCGTCCTTGTACTCGGCCTGGCCGGTGGGAAGCCAGAGTCGAACGAGGGCGTCGCCAGGGCGGGATCGCGGGGCGCTACGACGGTAGTCGGGGCGGCAACGCTCCCTGAAGCCGCCGCCTTGCTCCGCGGCGGACGTCATGCAGAGGCCTACGGTCGGTTCGTCGTGCTGGCCGATGCGGGCGATGTCGAAGCGGCACGCATCGCCCTGCACCTCCATCACTTCGGCCCAGGCGTCTATGGCAGTCAGTGGGACGCCAGTGCCGAGCAGCTGTGGCGGTGGACGCGCGCTAGTCAGAAGGCGGAGGATCTGGAGCTGGCGCAGTCGGCACGTTCCGGCCGACCCCGGTCGTGACCTGCAAGGACGGGCCGAGATGTCCGTTGTCGAAGCACTGCAGCGATCCATGCCAACCGGTGGTCTCCAGCCAGTGCTCGACATAGGCACCATGGGTGTATTCGCCGACCACGCTCCGCCAAAATTTCCTGGCAGCGCAATTGGCCGCCATCTGGCCCACTTCCCATCGGCCGCGAACGGCATCGAGAACTTGCCGAGCGGCAGCGCGTCCTACGCCACGACGCCTGTACTTGCGCAAGACGAAGAACTGCGCCATCCACCATTCGCCGTCGCAGAAGCGTCCGGGCGCATCGACGAGCGCGAATCCAGCGTGACGGCCGCTAACCCGAAACAGGAAACCGCTACTCCGTGAAGGTTGGATGTAAGGCGCGAGGTCATAGCCATAGCGGCCGAGACAGTCGAGGTCTTGATCCCAGATATCGACGAGGTCGTGTTGATACAACTCCAACATCTGGGCGATGGGACCGAGGTCTTCGTTCGTTGCGACGCTCACCTGAAGCACTGGACGCTCCCAAACTTGCCTGTCCCGGTTATTCCGATGGTCGTCGCACAGCTTTCGCCGCGTCCTTAAGAATTCGAAACGGATCAAAATACATCGTCTGTCGACGTTTCCAATCGGAGGAGCATTGGCTCAGTCTCACCGTTTCGGGGGAGTCGAGGTCTTTCCTATCGAACGGACGCTGACTGTCGATGGCCGGCAAGCGCATTTAGGATCGCGCGCGTTCGAACTGTTGGTAATGCTTCTCGAGAATGTCGGCCGAGTCGTCGCGAAAGACGAACTGCTGGACCGCGTGTGGCCCGGGCTGATCGTGGAGGAAGCAAACATTCAGGTGCAGGTTTCCACGCTGCGAAAAGTGATTGGTCACCATTGCATCGCGACGGTTCCTGGCCGAGGCTATCGATTTTCCGCCACGCTTGATGTTTTAGATCGCAGCGGTCAACAGGAGCCGCCGCTGTCGCCCATTGCCCGCGCTCGACTCCACGGCCGAGACGCGGACTGCGAGGCGGTCGCCGCCTTGGTGACCGGAACTCGCGTGGTGACCGTGGTGGGCCCCGGCGGCATCGGCAAAACGAGCCTTGCAGCGGTTGTCTGCGACTCGATTGTGGCCCGCTTCGCCGACGGCGCGTGTTGGGTGGACCTGGCTCCGTTGATCTCGAAGTCTCAGATCCACGTTGCCGTAGCACGGGCCATCGGAATCGATTCCGAAGGCGACGGCACCCGTCTCCTGACGGCACTCCGTGACCGTCAACTGCTGTTGGTGCTCGACAACTGTGAACATGTCGTGGAAGCAGCGGCGAAACTTGCCAACCGCATTTTTAAGGAATGCTCGCGGGTCCACGTTTTTGCTACATCGCAGGAGCCGCTGCAGATCCAGGCCGAGCGCGTGTACAGACTCGAGTCGCTTTCGATCCCGCCCGCAGATGCGCTGTACGACTACGCGCGCACCTTTGGCTCGGTACAGTTGCTCGAGGACCGCGTGCAGAGCCACGAACGGGGCTTCCGTCTCGATTCGCAGAACGTCGCAGTGGCCATCGATCTATGCAGGCAGATTGATGGAAACCCCTTGGCGATCGAGATGGCGGCCGGTCGCGTGCCGTTACTCGGGCTTGATGGGGTCGTAGGCCGATTGCACGAACGCCTTCAGCTGCTGAAAGGCTCTCGTCGAGATCTGCCGGCGCGGCAGCGCAGCTTGCAGGCGACTCTGGAATGGAGCCACGCCCTCCTCTCGGAAGCGGAGCAGGTCGTTTTTCGCCGCATATCGGTTTTCAGCAGCTCGTTCCGACTCGATAGCCTGCAACGCATCGCGACGGATGGCGCGATCGACGAATGGGACGTGGTCGAGGCCCTCTCCAGTCTGGTCGACAAGTCGCTCGTCCAAGTCGAAGTCGGTGAGCCCCCCCGGTACCGGTTGCTCGAATCCGTTCGCATCTTCGCCGCTGAGCAACTTGCGTTAGCGGTCGAAGGTTCACATTTGCGACGGGCCCATCTCTTGGCCTCATCGAGGTCGGCACAATGTGCGTTAGCGGAGTTCTGGGCCACGCCGGACGAAGACTGGCTGCGACGGCACGGGCCGGATCAAGCCGATCTCGAGGCCGCCTTTCGGGAAGCGTGCCGGACGGGTGACGCAGTTGCAGGCGCACCGGTTGTCGCGCTGCTCTGCCGAATTGACAGCTTGAATGGCGTAAGCACCGCTGTTCGTGAACGAAAGGCAGCGGTTCATGCGTTGATGCCTGCCGCAGATGACCCGCTGGCCCGAGCACTGCTCTGGGGCTGCCTGAGTTGGCACAACGCGATCGTCATCAGCGACGTGCCTCGATTGATAGCGGCGACGGAGGCGGCCGCCACCTGGCGCTGCTTGGGTGATCGATCCGAGCTCTATCAAGCACTTTGGCAATTGGCGGTCGAGCTGGCAACCTTCGGGGCGCGCGACGAAGCACGCAGCGCAAGTGCTGAGGCCACCTCCCTGGAGGATCCGGCATGGCCCGCTCGTTTGCGCTGGTTCGGTGCGAATGCGGCAAACGACCTTGCTTTGTTGCTCGGCGATCACGGCGACCTTCGGTCGCGATTCGAGGGGGCGTTGGAACTAGCTGAGGCGGCCGGCTCTCTGCGTTGCGCTGCCCGAACTCGGCTGAACTACGCCGACCACGCTCTTGCTCAGGGAGACGTCGAAGAGGCCCTGACGTCTGGTCGAATCGCTGTCAGTCAGTTGCGCTGCCTCGGCCAGCCTTCCGCGCTGGGCTGGGCTTTGAGCAACTTGTCCGGAGCCGAACTTTGGGCGGGTAACGAGCTCGCTGCGGCGACGGCTGCGGCAGAGGCACTGCCTTTGATGTGGGCGAACGGGTGGGGCACAGATCTGCTCAATCATGTGGCGCTACTCTGCGTGCGACGTGGATGTCCGGAGAGCGCGGCAATGCTCCTGGGGTACTCGCGCAACTCGTACGCTTTGAGTTCCGATATGCCCCTCGTCAACGAGTCCCGACTAGCCGCTGAAGTGGTCAAGCAGTTGGACAGACGCGCTGCTGCTCGTGAAGTGGAACGCTGGAGCAGCAAGGGCGCACAGCTCAACGACAAAGATGCCCTTGCGCTCGCTCGTTCGATTCTGCTTACGCAGGCTCCTGCGTCCTGCGCCTGATGGTGCAGATCTGATCCTGCGTTCCGGCGATGGTCCAGATCAAGCCATCAGGTGCCTGTTTGAGGCCCCGACCAGCTTGTCGCTGGTGGGGTGCGAGACGAGGCCCGTCGTTACTGTCGAGGAAGGCGTCCCAGCGCGTCTGTGCAACGGCGATTGCTTCATCTGCGGCCGCCGCGCCGATGCAGTGCGGCCGCAACGCCCCCAGCCTATTCCGACTTGATATTGGCCGCCTTGATCGCCGGGCCGAACAGTTTTTGTTCGGCGGCGATGCGCTGGCGCACTTCGTCGGGCGTGCTGGGCGCGGGGTCGTGGCCGATGGCGGCGAAGGCATCGCGCGCTTCGGCGG
>JBBQYL010000286.1:0-5834 GCA_038208735.1 Burkholderiales bacterium
TTCGGCAGGGTGCCTTCGAGCTTGCAGATGATGCCCAGCATCACCTCGTCGGCGCCGCCGCCGATGGAGATCAGGCGCGAGTCGCGGAAGGCCTGCGAGATCGGGTTGTCGCGCGTGTAGCCCATGCCGCCCCAGTACTGCAGGCAGCTGTCGGCCACCTCGCGGCTGAGGCGTCCGCACTTGAGCTTGGCCATCGACGCGAGCTTGCTCACGTCCTTGCCCGAGATGTAGAGCTCGCAGCACTGGTAGGTGAGCGCGCGCAGCGCCGCCACCTCGGTGCGCAGCTCGGCCAGCCGGAAGTGCACCACCTGGTTGTCGAGGATGCTCTTGCCGAACGCCTTGCGCTCGCGGGTGTAGGCGATGGTGAGGTCGATGAGCCGGTCGAGGCTGCGCAGCGACGAGGCCGCGCCCCACATGCGCTCCTCCTGGAACTGCATCATCTGGAACGCGAAGCCCATGCCTTCCTGGCCGATCAGGTAGCGCTGGGGAATGCGCACGCCGTCGAAGAACAGCAGCGCGGTGTCGGACGAGTCCATGCCGATCTTGTGGATCTTCTGCCTGGTGATGCCGGGCAGGTCCATCGGCACGATCACCAGGCTCTTGTTCTTGTGCACCGGGCCGTCGCCGGTGTTCACCAGCAGGCAACACCAGTCGGCCTGCAGGCCGTTGGTGATCCACATCTTGCTGCCGTCGATGAGGTAGTCGCCGCCGTCCTTGCGCGCGGTGGTCTTGATGGCCGCGACGTCGGAGCCGCCGCCGGGCTCGCTCACCGCCAGGCAACCCACCACGTCGCCGGCGATGGACGGCGCGAGGAACTCGCGGCGCAGCTCGTCCGAGCCGAAGCGGGCCAGCGCCGGCGTGCACATGTCGGTGTGCACGCCGATGGACATCGGCACGCCGCCGCAGGTGCAGTCGCCCAGGGCCTCGGCCATCACCATCGAGTAGCTGAAGTCCAGCCCCGCGCCGCCGAACTCCTCGGGATATTTCAGTCCCAGCAGGCCCAGGTCGCCCAGCTTCTTCAGCACCTCGTGCGCCGGGTATTGCTCGGCGGCCTCCCACTGGGGCACGAACGGGTTGATCTCCTTGGCGACGAAGCGGGAGACGGTCTCGGAGAGGGCCTTGTGTTCGGTCGTGAATTTCATGGTCTTGTCTCGTGTCTCGTGTCTCGAATGGGTCTTCTCAGAAACGGGCCGCGCCGAACGTGCTGGGGCGCAGCGTGCGGGCTTCGGCCTCGCGCGCGAGCGCCAGCACCAGCGCGAGCACGCGCCGCGTGTCGCGCGGGTCGACGATGCCGTCGTCCCACAGCCGCGCGGTGCCGAACAGCACGTTCGATTCGCGGTCGATGCGATCGCGCAGCTGGTTGCCCATCGCGGCGAGCGCCTCGTCGTTGACGGGCGCGCCGGCGCGCGCGAGCTTGGCCGCGCCCACGATCTCCATCACCTTGCCGGCCTGCGCGCCGCCCATCACCGCGGTGCGCGCGTTGGGCCAGCTGAAGATGAAGCGCGGATCGAAGCCGCGGCCGCACATGCCGTAGTTGCCGGCGCCGAACGAGCCGCCGATGACGAAGGTGAACTTGGGCACGCGCGCGTTGGCCACGGCCTGGATCATCTTGGCGCCGTGCTTGATGGCGCCGCCGCGCTCGGCCGCCGAGCCCACCATGTAGCCGGTGGTGTTCTGCAGGAACACAAGCGGCGTGCCGGTCTGGTCGCACAACTGGATGAACTGCGCGGCCTTGTTGGCGCCGGCCGGCTGGATCGGACCCATGTTGCCCAGGATGCCCACGACCTGGCCGTCGACGCGCGCGTGGCCGCACAGCGTGTCCGCGCCGAAGCCGGGCTTGAACTCGAGGAGATCGGATCCGTCCACCAGGCGCGCGATGACCTCGCGCACGTCGTAGGGCTCGCGCTCGTCGGCGGGCACCACGCCCATCAGCTCTTCAGCCGGGTAGAGCGGCTCGCTGGCCGCCTGGGCGGGCGGTGCCGCGTCCCACTGCAGCTTGTCGAGGAGCTCGCGCGCGATCGCGATGGCGTGGGCGTCGTTCTCGCCCAGGTATTCGCCCAGCCCGGTGACCTCGGCGTGCGTCTGCGCGCCGCCCAGTTCGTCGTCAGTGACGTCCTCGCCGATGGCCGCCTTCACCAGCGGCGGGCCGGCCAGGTAGATGCTGGAGCGCCCGCGCACCAGCACCACGTAGTCGGACAGCCCCGGCAGGTACGCGCCGCCCGCCGTCGACGAGCCGTGCACCACCGCGACCTGCGGGATGCCGGCGGCCGACAGCCGCGCCTGGTTGGCGAAGCTGCGCCCGCCCTCGACGAACATCTCGCTCTGGTACATCAGGTTGGCGCCGCCCGACTCCACCAGGTAGACGAGCGGCAACCGGTTCTCGAGCGCGACCTGCTGCGCCCGCAAGGCCTTGCGCAGGCCCATCGGCGACACGGTGCCGCCCTTGAGCGCGCTGTCGCTGGCCGAGACCACCACGCGCTTGCCCGACACCAGCCCGATGCCCATGATCGAGCCGCCGCCCTGCACCGACTTCTTGCCGTCGTCGTCGTGCATGCCCAGCCCGGCCAGCGACGACAGCTCCAGGAAGCCGCTGCCGCGATCGAGCAGCTGCGCCACGCGTTCGCGCGGCAGCAGCTGTCCGCGTTTCTCGAACTTGTCGCGCTTGCTGGCGCTCTCGTCCACGACCTGCTGCTCCAGCTTGCGGACAGCGGCCAGGCGCTCGGCCATGCGCGCGGCGTTGGCCACGAACGCGGCCGACTTCGGGTTGAGTCTCGAGACGATGGCGGGCATCACGCAGCGTCCGGCTTGTCTTGCTGCAGCACCTGCGGCGGCGTGGCGCGATGGAAGCCGTCGAACGGGATCGACTTGTCGTGATCGACCGACGGGAACAACGGCGAGCCCAAAGAGGCCCCGCCGTCGATCTGCACGGTGATGCCGGTGATGAACGACGCGGCCGGCGACAGCAGGAACACGATCGCGGCGCTGACCTCGGCCTCCATGCCCAGCCGGCGCAGCGGCACGTGGCGCTTGAGCTTGGGGATCATCGTCTTCATGGCGCCGCCATAGGTGTCCATGCCGCTGGAGGCGATCCAGCCCGGCGCCACGGCGTTCACGCGCACGCCGAACGACGCCCACTCGAACGAGGCCGTCATCGTGAGGTTGCTCATGCCCGCGCGCGCCGCGCCCGAGTGCGCCATGCCGGGCATGCCGTTGCGGAAGTCAGCGGTCATGTTGACGATGGCGCCGCCGTGCTGCTGGAAGCTCTGCAGGAACAGCTCGCGCATCATCAGGAAGCCGCCGGTGAGGTTGTTGGCCACCACCGCCTCGAAGCCGCGCTTGCTGATGGCCATCATCGGCGCGGGAAACTGGCCGCCGGCATTGTTGACCAGGCCGTGCACCACGCCCTCGGTGGCGATCACGTCGGCCACGTTGGCCTTCACGGCCTCGTCGTCGCGGATGTCGAACGTGCGCCAGGCGCAGCGGCCGCCGTCCTCTGCGATCTCGGCAGCCACGCGCTCGAGCTTGTCCGCGCTGCGTCCGCTGATGACCACGCACGCTCCCAGCGAGGCCAGTTCGTGCGCCACCGCGCGGCCGATGCCCGAGCCGCCGCCGGTGACCCACACGCGCTGGCCGGCGAACAGGCCCGGCGCGAACACGCTGCGATAACGGGAGGCGGCGGACTGATCTGGAGAGACGGTCGTCATGGTTCCAGCGAAGTGAAGGCGTGCCGCATTAGGCTTCAGGGTAACGTTAACGTCAACCTGATGCCGCATCGGGAATTACACTGATGGCGACGTCACCCGCAGGCCCTAGCATCCCTGCAAACCAATCCACCGAGGCAACCCCATGGACATCCAGACCGCCACCGAACAACTGCGCGCCAAGGTCGGCGACGACTGCGGCCTGGGCGCCGTGCTCAAGTTCGACTGCGGCGCCGACGGCGCCGTGGTGGTCGACGCCACCCAGGTGCCCAACACGCTGTCCAACGACGCCTCGCTGGTGGCCGATTGCACCGTGGCGCTGGGCATCGAGACGCTGGGCGACCTGCTGTCGGGCGAGCTCGAGCCCACCACCGGCTTCATGATGGGCAAGTTCAAGGTGTCGGGCGACATGAGCGTCGCGCTGAAGCTGCAGCGCATCGTCTGAGCGACCGTGGAGCCTTCGAACGCAATGCCCGCACGCCAGGCGCCCTCCCCGCGCACCCAGACCGCCGACGAGGTGGTGGCCGACCACCGCAGCGACGACGCCGGCGAGCTGTTCGGCATCACCGAGCTCTGCACCGAGTTCGCCATCTCGCCGCGCGCCATCCGCTTCTACGAGGACAAGGGGCTGCTGGCCCCGCGCCGCGTCAACGGCACGCGGGTGTACACGCGGCGCGACCGCGCCCGGCTGTCGCTCATACTGCGCGCCAAGGCCATCGGCTCGTCGCTGGCCGAGATCAAGCACTATCTCGACCTGTACGGCGCCCACGGCGAAGGCCGCACCGTGCAGATGAAGTACGTGCTCGACAAGACGTCGAAGGCCATCGCCGAGCTCGAGCAGAAGCGCGCGCACATCGACGCGTCGCTGGCGGAGCTCCGCATCATCAACGCCACCGTGAAGCGTGGCCTCGGGAAGTGACATGACCGACGCACTCATCTACGACCACGTCCGCACTCCCCGCGGCAAAGGCAAGAAGGACGGCAGCCTGCACCAGGCCACGCCGGTGTGGCTGCTGCGCGGCCTGCTGCAGGCCCTGCAACGACGGCACGACCTCGACACGAGCCTGGTCGACGACGTCGTGCTGGGCTGCGTCACGCCGGTGGGCGAGCAAGGCGCCGACATCGCGCGCACCGCCGTGCTCGACGCCGGCTGGGCCGAATCGGTGGCCGGCGTCACGCTGTCGCGCTTCTGCGCCTCGGGCCTGGAGGCCGTGAACCTGGCCGCGGCCAAGGTGGCCAGCGGCTTCGAGGATCTCGTGGTGGCCGGCGGCATCGAGTCGATGAGCCGCTGGACGATGGGCTCGGACGGCGGCGCGTGGTTCATGGATCCGCGCATCAACCAGGGCCTCTCGTTCATCCCGCAGGGCATCAGCGCCGACCTCATCGCGATGCGGGAGGGCTTCTCCCGCCACGACCTCGATGCGTATGCGCTGCAGTCGCACCAGCGCGCCGCCGCGGCGCGCTTGGATGGCCGGTTCAGGAAGTCGGTGGTGCCGGTGCACGACATCGCCGGCCTGCTGATGCTGGCCGAGGACGAGACCATCCGCGCCAATGCCACGATGGAGGCGATGGCCAAGCTGGAGCCCTCGTTCGCCGCCATGGGCGCGATGGGCTTCGACGCCACCGCGCTACGCAAGTACACCACCGTCGAGAAGATCACCCACGTGCACCACGCGGGCAACGCCTCGGGCATCGTCGACGGCGCCGCGCTGATGCTGATCGGCTCGCGCGACGCCGGCGCCCGCGCGGGACTGCGTGCCCGCGCGCGCATCCGCAGCGTGGCCGTGATCGGCTCCGAGCCCACCATCATGCTCACCGGCCCCACCCCGGCCTGCCGCAAGGCGCTGGCCAAGGCGGGACTGCAGGCCAGCGACATCGACCTGTGGGAGATCAACGAGGCCTTCGCCACCGTGCCGATGAAGACGGCGCGCGACCTGGGCGTGTCGCTGGATCGCGTCAACGTCAACGGCGGCGCCATCGCCATGGGCCATCCGCTGGGTGCCACCGGCGCCATCATCCTCGGCACGCTGCTCGACGAGCTGGAGCGGCGCGACGGGGCGCTGGGCTGCGCCACGCTGTGCGTGGGCGGCGGCATGGGCATCGCCACGATCATCGAAAGGATCTGACCGCATG
>JBBQYL010000287.1:0-5791 GCA_038208735.1 Burkholderiales bacterium
GCCAGTGCGAGACCGTCTGAACGGACACACCAAGCGCCTTTGCGATCGCTGTTGAAGTATCGCCTCGATGGGCCATCAACGCGATCCGCGCTCGCATCACTTGGCGCTGTTCCGCGGTTCCTCGGCGGGTCAACAGCTCAAGCGACTTGCGCTCTTCACGCGATAGCTTGATCGTCTGCGCTTGGCGTCCACGGCTCATGTCTGAAGTTTATCGTCACTCCCATCTAAATGAAAGCCACTTCAGGGATGTTGTACTAGTGCAGCTTGACCAGCGGCCGCGCGCGCTTGACCAGGAAGCGTGCCATCGCGAGCACCGCGGTGCGCATCGAGCCCATCACCGCGCGGTGGTGCATCAGGTGCAGGCTGACGTAGACCATGCGTGCCAACAGGCCCTCCACGAACCACGTGGTGTTGCGGAACAGGTTGCCCATGAGGCTGCCGACGGTGGCGCTGGAGCCGATCGACACCAGCGAGCCGTGATCCTTGAACAGGTAGGGCGGGCGCGCACCGAGATCGGTGCCGGCCGGCAACTGCAACAGCGCGTACAGGTAGTCGGCCTGCTGGTGCGCCGACTGCGCCCGCGGCGGCACCGACCTGCCACCGGGCTGCGGGCAGAACGCGCAGTCGCCGAAGGCGAACATGCACGGCACGCCTTCGACGCGCAGCTGGCCGTCCACCTTCACCTGCCCGCCCTTGGTCACCGGCAGGCCCACCTGCGCCAGCAGCGGTGGCGCCTTGATGCCGGCGGCCCACACGCAAAGGTCGGCGGGGTAGACGTTGCCCTGGTCGTCGCTGACCTGGTTCCAATCGACGCGCACCACGCGGCACGAGGTGTTCACCTGCACGTGACGCTCCCCCAGCAGGCGCGTGGCGGCCGCCGACACGTTCTCGGCCAGCGGCGCGAGCAGGCGCGGCGCGCCTTCGAGGATGCGGATGCGCACGTCGCGTTGCGCGTCGATGTGGCGCAGGCCGTATTGCGCGTGCAGCGAACTCGCCTCGCGCAGCTCGGCGGCCAGCTCGACGCCGGTGGCGCCGCCGCCGATGATCACGATGTCGAGGGCCGCACGGGGATCGTGGCTCTTGCGGATGTCCACCAGCGACAGCAGCTGCAGCATGCGCAGGCGGAAGCGCTCGGCGTCCTGCGGGCCATCCAGCGAGAACGCGTGGCTGGCGACGCCCGGCACGCCGAAGTCGTTGGACACGCTGCCGATGGCCAGCACCAGCTGCTCGTAGGCCACGCGGCGTTCCGGCAGCACCTCCTCGGCGCCGTCCAGCACCGCGCCGACCACCAGCTGGCGCGCGCCGGTGTCCACGCCGGTCATCGCGCCGTACAGGAACGAGAAGCCGTTGTCGTGGGCCAGCATCTGGTACGACAGGCCCTCCTGGTGGATGTCGAGCGTGCCGGCGGCCACCTCGTGCAGCGACGGCTTCCAGATGTGGAACAGCTTGGCGTCCACCAGCGCGACGCGCTCGGGGCCCCACTTGCGGCCCAGCTTGCAGGCCAGCTCGAGCCCGCCGGCGCCGCCGCCGACGACGAGCACCTTGAACGGTTGGTCAGTCATGGAATCTTGATCGTGTGGTGTACGCCTCAGTGTTTACCACGAGACGGGCGGCGCGCCACGCCCGGCGCATGCTGGTGCGCTGGCTCGCCATCAGGAGAACGCCATGTCGTTGCGTCCCGTCCGTCTCGCCGCCGTCCTCGCCTCGGCGTCCTGGCACCTCGTTGGTGCCGCGGCGCCGGTGGACGACGCCACCGCCGTCGCGATGGCGCGTCCGCACGAACTGATCGTGGCCGGCGACCTGACGCCGGCGCAGCGCGACGCCATCCTGGCGCCCATCGCCAACTGTACGGCTTCTGGAACAACGGCAGCCCGGAGTCGCTGAAAAAGGCGCTGTCGCCGGAATTCTTCGACCACGCGCTGCCGCCCGGGCGCCCGCAGGGCCCGGCCGGCCCGGCCGCGGCGTCCAAGGGCTTCCTGGCGGCGGTGCCCGACCTGGTGGTCACCGTGCAGCAGCAGGTGGTGGCCGTCGACCGCGTGGTCTCGCAGGTGCGCCTCACGGGCCACTTCAGCGGCAAGCTGGGCGACGTGCAGGGCAAGGGCCAGGCGATCGACTTCACGGCCATCGACATCCTGCGCGTGCGCGACGGCAAGGTCACCGACAACTGGCACCTGGAAGACGACCTCGGGTTCATGCAGCAGGCCGGGCTGCTGCCGCACTGAAGCGATGTCATCCTGCGCGCGGTCGCAGGATCGACGCCGGCCCGGCGCGCTCAAGCCTCGTCGACGATCGAATAGTGCCGGCGCAGTTTCTCGCGCGCCCCGGCCACGCATTCCAGGCAGCCGTCGAAATCGCCGCTGCCGTTCATGATGGCCACGCCCCAGTTGGCGCCCGCGGCGTCGCGCCTGTGCCAGTACACGCCGCCGAAGAACACGTCGGCGCAGGCGTGGCAGGGCAGGGCGATGGCGCTGATCATGCGGCGGATGTAGTCGCGGGTCATCACGTGGCGGCCCGTGGCGTCGCGCGGCGCGTCGGCGTGCACGGCGACGTCGGCGGCGGCCTCCATCGCCGACTTGAACGACAGCAACGAGGGCGCGTCCACCGCGATGCCCAGCAGATGCGCGGCTTCGGCCGTGCGGGCATGCCAGCGCCAACGGCCATCGGCCTGGCGGACGAAGTCGACGGACTCGTCGGTGATGATTTCGCTGAGCTCCATGCACGCCTCCTCGCCCAACTCCGGGACGAGCAGATCGTAGGCCCTTTGAGGGAGTGTGTGCGCGCTGCGTTCTTGGGATGATCCGTCCAACCTCCTGTCACCTCACGGGCGGGCTCGCCGTTTGCTGTAGTTCAGGCAATCCCCAGGAGGTAGGCCATGATTTCCACCGTCTCCAGCAGCAAGCCCGCTTCGCACCCCGCGCCTTTCGAGAAGGGCTGGGTGCCTCAGGGCTATATCGGGCCCGTGGCGCTGCCCGGCACCGGGCGCATGGTGTTCTGGACCGGCCGCATCGCGATCGGTCTGCGCTATGCGCCGCCGGAGCGCGTGCGGCACTGAGTCTCTCGAGGTCCGGCCCGGTTCGCGACGAGACCCCGCCGTTCCGAGCCGCTGTTCGACGTTCCCATGAAGAATGCCCCGCATCGCGGGGCATTTCTCGTTGCGGACAGCGGACGTGTCCGCTGTAATCGCTTACTTGACGATGATGTCGTTGCGGACGTCGGCGACGCCGTTGGTGTTGCGCGCCAGGCGTTCGGCCATCATGCGTTCCTCGCCCGACTTGGCGAAGCCGGACAGCTGGACGACGCCCTTCATCGTGTCGACCTTGATGGCCATCGCGCTGACGGTCGGATCTTCGGCGAACTTTGCCTTGACCTTGGTGGTCACGGACGAATCGTCGATGTACGAGCCGACGGTTTCCTGGTGGCGCTCGACGGCGCAGCCGGTGGCGGTGACGAGGGTGGTGGCGGCGACCATGGCCGCGATGGCGAGACGAGAGATCATGTTGTGCTCCTTCTGGGATCGTTGTTGAAGACGGTAGCCGATGATGGATCGGCACCTGCTCGAGCACGATAGGTGCACAACTGTTCCGGCTGTCGGACGGCGCCGACAGCGTGCCCGGCCGAGCGCGCCGGCGGCCTAACCGACGTTCGCAGGTGGCTGCGGAAACGCGCCCGGGCCCAGCAGCGTGGCAACGTCGGCCTCGGCGTCTTCGGGCAGCGCATCGGCGAGCGGAAGGCGCGCGTGGATGCTGGTGCCCTGCCCCGGGCGTGACTTGATCTCGAGCTCGCCCTGGCTCGATTGCATGCGAAAGCGCATGCCCGCCAGGCCATGCGCCGCGGTGCGTACCGCATTCGGGTCGAAGCCGACGCCGTCGTCGCGCACGTCGATCTCGGCCCACGCGCCGCGCGCCTTCAGGCTCACGTCCACGGTGGCGGCGCGCGCGTACTTCGCCACGTTGGTGAGCGCCTCCTGCACGATGCGGTACACCGTGAGCTTGCCGGCGTCGTCCAGCGCCAGCTCGTCGACGTCGGTGACCACCTCGAGCTCGCTGCGTTCCGCGAACTCGGTGCACAGGATCTCGAGCGCGGCCTTCAGGCCCAGGTTGTTCAGCGATGACGGGCGCAGGTCCTCGATGATGCGGCGCTTCAGCGCGATGCCTTCGTCTAGCGTCTTGACCAGGTGCATCATGCGTTCGAGCACCTCGGGCGACGCGCCCGCGAGCCGGCTGCGCATGCGCGCCACGTCCAGCTTGGCCGCGGTCAGCAGTCCGCCCAGCTCGTCGTGCAGCTCGCGCGCCAGGCTGCTGCGCTCGTCCTCGCGCGCGGTCTGCAGATGGTTGGCGATCTGCGTGATGTCGCGCGTGCGGCGTTCCACCTCCACCTCGAGGCGGTCGCGCTCGAAGCGCAGCTGCGCGGCCCGCTCCAGGCGCTCGTCGTCGAAGCGGCGCGCCTGGCGGGCGTACAGCAGCAGCGCGGCCAGGCTCAGCACCACGAGGGCGGCGATGCCGATGCGCGAAAACAGCAGCGTCTCGGTGAGCAGCTCGCGCGACTCGTCGATGCGCGTCGTCTCCACGCGCGCCATGCTTCGGGCCTGGCCCTCGATGGCAAGCATCGTCTCGCGGCCGATGTCGGTCAGCATCACCTCGCGCCAGCCTTCGGTGTGCGCGCCCTCGAACATCGTCACGGTGGTGTCCAGCTCGGACATGCGCTGGCGCGTGAGCTCGTCGAGCTTCTGCACGTCGGCGCTGCGGTCGGGCCAGGCCGAATAGATCTTCGCCAGGCGGGCGAGCTGGCCCTGCACCTGCGTTGCGGCGCGCGTGTAGGGCTCCTTGTATTCGGGGCGCGCGGTGAGCAGGTAGCCGCGCTGGCCCGACTCGGCGGCGATCACCTCGCGCATCAGCAGGCTGACCTCAACGCGGGCCTCCAGCAAGGCCTCGCGGCTGGCGATGACGGCGAGCGCACGCTGGTGACCGATCTCGTTGGTCAGCAGCACGGCGAGGCCGAGAAGGAGTGCGACCGGAGCCGCGAAGCGACTGCGTCGCGCGGTTTCCAGCGTCCTCAGAAATGACATGTCGGGTTCCCCGCTACACTTGAATGACTCGGCCCGCCGCTTGCTCTCAACGCGACAGCATGACCCACGTGGCGAACCGGCCGCTCGTATCGGCAAGTTGCCGACCCGATTTCAAGTTCACCGATTCCGCGGGAGACTACATGATTCGCGTTGTGATCGTCGACGATCATGCGATCGTCCGCTCCGGCCTCCGGCAGTTCCTGTCCGACCACGTCGACCTTCGCGTCACGGGAGAGGCCGCCGACGGCCGAGAGGCGCTCGAGCTCGTCCGTGGCGGCGACCTCGACGTATTGCTGATGGACCTGTCCATGCCGGACCAGAGCGGCGTCGACGCGCTGGCGGCCGTCAAGGCGCGCCGGCCCGACCTGCCCGTGCTCATCCTCAGTGGCTTTCCCGAGACCCACTACGCCACGACGCTGCTGCGCCAGGGCGCCAGCGGCTATCTCAACAAGGGTTGCGACCCCGATGAGATCGTCAAGGCCATCCGCACCGTGTCGATGGGCCGGCGCTACATCACGGCCCAGGTGGCCGAGATGCTGGCCGACGGCGCCGCGGGCGCGGGCGACCGGCCCCCGCACGAGCAGTTGTCCGAACGCGAGCTGCAGGTGTTCCTGCGCCTGGCCAAGGGCGAGACCGTGGGCCAGATCGCCGAGGGCATGTTCCTCAGCGTGAAGACGGTCAGCACCTACCGGGCGCGCACGCTCGAGAAGCTGCAGCTCGAGACCA
>JBBQYL010000288.1:0-5749 GCA_038208735.1 Burkholderiales bacterium
GTGCCGGCCATGGGGGAGGCGCACTTCGGCGTGCCGATGGCCGGCGCCGTGCTGTGCACCATCAACACCCGGCTGGAGGCCGGGACGGTCGCCTACATCCTCGACCACGGCGAGGCGAAGGTGGTGATCGTCGATCGCCAGCTGGCCCCCGTCGTCCAGGCCGCGGTGGCCAGGCTGGGGCGCGAGATCCTCGTCATCGACAACGACGATGCGTCGTACAGCGGCCCCGGCGAGCGCATCGGCCGCATGGAGTACGCCGACTTCCTCGCGCTGGGCGACCCGTCGTTCGAGTGGCAGCTGCCCGACGACGAGTACATGCCGCTGGCGCTCAACTACACTTCGGGCACCACGGGTCGCCCCAAGGGCGTGGTGTACCACCGCCGCGGCACCTACCTCGAGTCGCTGGGCAACGTCGCCGCGTGGGCCATCCAGAAGTTCGTGTTGCGGGAGACGGCGCGCGGCGTCGAGTAAGGCGGGGCGGGCGTGCATACTGGGGTTCCCTGAACTCGTCGAATGCCGCCCCCCGAGGGTGGCTGGACAGTCCTCCGCGTGCGCACACTGACCCGAGACTTCTGCAAGGTCTGGCTGCCGCTGGCACTGGTGGTGGCGGTCGTGGCGGGCTGGCTCGGCAGGGAAGTCATCTCCGCGGAGCGCCTGCGCGAACTCGCCGAACAACGAACCGAGGCGGACGTGTCCAGCGCCGCCGTCACCGAGCGCCTGGCGCCGGTGGAACGCCATCTGCGCGCTTTGGCCGGCGACGTCCGAGTGCGCAAGGCCTACAGCGCGCCCGATGCATCGACGCTCGACGCCATGGCCGACGCGTTCATCCTGATGCTGAACGGCGATCCCTCGTACGCGCAGGCGCGCTGGATCGATCCCGACGGACGCGAGCGCGTGCGCGTGGACATGACGCCGCAGGGCGCGACCCGGATCCCCGAGGGCCGCCTGCAGCGAAAGACGGCGCGGTACTACGTGACCCGGGCGATGGCGTTGCCGGTGGGTTCGCTGTACGTGTCCGAGCTCGACCTCAACATCGAACACGAGGTCATCGAGCAGCCGCGCCGGCCGATGTTCCGCGAGGTGATCAACATCCGCGCCGACGACGGCGCCCCCGCGGGCCTGCTGGCGATCAACGTCGAGGGCGCCAGCATCCTCCAGGCGCTCGAC
The DNA here is from genome assembly GCA_038208735.1 of Burkholderiales bacterium. Lineage (GTDB taxonomy): Bacteria > Pseudomonadota > Gammaproteobacteria > Burkholderiales > Burkholderiaceae_C > Scleromatobacter. Next base: position 1,168 of record JBBQYL010000288.1, read on the forward strand.
TACCCGGACCTCCCACGCGGCACGAGCCGACTGATGGTCAACGCGCGCGGCGACTTCCTGCGCGGGCTGCGCGAGGACGACGAGTTCGCGTTCATGTTCGGCCGCCATGTGACGATGGCCGAGCGCGCGCCCGAGGTCTGGAGGCAGATGCAGGCCCGTCCCATCGGCGAGGCCGCGGTGGACGGCGTGTTGTGGGCATGGCGGGCCGTGGAGCCCGTTCCTCCGGTGAATGCCGGCGGCTCGTCCTCCAATGCCACGCCCTGGTTCATCGTGACGCGGCAGTCCGACGACCGTCTTCTCGCGTTCGAGCGCCGCGTCCTGGCGCTGACGGCGCTCATCGCCACGCTCGTGCTGCTGTCGATCGCCGTGCTCGCGTGGCGCATCGCCCGCGAGAAGTCGCAGCTGGCCGATGCCCGCCGCGTGGCCGAGGCCGCGGCCCGGATCAAGGCCGAGTTCCTCGCCAACATGAGCCACGAGATCCGCACCCCGATGAACGCGATCATCGGCCTCACGCACCTGCTGCGTCGCGAGGCGGCCGACGAGCGCCAGATCGACCGGCTCGAGAAGGTGGACGCGGCGGCGCAGCACCTGCTGCGCGTCCTCAACGACATCCTCGACCTCTCGAAGCTGGACGCCGACAAGATGTCGCTGGAGGAGATCGACTTCTCGCTCGACGCGCTCGCCAAGGGCACGCTCGACATGGTGGCCACGGCGGCGCGCGAGAAGGGCCTGGAGCTGCTGCTCGACACCGACCACATGCCCGACCAGATCCGGGGCGATCCCACCCGGTTGTCGCAGGCGCTGCTCAACCTGCTGTCCAACGCGGTGAAGTTCACGACCCGCGGCTGGGTCCGCCTGCGCATTTCGCTGCTGAAGACGGAGGGCGACCGCGTGCTGGTGCGGTTCGAGGTGACGGATACCGGCGCCGGTATCTCGTCGCAGAACCAGGCGCGGCTCTTCAGCGCGTTCGAGCAGGCCGATTCGTCGACCACCCGGCAGCACGGCGGCACCGGCCTCGGCCTGGCCCTCACGCGGGCGTTCGCGCGCCTGATGGGCGGTGACGCCGGCGTCACCAGCGAGCCGGGCGCGGGCAGCACGTTCTGGTTCACCGCGTTCCTGGCCCAGGGCAGCGGCCAGCGCCAGCGAAGCGCGCTGGAATCCGCTTCGGGCTTGCGGGCGTTGCTGATCGACGACCTGGCCGAGGCCGCCGCCGTGGTCGGCAACCAGCTGCGCGGACCCGGGCTTCAGGTGGACACGGCCGAGCTCGGAGGCGGCGTCGCGACTTCGCGCGCGACGCCGGTGGTCTCCGAGGAACACTCGCTGCGGGAGCGGCATGGCGGCCAGCGCGTGCTGCTGGCGGAAGACAACCCCATCAATCGCCTCGTGGCCGTCGAACTGCTGCGCGTGGCGGGCCTGGCCGTGGAGACGGCTTCGAACGGCGTCGAGGCGGTGGACATGGCGCAGGCGCGGGCGTTCGACCTGATCCTGATGGACATGCAGATGCCGATCAAGGACGGCGTCGCCGCCGCACGCGAGATACGCGCCGTGTCCGCCGTCCCCATCATCGCCATGACGGCCGGCGCGTCGCTCGAGGATCGCCACGAGTGCCTGGCCGCCGGCATGAACGACCACGTCTCGAAGCCGGTGCATCCGGCGGAGCTTTACGCGATGCTGTTGCGGTGGTTGCCCGCGCCGGCGTGACCTTGGGCGGCCAGCGCCGGCTCAAGGCGTCCGTGGAGCGATCGGCGCGATGGCCCAGGCGGCGAGCTGCTCGGCTTCCAGCGGACGGCTGAAGAAGTAGCCCTGGCCCTTGCCGCAGCCCAGCGCGCAGATCAGCGCCGATTGCGAATCGGTCTCGATGCCCTCGGCGACCGTGCCCATGCCCAGGCTGGCGGCCACGCGCACCGTCGCCTCGATGAGGGCGCGATGGTGGGCGCTGGTCACGGCCTCGCTGACGAACGAGCGGTCGATCTTGACGGTGTCCACGGGCAGCAGGTGCAGGCTGGACAACGACGAGAAGCCGGTTCCGAAGTCGTCCAGCGCCAGTGTCAACCCGAGGGCCTTGAGCTCATGCAGCCGGGTCTGGACGGCCTCGTCCTGGGCCGCGAGGCTTTCCGTGATTTCCAGCTGCAGCTGGCTCGCGGCCATGCCGGTGCGTTCCAGCACCTCGGCGACGGAGGCCACGAATCCCGGCAGTTCGAGTTGTCCCCGCGACAGGTTCACCGCCAGCGTACGGGGCGCGTGTTCTCCGAGCGTGTCGCGCCAGGCGACGAACTGACGGCAAGCCTCGTCGAGCACGTACAGGCCCAGCGCGCCGATGAGGCCGCACTCTTCGGCGATGCCGATGAAGTCGAGCGGCGGCACGATGCCGCGTTGCGGGTGCCGCCAGCGCACCAGGGCCTCCACGCCGGCGGTGCGATCGATCGACCGGCAGGCCTGCGCGCCGCCCTGGAATCCGATCACGGGCTGGTAGACCACGAACAGCTGGCGCTGCGTGATCGCGACGCGCAACTGTTCCTCCATGTCCTGGCGGCGGCTGGCGCGCTCGCGCATCTCCAGCCGAAAGACCGTCGACCGTGCGCCACCCAGGCGCTTGGCCTCGGCCATCGCGATGCTGGCGTCGCGCAGGATGCCCTTGGCGTCCTCGGCGAACTGCGGTCGCATGACGACGCCTGCGCTCACCGTGCATTGAAGCTGGTGCGTTCCGACCGCGAAGGGCTGCTCGAGCACGTCCGTCAGTCGATGCGCGACGACAAGCACGTCGTCGGGTTGGTTCAGGTCGTCGAGCACGACGACGAATTCGTCGCCGCCGATGCGTGCGCACAGCGGCTCGCGCGAGTCCGCGCCGCGTGTTCGAACGCCGCGCCGCAGGGCCGAGCGGATCCGGTTGGCCAGCAGCGTCAACACCTCGTCGCCGGCGGCGTAGCCGAGGCTGTCGTTGATCTGGCGGAACCGGTCGATGTTGAGGAACAGCACCGCGCCGTGGCGCCCCGCCGCCTGCGGCCCGAGGGCGAGTCCGGCATGGATGAAGTTGATCACCGCGGCCCGGTTGGGCATCTCGGTGAGGGTGTCCAGGTGCGCGGCGGCCTTCAGTTGCCGGGCCTCGCGCGTCACCTCGTCGGTGGCGTCGCGCAGCATGGCCATCAGGCGCGAACCGTCGAGCTTGAACAGCGCCAGCGACATCATGCGCATCCCCGATGCCGCACCGCCAGCCGACGTCGGCACGTGGATGCGCTGGGGCTCGCACACGCTGCCGGACACGCCGGCGAATGCCTCGACGTGGCCGCGCAACTGCGGCACGGCGGTGTCGAGCGCCTCGAAGAGGTTGTCCAGGTTGGCGTTGGGCGACAGCGCCATCAGCAGGTTGACGGCCATCGGATTCATCATCGCCACGGCGCCGTCGATGTCGATCTGCACCAGGCCCACCGGCGCCATGTACAGGAACTGCAGCAAGGCCTCGTGAGCGCCCGCGTCTTCCTCGGGGAGCGGCGCGTTCACGTCCGCTGCCGGCGCACGATGACGTATCGATGCCCCGGGCCGCTCGCGGCAAGCAGACGCAACGCCACCTTGCTCGGGCGCATCCGCAACGTGAGGACATAGTCGATCGCGACGTCGAGCGCCTGATCCGTGGCGGCGGCATCCTGGAAGCGCTGGGCCACGAGGAAGTTGTTCATGCAAGGCGCCACCACCGTGAACAGTCCGAGGCCGAGAACCCGTTCCGGCGACAGGCCGGCGAGGCGCGACTCGGTCGCGTTGTAGCGCGTGACCACCTCGCTGGCGTCGAAGCCGATCACGCCGAAATCGAGCGCGTCGAGTTCCGACGCCGTGAGGCTGTCGAGCAGGGGACGAAGCGCGGGGGCGTCGAAAGTCGTTGGGGTGGATTCAGGCATGTCGTATCCGTGGCTCGAGCCCTGTCACGTGGGCACCCACAGGTCTTCGGCAGCTCGCTGCGGCGCTACAGCCTTGATCGATCGTAGAGTCGGCCGCCGCGAGAAAAAGTTCACGAACGGCGGGGCATCCCACCTCTTACCGACGGCCCGGTCGCGACGGGGTGGGCGCCATCGCGTGGAACACGCCGTCGCGGCGCACCCACGCGTGGAACAGCGCGCCGGCCAGGTGCAGCAGGAACAGCGCGAAGAAGCAGAACGCCAGGGCCCGATGGGCATTCCACAGCACGCTGTGCAGCGCGGCGTCGGGCGGCGCGATGGGCGGCAGCTCGAACCCGCCCACCACCACCGGATAGCCCGCGGCCGACAGCATGGCCCAGCCGAGCAGCGGCATCGAGATCATCAGCACGTAGAACGCCACGTGCGACAACCGTGCCGCGAGCTTGATCGGCTCGGGCAGGTCGGCCGGCAACGCCGGCGCGCCATGGCGCAGGCGCACGGCCAGGCGCGCGAGGGCGAGCACGAGGATCGCCAGCGCGAGCGGCTTGTGGAAGCTGACGAGGGCGAGGTACGCCGGCCCGATGGTCGACACCATGCCGACCCCGACGAACAGCATCGTCAGGATGCCCAGCGCCATCACCCAATGGAGCACGCGTTGGAGCGGCGTGAATCGCGAGCGGTCGTCGTTCAAGGCT
>JBBQYL010000289.1:0-5735 GCA_038208735.1 Burkholderiales bacterium
CACCGACACCGCCAGCATCGAGCGCCTGGGCCTGCTGCGCGACGCGGCCTCCACGCGCCGGCGCGTGCGCTTCGACTACGAAGACAAGGACGGCGCACCCACCACGCGCACCGCGCGCCCGCTCGGCTGCTACCACTGGGAATCGGTGTGGACGCTGGCCGCCTGGTGCGAGCACCGCACCGCGTTCCGCAGCTTCCGCGTCGACCGCATGCTGACGCTGGACGTCCTTGACGACGTGTTCCGCGACGAGCCGGGCCGCACGCTTCCCGACTTCCTCCGCCACGTCAAGGCGACGCCGTGGCGGCGGCCGCTCGACGTCGCGATGTAAAAGACCCTTTCCATGTAAAGGGGCCTTTACAGCCCCGGGAGACATCGCCACAATGGAAAGCATCCTTTCCACCTGGACGTTTCGACATGAAAAGCAGGCAGTACACCCTGGAGCTCTCGGCGGCCCTGGCCATCTACGCCGCCTTGCTGGTCGGCTCGATCGAGCTCCTCCAGCACGCGGCGCTCGCCAGCCCCTGGCGCGACGCCGTGGCCCTCAGCCCGATGGTGGCCGCCGTCGCCGTCCCCTGGATCGTCCTGCGCGAGATGCGCCGCATGGACGAACTGCAGGTGCGCATCCAGTTCGAGGCGCTCGGGTTCGCGTTCGCGGGCACGGCGATCCTCACGTTTTCCTACGGTTTCCTCGAGGGCCTGGGCTATCCGAAGCTGTCGATGTTCACCGTGTGGCCGATCCTGGCCGTGCTGTGGGTCGTCGGCCTCGTGCTGGCTCGCAGGCGCTACCGATGAGGAACCGCGTGCGTGAACTGCGCACCGAGCGCGGCTGGTCGCAGGGCGAGCTGGGCGAGCGGCTGGGGGTCTCCCGGCAGACCGTCAACGCGATCGAGAACGAACGCTACGACCCCAGCCTGCCGCTCGCCTTCGTGATCGCGAAGGCCTTCCAGCTTCCGATCGAGCAACTCTTCTTCGAGGACAACTGAAGACGGGCAGGGCGCGTCACGTAGAGTCGGGCCATGCCCCCGAAACACCTGCTGCTCGCCCTGGCCGTCGTCGCGATCTGGGGCACCAATTTCGTCGTCATCCGCTGGGGGCTCGACGCCTTCGCGCCCTACACGTTCGCGGCGCTGCGCTACACGTTCTCGTTCCTGCCGTTCATCTTCTTCATCCCCAAGCCGGCGATGAGCTGGGGCAAGCTGGCGGCGTTCGGCGTGTTGATCGGCGTGGGGCAGTTCGGGCTGCTGTTCTGGGCGATGCGCGCGGACATCACGCCGGGCCTTGCCTCGCTGGTGATCCAGGCGCAGGTCTTCTTCACGATCGGGCTGTCGGCGGTGCTGTATCGCGACCGGCTCAAGGCACTGCAGTGGCCCGCGTTCGCGCTCGCCGTCGGCGGGCTGGCCATCGTCGCATCGCACGTGTCGAGCAACGCGGGGGTCACGACCTTCGGCGTGGTGCTGGTGATCGGCGCCGCCCTGGCCTGGGCCTTCTGCAACCTGATCGGGCGCGCCGCCGACCGCGTCGACGCCCTGGGCTTCATGGTGTGGTCGAGTCCGTTCGCGGCGGTACCGCTGTGGATGATCAGCCTGCTGCAGAACGGCGCGCCGGCCGTCGGCACATCGCTGGCGCACGCGGGCGTCGTCGCCTGGCTGTCCGTGGCCTGGCAGGCGGTGGGCAACACGCTGTTCGGCTACGGCGCGTGGAACTGGCTGCTGGCGCGCCACGACGCATCCAGCGTCACGCCCACGGCGCTGCTGGTGCCGGTGTTCGGCATGACGGCATCGACGCTCGCGCTGCACGAGGGGCTGCCGATGTGGAAGCTGGGCGCGGCGGCGCTGGTGATGGGCGGGTTGGCGGTGAACCTGGTGGCGACGCGGCGGAAGGCGTGACGCCGCCGTCATCCTGCGCCCAGGATGACGATGCCTCAGGTGATCGCCACGCCGAGCTTGCCGGCCCAATGCCGCGTGAGTGGCGTCACGGGCTTGGCCAGGCAGCGTTCGTTGAGCACCGCGCGGCCGACGTGGGGCTGCGTGCTGGACGCCGCGCAGTGCATCAGCGTCTGCGCCACCAGGTCGCGCCGCACGTGGCTGCCGCCCAGTCGCGCGGCCGATTCGTGCACGAGGTACAGGCCGCGCACCGCCGCGTCGGCCTCGCCGCGCTCGGAGGCCAGCAGCGCGCGCATCAGCGGCAGCCCCAGGTCGCGCGCCACCGCGTGGTTGCTGCGCGCGCCTTCCTCGGCACGCATCACGCGCTCCGCGCAGCGCGCCACCCAGCCCTCGGCCTGCGCGCGTTCGCCGGCGCCCAGCATGGCCAGCACCACGTGCCAGTCGGTGAACGCGTGCACGCCGGCCTGGGCGGGATCGGGGCTCCAGCGTTGCAGCAGGTCCTTGAACAACGCGTCGACCTCCACGTCCATGACGCGCAGGCGCCAGTACAGCGCGGCGGCGTCGACGCACTGCAGGCCGTGCGTGAGCGCCGCGCCGGACAGGTGGGTGTCGACAAGCCGCAGCGCGCCGTTGACGTCGAGCGCCTCCAGCCGGAACAGCGCGAGGTGCCACCACAGGTGGCTCGCGAAGCGCGTGCCGTCGGTCCAGCCGGCCTGCTGCTGGCGCAGCCAGATGGCGCCATCGTCGAAGCGGCCCTGCATCTCCATGGCGTGCGTGACGGCGTGCACAGCCCAGGGGACGCGGGCCGGTGAGTCGGCTTCGGCCCGCTGCTGCTGGGCCAGGGCGATGGCGCGGCGTCCGAGGTCCTCGGCCAACGCGACCTGGTGGCACTCGGCCAGGCCGAACGCGTAGAGCCCCAGCACGCAGGGAAACAGCGGATCGGCGTCGTCCCATTCGGGCAGCGCGCGAGCGGGGCGCAGGCGCATGCTGGTGGAGTCGCCGCGCGCGTGATCCCATTGATGCGCCCAGTGCAGCGCGAGCGCGTCGCGCGGGTGCTCCAGCAGCAGGTCGTCCCAGATGCGCAACGCGGCCGACACGCGGCCGTCCTGCAGCCGCGTCAACGCATCGAGGTGCGCACGCTCGCGCGCGCTGGCGCCCGACGCGAGCGCGGCGGCGGAGGCGAGCAGGTCGCGCGCCACCTCGCGGTCGTCGGGCTGGTTCAGGCCCAGGCGAAAGCCGGCATCGAGCAGCAGCGGCAGCGTCCAGCCGGCGTCCACCTCGCGCGCCGCCTCCAGCGCCAGGCGCGGCGTGTCGGCGAAGGTCATCATCTGCCACAGCGCCTCGTCCGCATGGTCGGCCGCGGCGCGCGAGGAGGTCCCCAGACGCAGTCCACGCGAGTCCCGCAAGGTCTCGGCAGACGCGTTGGTCATTCGACTCTCGCGGCAACGGGCGTGGCGGGCGACGGCATGTCAGGCCACGAGGCTGAGCCCCTCGGGCAGGCCGAGGGCCAGGTTCATCGTCTGCACGGCGGCGCCGGAAGCGCCCTTGCCGAGGTTGTCGATGCGCGCCATCAGCAGCACCTGCTGGGCGTTGCCGAACACGAACAGGTCGGCGCGCTGGGTGTCGTTGCAGGCCTGGACGTCGAACGAGCCCTCGGCCAGCACCGCCGGGTCAGACAGCGGCATCACGCGGATGAAGGGCTCGTCGGCGTAGCGCTTCTCGAGCGCGGCGTGCACCCCGGCGGCGTCGGTGCCGGCGGCGAGCTGGTTCACATGGAACGGAATGCTCACCGTCAGGCCCTTGTAGAAGTTGCCCACGATGGGCATGAAGACGGGCGCGCGGGCGAGCAGCGAGCAGGTCTTCATCTCCGGGATGTGCTTGTGGCCCAGGCCCAGCGTGTAAGGCCGCGGCGCGCTGAGGGCGGCGTCGACCTGGCGCTCGCGGTCCATCTGGCGCGCGTGCCACGACTGGTACTGCTCGATCATCTTCTTGCCGCCACCCGAATAGCCGGTGATGGACGTGGCCGTGACGTTGGCGTCGTGCGCCACCAGGCCGGCGTCGACCAGCGGGCGCATCAGCAGGATGAACGCCGTGGCATGGCAGCCGGGGTTGGCGATGCGCTTGGCCGTGCGCAGCGCCTCGCGCTGGCCGGGCGCCAGCTCGGGCAGGCCGTACACCCAGGTGGGGTCGGTGCGGTGCGCGGTGCTGGCGTCGATCAGGCAGGTCGTCGGGTTCGTGATCATCTTGGCCGCCGCGCGCGACGCGTCGTCGGGCAGGCACAGGAAGGCCACGTCGGCGGCGTTGAGCAGGCGCGCGCGCTCCGCGTCGTCCTTGCGCAGCTCGGGCGAGATGCGCAGCAGCTCGAGGTCGGCACGGGCGGCCAGCATCTCGTGGATGCGCAGGCCCGTGGTGCCTTCCTGGCCGTCGACGTAGACGCGGAACTTCTTGGTGGCGGTGCTCATTTTCAGGAATCTCCGGGGCCGCGCGCGACGCGGCAGAATCGTTTCATGGCGCCTGCGGCAGGCGCCTTTTCCGATGCGAAGCATAAGGCAATGACATTACAGGATCCCTGTCGCGCAGAAGCGCCCGACGTGCACGTGCTGGTGCTGCCCGGCTGGCAGAACTCCGGCCCGGGTCATTGGCAGACCCGTTGGGAAGCGCTGTACGGCGACCAGCGCGTGCAGCAGAGCGACTGGATGCACCCGCTGCGCGGCGACTGGATGATGCGGCTGGACGAGGCCATCGGCGAGCTCGAGGCCGCCGACGAGTCGCCCCAAGTGGTGCTGGTGGCGCACAGCCTGGGCTGCCACCTGGTGTCGGCGTGGGCCACCCACTCCGGCAAGACGCGCCGCGTGAAGGCCGCGTTGCTGGTGGCGCCGCCCGACGTCGAACGCGACGAGGTGCGCGCCGTGCTGCACTCGTTCACGCCCATCGTGCGCGCACGGCTGCAATTCCCTTCCCTCGCGATCATCAGCAGCAACGACCCCTACTGCCATCCTCATCGAGCGCACGCGATGGCGCGCGATTGGGGCTCTCGCACGATCGACGCCGTCAATCGAGGGCATTTGAACGCGGATTCCGGCCTGGGGGACTGGCCAACCGGGCGGCAGCTATTGGCAGACCTGCTCGCCAGCAGATAATCGTGGTTCACTTCCAGCGCCTCCGCCGCTGGCGCTACTCACCCTGCACGAGATTCAAGGCAGCGGCGGAACCGGCTTTGCCGGGCCGCTCGCGGCCGTCCCCTCGGGGGCAGGGAGCGCCAGCGACCGTGGGGCCAACATGATGGTCACCAAAAAACCCAAGGGCCTCGGCATGGGCCTCGAAGCCCTGCTCGGCCCCAAGATCGACGAGACACCGGCGCCCGCGGGCGGTCCGGTGCAGCCCACCACGCTGAAGCTCTCGCAGATGCAGGCCGGCAAGTACCAGCCGCGCACCCGCATGGACGAGGGCTCGCTGTACGAGCTGGCCGAGAGCATCCGCAGCCAGGGCATCATGCAGCCGATCCTGGTGCGGCCGCTCGAGAGCGCCGGCGCCAAGGCGCAGCGCTACGAGATCATCGCCGGCGAGCGCCGCTTCCGGGCCGCCCGCCTGGCCGGTCTCGACGAGGTACCGGTGCTGGTGCGCGAAGTGCCCGACGAATCGGCCGCCGTCATGGCGCTGATCGAGAACATCCAGCGCGAAGACCTCAATCCGCTGGAAGAGGCGCAGGGCCTGAAGCGCCTCGTCGACGAGTTCGGCATGACGCACGAGCTGGCGGCGCAGGCCGTCGGCCGTTCGCGCAGCGCGGCCAGCAACCTGCTGCGCCTCTTGAACCTGGCCGACCCGGTGCAGACCATGCTGATGGCCGGCGAC
>JBBQYL010000290.1:0-5615 GCA_038208735.1 Burkholderiales bacterium
CCAGAAAGGGCAATCCTTCCATATCGCCTTGCACCTGCACCACGCATGCGCCCACGGCATTGCCCCGCGCGACAGCGTCCGCCCAGCCCAAGCCCTGGAATCGCGCGCTAATGAGACCCACGGCGAAGCCGTCGCCGGCACCCACCGTGTCGACGACTTTCTCGACGGCCTTGCCCGCCACCGTGCCCTGTTCGTCGCGCGTGGCATAGCCTGCCCCCGCGGCGCCCAGCTTGATGGCGACAGCGCTGGCGCCGCGATTCAGGTAGTACGACGCGATGCCGGCAGCCGTATCGCAACCTGTCAGCAGCCGTCCTTCCCCGATGCCCGGAAGCACCCAATCGGCCAACGCGGCAAAGTGGTTGACGCGTTCGATCATCTGCTCGGTGTCCGGCCACAGGGATGGTCGCAAGTTGGGGTCGAAGGAGATCGAACGTCCGTGCGCGCGCATGAACCTCATGCCGCGCTCGACGAGCGCGGCAGTGGAGTCCGACAGTGCGGGTGAGATGCCCGTGACGTGGAGGTGGCGGGCGCGCAGGAAGCGCGCCTCGTCGAAGTCGGCCAGTGACAATCGACTCGCGGCGGAGTCGCGGCGGTGATACTCGACCGTCGGATCGGACCCGTCATCCGTGCGGGACTTCAGCATGAAGCCCGTGCCGCGCTGGTGGTCGATACGCACGCCGCCGCAATCCACGCCTTCTGCGACCACGCTACGCAGGATGAATTCGCCGAGCGAGTCGGCACCAAGGCGGCTCACCCAGGCGGTGCGCAGGCCCAGGCGCGCGAGCCCGATGGCGACGTTCGTCTCGGCACCGGCCAGCCGCCTTGTGAAGCTTGGCACCAGTGACAAGGGGCCGCAACTGTCGGCGCCGAAGAGCACCATGCTCTCGCCCAGGGTGATCACGTCGAAGTCAGTCTCCGTCATCGCGTTTCCGTCCCGGCTCCGCACACGGCGGCGAGGGTGCCGAGCACGCCGATGTTTCGCAACGAACTCGCTTGCAGGTGCACCGCTTCGACGAAAGCCTGCGACTGCGCGAGGTTGCCGAAGACGGGGGTGAAAGACAGGGCCGCCAGAACGCGCCGATGCGGCGCGTCGAGCGCTCGCGAAACGAGCCCGCCACTGCCTTCCGCCTGAGTCTGGTGCTGAGCCATGGCAGCGGCCAGTGGGTCGTTGACCTCATATTTCTGTCCGCGCTCGTCTACGCCCTCGAGATAACGCAACCATCCAGCCACCGCCAGGGCCAACATGGGAACGGGCAGCGATTGCGCCAAGCGCTCTCGAATGGAATCGAGCAGACGTTGCGGTACTTTCTGAGAGCCATCCATGGCAATCTGGTGCGTCTGGTGCGCCAGGGCCGGATTGTCGAATCGCTGCAGCGTCCTTGCGCTGAACGCCCCCAGGTCCACCCCCCGCACCGGCCCCATCACGGGTGCGATTTCCTCGTCCACCATGCGTTGCAGGTACGAGCGCATGAATGGGATCGCCATGGCCCGGTCGACGGTGCGCACGCCTGCGCTGGCTGCCAGATAGGCGAGTGCCGAATGGCTCGCGTTGACTACGCGCAGCTTCACGCGCTCGAAGGCGCGCGCTGATTCCACGAATTGGGCACCGCCCATATCCCATCGAGGGCGATCCGCAGCGAAACGGTCTTCGACGGCCCATTCAAGCGCGGGCTCCGCCACGACGGGCCATGCGTCGACCAGGCCGAGGCGATTCGATAAAGTGTCGATGTCGTGCGCCGTGGTGCGCGGCACGATGCGGTCGACCATCGAGTTGGGGAACGTGCATCCTGACGCTATCCAGCCCGCCAGGTCAGCATTCACGCGGGCGGCGAACTCCAGTACCAGGCCGCACAGCAGGTCACCGTTGGAGGCGAGGTTGTCCAGGGACATCGAGGTGAGCGGTCCTCGCCCCTGCAGGCGCCTGCATTCGAGGCCACGTACGAGCAGTCCGATCGCGCTGCGCGGCCGCCCGGCGTTGGCGAGGTCGTGCGCGATGTCGGGGTGTTCGAACAGCAGGACACGACTGGCCGGATCGTGGCAGTAGCCCTTCTCGGTGATCGTCAGGCTGACGATGCGCGTGTGCTCGTGGGCGATGCGCTCGACGACGGCCTCGGGATGCTCCGGCGCCACCATCACGCGCAGCAGGTTGCCGATCACCCGCACGAGTTCGCGCGCGTGGCCATCGGGCGTCGCGTCGCGCAACGCGAGGGCGTAGAGACCGGCTTGCGGCTTGAGTGCGTCTCGGGTGTCGGCGCTGCGCAGCGAGACGCCAACGATCCCGAACCGCATGTCGCCGGTGGCCTCGATGGCGTCCTCGTTCACGGCCGCGAGGTGGCCGCGTACGAAGGCACCGATGCCCAGATGGACGATGCCGGCCTGCAGCGCCGTGCGGTCGTATGCCGGCCGGCCGACGTCGACCGACAGGGCGTGGAGATGTTGGGGGGCGAGGCGCTGCATCACCAGTTCCACAGGGTGCCGTCGAGCGCGAGCCGGTTCACTGGCAGGTAGGCGCGCTCGTAGGGGTAGCGTGCAGCGAGTTCCTCGTCGAGGGTCACGCCGTGGCCCGGCGTCTCACCCGGGTGAAGCATGCCGTCCTTGAACGTGTAGGCGTGCGGGAATACGGCATCGGTCTCCTCAGTGTGACGCATGTATTCCTGGATGCCGAAATTGGGCACCCAGAGGTCGAAATGCAGCGCCGCGCCCATGCACACGGGCGACAGGTCGGTGGCGCCATGGCAGCCCGTGCGCACCTGGTGCAACGCGGCGAGGTCGGCGATGCGGCGAAGGTGCGTGATGCCGCCCGCATGGACGACGGTCGTGCGGATGTAGTCGATCAGCTGATGCTGGATCAGCTCCTTGCAGTCCCAGATGCTGTTGAAGATCTCGCCGACGGCGATCGGCGTGGTCGTGTGCTGGCGGATCAGCCGAAACGCGTCCTGCGCTTCGGCAGGTGTCGGATCCTCCATCCAGAAAAGGCGGTACGGCTCGAGCGACTTGCCCAGTCGGGCGGCCTCGATCGGTGTCAGGCGATGGTGCACGTCGTGGAGCAGGTGGGGCTCGAAGCCGACCTTCTCGCGCAGGCGTTCGAACAGCCGCGGCGCGTGGTCGAGATACTTCTCTGTCGACCAATCGTGCTCCGAGGGCAGGTCCGCGTCGGCCGGTTCGTAGAACATGGTGCCCCGGCCCACGCCGTACGCCGCGTTCAGGCCGGGGACGCCGCTCTGAGCGCGGATGGCCTTGTAGCCCAGTTCCTGGTATCGAAGCACTTCGTCGACCGTGTGCTCGATGTCGCTGCCGTTGGCATGGCCATAGACCATCACGCCCGTGCGGCTGCAGCCCCCCAGCAGTTGGTACAGGGGCATGTTCGCGGCCTTGGCCTTGATGTCCCACAAGGCGGTGTCGGCGGCTGCGATCGCCGTCATGGTGACCGGGCCACGCCGCCAGTAGGCCCCTTTGTACAGGTATTGCCAGATGTCCTCGATCTGCGACGCGTCGCGGCCCACGAGGCAGGGAATCACGTGCTCCTCAAGATAGGCGACGACCGCCTTTTCGCGGCCGTTGAGCGTCGCGTCGCCGATGCCGGCCAGGCCTTCGTCGGTCTGGATCTTCAAAGTGACGAAATTGCGGCCTGGCGAGCAGACGACGACCTTGGCGGAGTGAATCTTCATTGGATTGGGCGCTGCGCGAGCAATTGGAACGGTTCGATTATGCGCACAAACCCCCAAGGTTGGACATGCCAATTTAATAAGTGGTCTAACCACTTGAAGAAGGTGGACTGGTCGCATAGACTTCCACAGTCGAACCGCAAAGGCGGATTCGAGGACGTGAGCCAGCGCCGCACCACCCGCGGGCTCGTGTGCAGAACAACCATCGGATCGACAGTCCGACCTTCGGAGACCGCTCTTGAATCGCCTCGAATTCACTGCCGCGCGCGGCTGGCTTGCGCCACTGCGCGCCGCCTGCGCACTCGTTCTGATCATCCTGGTCGTCCCGGTGCAAGCCCAGACCGTGACGGTCAACGTCGTCGATGTCGGCGGTGCGATGGCACTGCTGCAGGACGCCATCGAGAGCTACAAGGTCAAGAACCCCAATGTGCGCTTCACCTTCACCAAGGCGCCGGCGCCGGAGTTGCCGAGCAAGCTGAAGGCGATGCAGTCTGCAGGTCGGTCCGACATCGACCTCGTGCTTGGCGGGCTCGACATCCTGTCGGCCGGCATCGAGCAGAACCTGTGGCTGCGTGTGCTGCCCGACCAGGCGTCGCGGTTTCCGGGGGTGCTGGACAACTACCTGCCCGAGGCGCGCAAGATGCAGGAGCTCGCCCACGATCACGCGCTTGCGGTGGTCTTCATGCCGGCTGGTCCCTTGCTCGAGTACAACCCCGACAAGGTGCGCCAGGTGCCGACGACGCCGGCGGAGTTGCTGGCCTGGTGCCAGGCCAATCCGAACCGCTTCATCTATGCGCGGCCGGCCAACTCGGGGCCGGGACGCACCTTCCTGATGGGCTTGCCGTATCTGCTCGGCGACAAGAATCCGAAGGATCCGATCGAGGGTTGGGCCAAGACCTGGGCGTACCTGAAGGCGATGAACGGCTGCATCGAATACTACCCAGGGGGCACCGGTGCGGTGATGCGCGAGCTCGGCGAGGGATCGCGCGACATGACCGTGAGCGTGACGGGCTGGGACGTGAACCCGCGTGCGCTGGGCGTCGTGCCCAAGACCTACCGCATCGGCGCGTTCAAGGATTTCACCTGGGTCAATGACTCGCTGTTCATGATGGTGCCCACGGGCGTCCCCGCGGCGAAGCAAGCGGTGGTGTGGAACCTGATGGCGTACCTGCTGCAGCCTGCCCAGCAGGCACTCACGTACGACAAGGGCTATTTCTACCCGGGACCGGCCGTCAGGAACGTGCCGCTGTCGATGGCACCGCAAGCGAGCCAGGACGTCGTGCGTGAATTCGGCCGCGCCGAGTACGCCGACTGGATCGCCAACCGGCCGCATGCCCAACCCCTGGAGTCGCAGGCCCTGGTCAAGGCCCTGCACAAATGGGACGAGGACATTGGCGCACAGAAGATGAAGTGAACGGCTCGCGTGCAGACCGACCTCGAACCCACATGAACCACGACTTCACGAGACTGCGTCTCGATCGCGTCACGCGCCGCTTCGGCGCGACGCCCACGAGCGGCCCGACCGCGCTCGACGGCCTCACGCTGGATATCCGGCGCGGCGAATTCATCGCACTGCTGGGCCCGTCCGGTTGCGGGAAATCCACCGCGCTCAACTGCCTGGCCGGACTGCTGCCCTTGACCAGCGGCGCCATCCACCTGGATGACTTGCGCGTCGACACCTTGCCGCCCGAGCGGCGCGGCTTCGGCATGGTGTTCCAGAACTACGCCCTGTTTCCTCACCTCAGCGTGGCCAGAAACGTGGCTTTCGGTCTGGTGATGCGCAAAGTAGGGCAGTCGGAAATCCGGGAACGCGTCGCACGCGCGTTGGACCTGGTGCAACTGGGCTCGCAGGCGGACAAGCTGCCCGGCCAGTTGTCGGGCGGCCAGCAGCAGCGCGTGGCCATCGCGCGCGCCATCGTGATCGAGCCGACGCTGATCCTCATGGACGAG
>JBBQYL010000291.1:0-5596 GCA_038208735.1 Burkholderiales bacterium
TCTCGAGTTCGGCCAGCGGGGTCGGGGCGGTCAGCGACATGAAGAAAGTTCCAGGCAGGGGGTCAGCGAAGGCAGGGGCAGGAAAGCAGGGGCTATCAGAGCGTCTTCAGCAGCGCGTCGTAGCCGGGGCCGTCCATCAGCTCGTCGAACTCGGCCATGTTGGAGATCTTCACCTTGAAGAACCAGCCTTCGCCCAGCGGGTCGGTGTTGGCCAGCGCCGGCTCGTCGCGCAGCTTCTCGTTGATCTCGACGACCTCGCCGGACACCGGCATGTAGATGTCGGCGGCGGCCTTCACCGACTCGACGACGCCCGAGATCTCGCCCTTGGCGAACGTGCGGCCCACGGTGGGCAGGTCGACGAACACGACGTCGCCCAGCGCGTCCTGCGCGTGCAACGTGATGCCCACGACGGCGGCGTCATGGTCTTCGATGTTGATCCATTCGTGGTCGGTCGTGAACTTGGTCGTCATGCGAGGCTCCTGGGAGAGTGGGCTGGGAGGAAAAAGGAAAGGGACTGCAAACGGGCTCAGCCGCGGTAGTAGCGGTTGGGCGTGAAAGGCATGGGGGCCACGCGCATCGGCAGGCGCTTGCCGCGCACCTCGGCGTACACCTCGTGGGCAGTTACCGCGTGGTCGACGGGCAGGTAGGCCATGGCCACCGGCTGGTTGACGGTGGGCGCCAGCGTGCCGCTGGTGACCACGCCCAGCTTGTGGCCGTGCGCGTCGACGATCACGGTGCCCTCGCGCACCGGCGCTCGCTCGAGGCCGACGAGGCCCACGCGCTTGCTCATGGCGCCCACGGTGAGCTGCTTGCCGATGACGTCGGCGCCGGGGTAGCCGCCTTCGCGCGCGCCGCCCGGACGGCGCACCTTCTGGATGGCCCAGGTGAGCGCGGCCTCGACCGGCGTGGTGGTGGCGCCGATGTCGTGGCCGTACAGGCACAGGCCGGCCTCGAGGCGCAGCGAGTCGCGCGCGCCCAGGCCCACGGGCTTGACCTCGGGCTGGGCCAGCAGCGTGCGCGCCAGCGTGTCGGCGTCGGCGGCGGCCACGGAGATCTCGAAGCCGTCCTCGCCGGTGTAGCCCGAGCGCGTGACGTAGCAGGCGATGCCCGCCACGTCGAAGAAGCCGCCGGTCATGAACGTGAGCTTCTCGATGCCGGGCGACAGGCGCGCGATCGCATGCACGGCCATCGGGCCCTGCAGCGCCAGCAGCGCGCGGTCGAACATCGTAACGATCTCGCAGCGCTGGCCGATGTGGTCGCGCAGGTGTTGCAGGTCGGCGTCCTTGCATCCGGCGTTGACGATGACGAACAGGCCGTCCTCGCGGTGCGTGATCATCAGGTCGTCGAGCAGGCCGCCCTGGGCGTTGGGGAAGAGCGCGTAGCGCTGCTTGCCGAGCGGCAGGTCGATGACGTCCACGGGCACCAGCGTCTCGAGCGCGGCGGCGGCGGCGGGGCCCTTGAGCAGCAGCTGGCCCATGTGCGACACGTCGAACAGCGCGGCCTCGTGGCGGCACTGGCGGTGCTCGGCCAGGATGCCCGCCGGGTACTGCACCGGCATGGCGTAGCCGGCGAACGGCACCATGCGGGCGCCGAGTTCGAGGTGCAGGGCGTGCAGGGGGGTGTGGAGCAGCGGGGCGGCAGAGGTGTCGGCGGACATGGGAAAAATCCTTCGAGGGCAGTCGGTCCGCCCCTGTCATAGGGCGGGTGGATGCCCTCGCTGTCCGCTTTACCTGAGAGATTGGCAGCGCCGGTGTGCGGCGCCGCTTGCCCCTTCGGTGGACGATCTCGCCGTGGTCTCTCGACCCCGGCCGCATCGCCTCTCTCCAGTGAGGAACGCCCGTGGTCGACGGGCGTCTCGTCAGTCCTTTTGCCTGAGCGTTCGGGGCTTTTCGGGCCCCTGCGCCTTCGGCGGCCGACACCCGCGCATGACACGCGGGATTCGACTCTCTCCTGACAAGCGCGTAGTTTAGCATCGTGTCCGGGAGCGGCAAGGCGAATGCGTGCAACGGTGTTTTATGCGCCGGGCGGTGTAAATATCTGTTGCCAACGCGACGTTTCCATGGAGAATTTGCCCAAAGAACAATTTCCCACCGGATGGTCGCGCGGTGGAGAACACAAGGGGAGCGGTGTTGGCGTCGGGACTTTGCCGGCGAGTCGTTCTGCTCGAACCGAACCTGCGGCCGGTTGATTCCCGAGCAATGTCATGAGCCATCCAGAACCTCTGCAGCGGTCCCTCGCGGACGCTGCCCGGGGCGACGTCCCGTCGGCGCCTTCCGCCGACCGGTCGCTTCCCGAGTTCCTCCAGCATGTGGCTCCCGCCGCCGCGAAGGCCCATTCGCCGATCGAACGCGAGATCGAACGCTCCCAACGAGCCTCCGCGGCGCTGGCCGCCACCCGCGCGCTGGCCCGGGCCTCGTTCACCGATTCGCAGCTCGCCGCCGAGGGCGCGGCTGGCGAGGGCGATGCCGAGGGCGGCATCGACACGGCCAACTGGGTGCGTACCGAATACGCCTCGCTCGACCAGTCGGTGCGTGCGCCGCAGGCCGACGTGCCGCACGGTGGCGCGCCGCGCAATCTCGTCGGCGCCGGGTTCAACCCCGGCATGGCGTTCCAGGACGTGCGCGCCTTCCCCGGCCCGTCCATCGCCCAGACGCCCATCAAGACCCGCAGCGGCGCGCAGGCGCGCTTCCTCCACGAGTCGCGCCAGACGCCGCGCACCGAGCGCGGCCCCGGCGCCGCGCCGCGCAACGAGCATTCGCTGAGCAGAGGCGCGGGCCTCTACGACAAGCCGGCGGTGATCCCGATGCTCGCCACGCCCGGCGCGGCGCGCGCGGCGCGGACCGCCGGCGCCGCCACGCCGAAGGCGGCGCGCGCCCGGGCGTCGTCGGGTGAGCCGTTCAAGTTCGCGCTGGCCGCCGGGATGGGCGCGGTCATCGTGCTGATCGGCGGCGGCGTGGCCTGGAAGGCGGGCTGGCTCACGCATGGCGGCGCCAGCGTGTCCGCCGTCACGGCGGAGATCGCGACGAAGGCGGAGGCCGCGCGGGTGCTGTCGGCGGCGCAGCAGGAGATCGCGATCGCGCCGCCGGCGGCCGGCACGCCGTCCGCGCGCACCAACGAGGAGGTGGACGCGGCCCTGGCCGCGGCGGCGCGCGCCGCGGCCGTGCCGATGGCGTCGGTGCATGCGGCCGGCCCGGCGCGCGTGGCGCGTCCCGAGCCGCTTCCGGCGCCTATTGCCGTCGCCTCGGTAGCGCAGAAGGCGACGCCCGCAATCTTGCCGGTCGGGGCCCTGCGAGCGGCGGCACCCGCGCCGGCAACGCGCGGCAGGGACGGCGTCGCCGCCGCGATAGCCGACGCCCAGGCCCGTGCCGACACCTTCCTCGCGTCCGGCGGCGCGCCGTCCGCCGCCCCCGCGACGGCGCCCGAGGTCAAGAAGGACGAGTAAGCGACCGGCCCGTCGTGATGACGGGCGGGCGCGGTCGTCGCGTCACTTGACGCACTCCTGGCCACGGTCTTCCGTGCCCGGCTTGTGCCTGGTGAACGGGTTGGCATTGATGCCCTGGATGCGGGCGAAATGGCCAGGCCCGCGATAGATGCTGCCGTCGGGCTCGCGCTGCCATGCCACGCATTCGATGATGCCGAACGCGATGTCCAGCTTCTCCTGCTTCGTCAGCTCCAGGTGGTTGGAGCGCGGATCGCGCATCGCCTCCTGGGCGGGCGTCAGCGGCGGCGGGTGCGCGTAGAAGTCCTTGGGAATCGTCAGGTCCAGCTTCGCCGGGCCGGGCGGCGCGGGCGTGCCTTCGGCCGCTGCGCCGCTTGCCGCTGCGCCACCTGCCGCTGCGCCGCCTGCCGCTGCGCCGCTTGCCGCTGCGCCGCTTGCCGCTGCGCCGCCGGGCGCCGGGGTTGCGATGGGCGACGCGGCCACGGGTACGCTGGAGAGCTGCTCGACCTCGACGGGTGGCAACGGCGCCACGAGTGGCCGCGGCGGCTGGACCGGGCGGGTGGGGAGGTCGATCTCGGCGCGTGCGGGCCGCTTCAACGCCAGCATGATGAGTTGCACCAGCCGCTCATTGGCCCGCTCACGCGTGGTGCCCAGGTGGATGAACGACCAGATCGCGGCGATGTGCAGGGCCGCCAGCAACGCGACGGCGGCGACTCGGTAAGGGCGGCGCGGCGCGGAGGAAAGTTTCACTGAGCGTCTGCGGGCCCGGAGGCCGAGGGTTCGAGCCCGCAGTATCGATGCGGGCCGTCGTCCGCGCGCCGGTTTTACCGATGAGCAACAAGGTGCGAGGCTGGACACATTCGGATACGGTATGGGGTATGTTGGCGCATTCCACTTTTGCACGATTCGGTACTGAGCCGACACGACGACACCGTAGCAGCTATCGCACAGCAACGGTCAGCGACGTCCCATGCCCAGCGACGTCCCATGAACCAGTGACGCCGGAAATCGACGATGAACCATAAAAAAGGCACCTCGCAAGCGAGGTGCCTTTTCGGTCAACCCCGAGCCGGCGAACGGCCCGGCGAGGAGACTCAGTTCTTGGCGGCGGCCTTGTCGACGTCAGCGGCGCCTTCGGCCTTGGTCTTTTCCGTCTTGATGGCGGCCTTGGACTTGTCCGAGTGCGCGTCGGCCTTGGTCTTGGAGACCTTGGTGTCGGCCTTCACGTCGGCCTTGGCCTGGTCGGCGTTCGCGTCGGCGGAGGTCTTCTCGGCCTTGGCGGCCATCTTGGCCTTGTCTTCCGGGTCGGCCTTGTCGACCTTGGCTTGCGCCTTCGACTTGTCCTTCATGGCGTCGTTGGCGGCGTCGGCCTTCTTCTTGTCGGCCTTGGCTTGAGCCTTGCTGACCTTCTGGTCGGCCTTGGCGTCGGTCTTGGCTTCCGAGTTCATGCCCTTGGAGTCGGCCTTGTCGGCCTTGGCTTCGGCCTTGATCACGGCGGGGGTGGCCATCGGGGCGCTGGCTTGGGCCATCGCGACGGAGGCGAACAGGGAGGCGATCAGGGCGGCGAGGAGCTTGCTCATTGTCATTTCCTTGGTGAGTTGTGTGGATCACCGACCGACCATCGATCGAGTCCATGTGCTTGTAACGCGGGGGGCCAGGGGCCTCGTTGACAGGGTGTGGACTTCCACATTCGGAAGTTTTTTCCTGTCGAGCGAGCGAATTCCGGCGCTCCGGTGGTGATTCGTTGCGAGCCTGATGAGCACAGCAATGGACGTGCCTGCCGAGTTCACCAAGCGTGCATGGCGCGCCCGACGACCGTGCATGCCATCGCGATTGCGCACACCTCTTGTGCGGTCTCGGGCGCCGCACGGAGCGCAGTGGTTGGCACCGAACATGCTTGTATACCGATCAGAACACCGATCGGTGTGATCAGGCCGGATGAGCGTCCGGCAACGTCCCAACGTGTCCGAAAGAGGAGCGAACCGCATGTCCGAACAACATTGGAATCGTCGTGATCTGATCCAGGTCGCCGGCGCCCTGGGCCTGGTGGGCCTCAGCGGCCGCGCCCTGGCGCAGAAGCCGCTCACCGCGGGCTTCATCTACGTGGGCGCGCGCGACGACTACGGCTACAACCAGTCGCAGGCGCAGGCCGCGGCC
>JBBQYL010000292.1:0-5592 GCA_038208735.1 Burkholderiales bacterium
TGAAGGCCGGCGAACGCATCGCGATCCTGGGCCGCATCGGCAGCGGCAAGTCCACCATCCTGCGCCTGATGGCCGGCCTCTACCAGCCCACCGAGGGCATGGTCGACGTCGACGGCCTCGACCTGCGCCAGATCGACCCGGCCGACTACCGCATGCGCGTGGGCTTCGTCTCGCAGGAGCCGCGCCTGTTCAACGGCACGCTGCGCGACAACGTGATGATGGGGCGCCCCAACCTCGACGCCTCGCGGCTGGCCGAGGTGGCACGCGTCACCGGCCTCGACCGCGTGGTGGCCGGGCATCCGCAGGGCTGGGAGCTGTCGGTGGGCGAGATGGGCGGCCTGCTCTCGGGCGGCCAGCGCCAGCTGGTGGCGCTCGCGCGCTGCCTCATCACCAAGCCGCAGATCCTGTTGATGGACGAGCCCACCAGCTCGTTGGACGCGCAGTCGGAAGTGATGTTCCTGCGCCAGTTGAAGGAGGCCGCCGGCACGCGCACGCTGATCATGGTCACCCACCGTCCCGCGGTGCTGGAGCTGGTCGACCGCGTGATCGTGGTGGACGGCGGCAAGATCGTGCTCGACGGCCCGAAGGCCGCGGTGCTGGCCGCGTTGTCCGGCATCAAGCCGTCGGCGCCGGCGCAGCCGGGGCAACAGCGCCCGGCCGCGGCCCCGCCGCCGGCGCAGGCCGCGCAACGGTCGGTCGAACCCGTGGCGCAAGCCGCCTGACCCACGATGTTCGGACGCAAGAGATCCGGTCCCGTGCTCGCGGGCGCCTCCGCCGGCGGACGTCCGCGCCGCGGCGACGACGCGTTCATGAGCGGCGTGCGCGCCGCGCAGGTGGTGGAGGCGTCGCCTCAGGTCGTGTGGATCCTGTATCTCATCGCCGCCTTGCTGGTGGCCGCGATCACGTGGGCCTCGCTGGCGCGCGTCGACGAGGTCACGAAGGCCGACGCCCGCGTGGTGCCCGAAGGCCACGAGCAGGTGATCGCCAGCCTCGAAGGCGGCATCCTGCACGAGCTGCTGGTGCGCGAAGGCGAGCAGGTGGAGGAGGGCCAGCCGCTGGCCGAGCTCGACCCGACGCGCTACCAGTCGCAGCAGGCCGAGGGCGAGACCAAGCGCATCGCGCTGAAGGCGCAGATCGCGCGCCTGACCGCCGAGTCCACCGGACGCGCGCTCGAATTCCCGCCCGAGGTGCTGGCCCTGCCCAAGGTGGCCGACAGCGAGCGCGACAACTATGCCGCCCGCAAGCACGCGATGGACGATGCCGTGGGCTCCAACGGCCGCGGCATCGAGATGCTGCGCCGCGAGCTCCAGATGTCCGAGGCGATGGCCGCCAAGGGCCTGCTGTCCGAGGTGGAGGTGCTGCACCTGCGGCGCCAGATCAACGAGCTGAGCCTGCAGAGCTCCGACCGCCTCAACCGCTTCCGCCAGGACGCCAGCGCCGAGCTCACCAAGCTGCAGACCGACCTGGCCGCGCTCGAGGAGCAGCAGGCCGGGCGCCAGGACGTGCTCAGCCGCACCGTGATCAAGTCGCCGGTGCATGGCCTCGTCAAGAACATCCGCAGCAACACCGTGGGCGGCATCGTCGGCCCCGGCGCGCCCATCATGGAGATCGTGCCCATCGGCAAGCGCACGCTCATCGAGGCGCGCGTCAAGCCGGGCGACATCGGCTTCCTGAAGGTGGGCCAGATCGCCAAGGTCAAGCTCTCCTCCTACGACTTCACCGTCTACGGCGGCCTGGACGGCGCGATCGAGTCGATCTCGCCCGACGCCATCGGCGATCCGGACCGCGCGTCCAGCGGCGGCGCCGACGCGACGTACTATCGCGTGATGCTGCACGTGGACAACAACACGCTGCACGAGAAGGGCAAGGCGCTCACCGTGCTGCCGGGCATGACCGGCAGCGCGGAGGTGAACATCGGCGAACGCTCGGTGCTCAACTTCCTGCTGCGACCGATGCTGAAATCCAAGGAAGCGTTCCGCGAGCGCTGAAATCCTGAGGCACAAGACATGAGCAACCGCATCAACGACATCTTCAACTCGATGGGCGGCGAGCGCGCGCTGATCACGCAGCAGGTGACGGCCTACCGCGACTACAGCCAGGCCGAGGTGTTCTTCCGCCTGGCGTGGGAGAAGTCGCAGCGCGTCGACGCGTTGCGCGAGCGCTTCGCGGGCCGGCGCATCGGCAAGATCTGCGTGGGCGCCAGCCTGGCCGCGGCCGGGCTGCAGCTGCCCGGCGTGGACATCGTGGCGTTGCCGAAGGACTACTTCGAGCGCGCCCTCGGCGACGGGCTGCCCGAGCTGCTGCAGGAGCTCGCCGGCGCCATCGTCGTCATCAACAACAACGACTTCTCGCACGGCCAGTCGGCGCCCGGAATCATGCGCGCCTACGGCCAGGCCGACGACACCGTCTTCCTGGGCTGGGACTACGACAACCACCACTGGATGGACGCCAGCCTGATGCTGGCCGCCCACACCGACCTGTACTTCCCGGCGCACCAGGAGAACATGTTCCTGCTGTCGCGCATGAACGCGCTCACCTGCGGCCCGGTGCCGTGCGCCACGGTGCAGTGGTCGCAGCGCTTTCTCGAACAGCACCTCGAGCAGATGCTGCGCACAGAGCGCACCGACCAGCCGCTGGGCATGCACTTCTTCTACCAGGCGTTCGCGTTCCGCAACCAGACCGTGGTGACGCTGGGCAAGCACTTCCCCAACGTCGGCTTCGCCGATCGCGCCTTCCAGGTGAAGACGCCCGAGGACCGGCTGACCGAGTGGATCGCCCACAAGGCGCACTGGATCGTGCCCGTGCTCAACGACGTGCCGATCCGCATCTTCGATGCGCTGGCCAGTGGCGGCGTGCCCCTGCTGCCTGAGGCGCTGCGCTTCCTGGCGCCGGTGGCCTCGCTGCCGCGCGAGCATGTGGTGTTCTACGGCCCGCAGGACATCCTCGAGCCCGAGGCCGTGGTGGCGCGCGCCAACGCCGTGTTCGACCAGGGCGGCGCCGAGGGCATCGTCGCCCGCCATCGGTTGGGGGTAAACCAGCACCACGCGGCCGACCGCCTGTCCAGAATGCTCGACATGGCCCGGGAAAGACTCGAATTCGCGCCGCTTATCGGTTGAACGGCGGCGGCCTTGAGGCACGATCATCGCTCCATCGATGACGCCATGGAGCGCGAGAAATGACCCAAGTCCTAGTCACCGGCGGCGCCGGCTTCCTCGGCAGCCACCTCTGCGATCGCCTGATCGCCCGTGGCGACGAAGTGCTGTGCGTGGACAATTTCTACACCGGCGGCAAGGGCAACGTCCGTCACCTGATGGGCAACAAGAACTTCGAGCTGATGCGTCACGACGTGACGTTCCCGCTCTACGTGGAAGTCGACCGCATCTTCAACCTGGCCTGCCCGGCGAGCCCGGTGCACTACCAGCACGACCCGGTGCAGACCACCAAGACCAGCGTCCACGGCGCCATCAACATGCTGGGCCTGGCCAAGCGCCTGAAGGCCCGCATCCTGCAGGCCTCCACCAGCGAGGTGTACGGCGATCCGGCCATGCACCCGCAGCGCGAGGAGTACTGGGGTAACGTGAACCCGATCGGCCCGCGCTCGTGCTACGACGAAGGCAAGCGCTGCGCCGAAACGCTGTTCTTCGACTACTGGCGCCAGCACCGGCTGCAGATCAAGGTCATCCGCATCTTCAACACCTACGGCCCGCGCATGCAGCCCGATGACGGCCGCGTGGTGAGCAACTTCATCGTGCAGGCCCTCAAGGGCGAGCCCATCACGCTGTACGGCGACGGCCTGCAGACGCGCAGCTTCTGCTACGTCGACGACCTGATCGAGGGGATGATGCGCCTGATGGACTCCGAGCGCGAGATCACCGGCCCGATCAACGTCGGCAATCCGGTGGAGTTCACGATGCGCGAGCTGGCCGAGCTGGTCGTCGCGATCACGGGCTCGAAGTCGCCCATCGTGTTCCGCCCGCTGCCGCAGGACGACCCCAAGCAGCGCCGCCCGGACATCTCGCAGGCGCAGGCCAAGCTGGGCTGGGAGCCCAAAGTGGCCCTGGCCGACGGCCTGAAGGAAACCATCGCCTATTTCCGCCGCACGCTCGACTTCACCGACGCCCCCATCGTGGTGCCGGTGGCCGGCGCCCCGTGGCTGCCTGCCACCCCCCCCGTGGTGGCCGGCTGATGGCGCGCGACGGCGCCCCCGCGGCGCTGTCGCACCGAGTGTCCGAGATGGGTTTCCTCCACTTCCGCAGCCGCTGGCTCGCCACAGTCGCGCTGGCCCTGGCGCTGGGCGCCGTCGCCGGCGTGCCCGCGCCGGCGCGCGCCGTGTCGGCGTCGCTGGCCTCCTCGGGGCGCCAGCCGATCCCGCTCGACGCGCCGCTGCCCAAGCTCGAGCCGGCCGCCGCGGCGCTGAAGAACCGCTGCGTGGGCGACGAGCCGGCCGATCCCAAGGCGGCCCCCACCTTCTACAGCGCGCCCGCGTCGCCGGCCTCCGGGCCGCTGCCCGTCGACGTGCGCGCGCCGCGCATGGACCTGCTCAACCTCGTGCAGCTGGCCATCCGTCGCAGCAACGCGGTGGGCGCGTCGCGCCTGCTGGCAGACTCCGCGGCCGACGACGTGCGGGAAGCCCGCGCCGGCCACATGCCGCAGGCCTCCGTTTCGGGCCAGCTGGGCGGCATCGACGCCGGCGCGCCCAACACCACCAGCACGCGAGGCAGCCAGTTCCAGGGCGGCCTGAGCGTCACCGCGCCGCTGTATGACGGTGGCCGCATCAACGACCTCACCGACTGGCGCCGCCACCTGGCCGAGGCCGCGCGACAGGGCGAGATCGGCGCGCAGGAACAGGTGGCGCTGCAGACCGTGTCGCTGGCGCTGGAGCGCAGCCGCTACAGCGTCGAGTCGCAGGTCTACGAGCAGTACGCCCACAAGATGGGCTGCCTGGTCGATGCGCTGCAGATGATCGTCAGCGTGGACCGCGGCCGCACCAGCGAGCTGGTGCAGGCCAGGAAGACGCAGCAGCAGGCCGAGCTGTCGCGCGACCAGAGCCTGTCGCAGACGCGCCTGGCCGAGGTGCGCCTGCGCCGTTTCGTGGGCAACGACCTGCCACCGGTAGAAGGCATCACCTCGGTGATGCTGGACACGCCGGCCCTGGACGACCTGCTGACCATGGCCGCGCGCACCTCCGACGTGCAGCAGCTCGACTCCCAGGCCGACGCCATGGACAGCTACGTGCGCGCCATCCTCGACGGCCAGAAGCCGCAGCTGGGCGTGCTGGTGGCGGCCACCAAGTCGGGCGGGGCAGGCAACTCGCGCTCGATGTCCGGTGGGGTCACGGTCAGCTGGCAACTCTTCAATGCCGCCAATACCTACACCACCAGCTCGGCACGCAAGCGCGCCGCGGCGGCCCGGCTGCAGCGCGACGACGTGCTGGAGGCGCGCAAGAACCGCATGGCCGAGGTGCACGAGCAGGCCGAGCACGCCATGCAGCGGGCCCGTCAGATCGTGGAGATCCTCCACAACAGCGAGCTGGTGCGCAACTTCACGCTGCAGCAGTGGCAGCAGCTGGGCCGGCGCTCGCTGTTCGACGTG
>JBBQYL010000293.1:0-5574 GCA_038208735.1 Burkholderiales bacterium
GGCATCTTCCAGCGCCGCCGACAGCCGTGCCGCGCCGCGCTGCACCGCGTCGATGAAGGGCGTGTCGGCGGTGACCGCGCCGCAGTCGTTGGTGATCTCGACCAGGGTCTCGGACGCCTTCAGGAAGTTGCGGGTGTTGGCATTGACGCGCTTGAGCGTGTCGGCGTTGGCCGCCACCGACGCGGCCACCGTGCCCACCTCGGCGGTGACGGCCTGGCAGGTTTCCAGGTTGCGCTGGGTGGACGCCACGATCTCGTTGACGCTGGCCTCCACCTGCGCCAGCGCCAGGTGGAACGCGCTGTGGTGGGTGGCGTCGCGGTTCTCGGTGATGCTCGCAGCCAGGCTGTCGATGCGCGCGTCGAGCTGCGTGACGGTGGACATGATCAGCTTGGACGACTGCTCCACCTTGGACGCCAGGTCCTTCACCGCGTCGGCCACCACCGCGAAGCCCGCGCCGGCCTCGCCGGCCCGCTTGGCCTCCACCGTGGCGTTGAACGCCACCAGGCGCGTCTGCAGCGCGATCTGCGTGATGTCGGCGGCCGCGCGCGCCACGTCGCGCAGCGAGGTGACCACGCCCAGCACGCCCTCGCCCACCTGCGCGACGGCCTCGCGGGCCTGGCCCATGGCCACGCGGCTGGCGCCGCCGCTGGCCTCGATGGCGCGGTTGGACTGCACCATCGCCTGCATGTCGGCGGCGAGCTGCCCGATCTCGGTCACCTGGCCGCTGCTGGCCGCGACCACGTCCTCGATGACGCCGTCGAGCTCGGCGGCGCCGCGGCCCAGCTCGGCCGCCTGCGTGGCGATGCTGCGGATGGCACCGGCGAAGTCGGGCTGCGATTCGACGGGGGTCGTCACGATGGGCGGCTGCGGTGGCCGGCGACTGAACATGCGGTCTCCTCGCTTGCCGGGCCGTAGTGCCCCCGGCGGTATTTGTGGGTAAGCGAGACCAGTATGCAAAGAAGGGCGAGCGAGGGCAACCCGGGTTTGGTGTCATCCTCCGCGAAGTCGCGGGATCCATGCTGGCTCGGTTACAGCTGCAGCTTCACCCTGCGCGACACCAGCGCCGTTGCGCCCAGCACGAACAGCACCATCGTCACGCAGAAGGCCACGCCCACGGCGCCCTGGTCGAGCACGGCGGGGAAGCCCACGCCGAAGGCGTCCTCGATGCCCACCACCACGAACGGAATGAGGTAGGCCACCAACGGCTGCGCCGCCACCGGCGCCAGCCAGCGCACCCAGCGCGCGTGGCCGCGCAGCTCGACGATCGCGTGAAGCGCCGCGAACAGCGCGATGCAGATCGCCGCCGAGTACAGGCACCAGGTGGGCGATGCGTAGATCTTCGAGATCGTGTACGCCGGCCGCAGGAGCGCGCCGGCCACCACGCACGCAACGATCAGCGCGACCGCGAAGCCGAAGCGCCGCAGCGGCGCATGCTCGGCCGGCCGTCGGAAGAAGACGAGCGCGGTGACCACGCCCAGCAGCGTCAGCGAGGTCTCGCACACGAGGCCGCCGCAATCGGTCAGGTCGGCCCAGCGCGGATACGCCTCGGCCGGGAACGCGTGGCACAGCGCGTAGCACCCGATGCACGCGGCCGTGGCAGCCAGCAGCACGGCGATGCGCGCTCGCCCGGCCAGGTAGGCCGACGCCGAGATCAGGTACGACCAGCCGATCAGGCCCAGGATGCCCCACCACTGGTGCGTCATCCACGCCTTGCCGTCGGGCCCGCCCCGATACGCGCAGGCCAGCACGAGGAAGCCCAGCGCCCCCACGGCGCGCCACGTGTTGCGACCACCCGCCTCCGCGCTGCCGTATACCCCCCACACGAGCCACGTGCACAGGTAGAGGCCCAACGACCACCCCCCGATGTTGAACGGCATCTGCGCCGGATTGAAGCCCTCCTCGGCGTTGACCATGAACAGCCCCAGCAGCACCAGCCCCAGCGTGCGGCCGAGCACGTGGCGCTGCAGCGTGGCGCCGTCGTCGCCGCGCGCCTGGCGCTGCGCCAGCGCGAAAGGGATCGACATGCCCACGATGAACAGGAACGCCGGGAACACGACGTCGACGAAGCTCATCGCGTCGGCGTCGACCTTCATGTGGCGCGCCCACTGCGGCACGCCGCTCACGCCGGCGAGCTGGTTGACGAAGACCATCACGAGGATCGTGAGGCCGCGGAACGCGTCGATGGAGACGATGCGTTGTCGGGGAAGAAGAGCGATGGTCACAGGGAGTATTTCAGTCCGAGGTAGAACTGCTTGCCGTTGTTGTAGATCGCGGCGGGCATGTCGCGGTTGAGCACGTACTGGCGCGCGAGCTGGCCGGTGAGGTTCTTGGCGTCGAACGACAACGACAGCTGCGGCGTGAGCTTCACGCTCATCGAGGCCGACAGGTCGCCCGCGCCGTCCACGTACTGCGGCAGCGCGCTGACGATGCCGGTGAGGAAGGCCGAGCGATAGCTGTAGATCAGGCGCGCGCTGAACGCGTCGTTCTCGAACCAGCCCTGCACGTTGGTCGTGTTCTTCGACGACCCGGCCAGCGGCGCGCCGTTGGAGTCGCGTCCCAGCGTGTACGTGTAGTTCAGGTCGACGCCGAAGCCGCCCCAGACCGGCTGCTGCCACGCGATCTCGACACCTTTGTTGGTGCCCTTGTCGTTGATCGGCACGGCCACCGCGTAGTTGAACGTGGGCGTGGCGATGTTCTGCTGCAGGTTGGGCGCCGTCACCGTGGTCTGTCCGTAGCCGATGTAGGACGTAAGGTCCATGTAGAACACGCCCACCTCCAGCAGTGACTGCGGCGCGAAGTACCACTCCAGCGACGCATCGAAGTTGCTCGAGCGCACCGGCTTCAGCTGCGGGTTGCCGCCCGAGCCCGTGCCGTTCTGGCCGTTGAGGCTCACGGCGCCGGCCAGGTCGGTGTAGTCGGCACGCGTCATCGTGCGCGACGCCGCCAGCCGGCCAACGAGGCTGCGCGTGAAGTCATAGCTCAGGTTGGCGCTGGGCAGCAGGTCGGTGTAGGTCTTCGTGGTCTGCGCGTGGATGTAGTCGCCGTTGTGCGGATCGGAATACACCGTCTGGCCCGGCGCCGCGGCGTCCGCGCCCTCGTTGTAGTCGGCCTGCTGCTGCGTGCGCACGATGCGCAGCCCGGCGTTGCCCTTCCAGTGCTCGCCCACCAGGCGCGCCATGCCGTAAAGGGCCTGCGTCTTCTCGTTGACCACGAAGCTGCTGGGCCACGAGTACGGGAGCGACGTGGCCGGCAGGTTGCCCGGCGCGTTCACGTAGCTGGTGATCGCGCCGGGGCTCAGCTGCCAGATCTCCTGCAGGAAGCCGGGGCCACCGCCCAGGCCCAGGCCGTAGCGGTTCTCCAGCCCGCCGTTCCATTGGGCGGCGCCGTTGCACTGCGTGAAGGTGTCGTCGGCTGGCTGCGCGTAGCAGCCATCGTTGTAGTAGTCCAGTACGCTGCGCTGGTGCGTGGTGGCGCGCACGCCGAACTTCAGGGAATCGAGCAGGCCGGCCTCCACCGCGATGTCGGCGTCGGCCTGGAAGTACGTCTCGCTGTCGGTGGACTTCACCTTGTTCAGGCCGTCGTAGGCGAGGTACAGGTGCGAGTCGTTGTAGTCGCCGGTGTTGGGGAATCCCGGGAACGACACGTCTGCCGGCGTGTGCAGGCCGTTCATCTTGTAGGCCAGCCCGGCGTTGCCCACGTTGACCACGTACGCGTATTCGTTGGGCGTGGCGCCCACGGCCTGCGTGCGTCCCAGCTTGCCGCTCAGGCGCACCTTGTCCGACAGCGTGTAGTCCAAGTCGACGTCGGCGTAGTACACGCGCGCGTTCTCGCCGGGCCGGTAGTACTTGTCGTAGTCGGCCTGGTAGGCGCCCGTGGTCAGGTAGTCGGGCATCGTGGCCTGGTTCCACGTGGCGCTGGTGAGCAAGCCGTTGCCGTTGACGGTGTAGGTGTCGGGCAGCACGCCGCCGCCGATCAGCGCGGTCTGCTCCGTCTCGAGGCTCGAGTCCTGGTTGGTCTCGGTGAGCTTCGAGTAGAACCCGTTCACGTCGATGCGCAGCGCGCTGGTGGGCTTCAGCTCGACGTCGAGCATCGCGCCCTTGCGCTGCATCTTCATCTCCAGCAGCGTCGCGTTGACGTTGTTGGCGAAGGTCGCGCCGTCCAGGCCCGGGTGGGCCGCGTGCAGCGCGGCGAGGTCGGCGGCGGGGCCGTAGATGTCCTGGAACGAGATCTTGTCGTAGCCCAGGAACTCCTGGCCGTCGCGGCGATCGTGGCGACTCTCCGAGAACGCCTGGAAGATGACGCCGAAGTTCTTCGCCTCGTTCTTCCAGCCGATCAGCGCGCTCGCCTGCGGATCCGCCTTGCGTGTGGACGTGCTGTAGGCCGCGTCGACCGACGCATCGAGCGTGAGCGACTTGGCCAGGCTCAGCGGCGAGCGCGTCTGGATGTCCACCGAACCCGCGGCGCCGCCTTCGATCAGGTCGGCCTGCGCGCTCTTGTAGACGGTGACCTGGCCCACGATCTCGGCGGGCAGCAGGTCGTAGCTCACGCTGCGGCCCGAGGCGCCGCCGTTGACGCCCTGGTTGGCGATGAACCAGTCGGCGCTACCCACGCTGTGGCCGTTGATCAGGGTCTGCGTGAGCGACGGCGAGGTGCCGCGGATGCTCACTCGGTTGGCGTCGGCGAACGCGCCGTCGCCGCCCGAGTTGGAGCTGATGTTGACGCCGGGCAGGCGCTGCACGGTGTCGGCCACGTTCTTGGCCGGCAGCTTGCCGATGTCCTCGGCGGTGACGACCTCCACCACCGTGTCCGCGCCCTTCTTGCTGTTCAGGGAGTTGGCGTACGACGCGCGGATGCCCTTGACCTCGACCACCTGCGTGTCGGCCTGGGTGGGCGACGCCGCCGCGGCGTCGGGGGCCGGCGCCGCGACCTGCGCGCGGGCAGGGCTCGGCGCTCCGGCCATCAGCAGCGTCGCCGCCAATGCGAAGGGGTTCAAACGAAAGGACATGGCTGCCTCTGAAGGCGGCTACGAAAACCGCGGGGTCAGTTTTCGTCCGCTGCGATGGGGTGGGATGTTTGTGGCATCGGTAGCCCGTACGACAGCGCGCTGAACAGCCACGCCGCATGCGGAATCCATTGCTCGGTCCAACGCCACGAGTGCATTGGCTCTGTTTCTTCAGGCTTGCGGAAATCGATGTCGGCCTCATCGGCGAGGCCCGAGGTGATGCCGTTGCACACGCCGCCGGGCGCGTTCCAGAACCCGGGCTCGTAGCGCGGCGGGTTGTGGCCCCAGCCCTGCAGCATGCAGGTGTCGAACGGGTTGGCGCCGAACAGCCAGTCGAGCGCGCGCTGGGCGTAGGCAGCCAGGTCGGCATCGAAGGCGGCGTCGGCCAGGTGCAGCGACCGCGCGGCGCGTGCGGCCGTGGCCAGCGCGCCGAGGCGGGCGTTCTCGCCCTGCCACCAGTAGCCGCTCTCGTTGGCGTGCGGCACGAAGAACTGCGTGGCGGCCTCGCGGCCCGGCATCGCGACGTATTGGCGCGGATACCCCAGTGGGTTGGGAGCGGCCTGCGTGATCGC
>JBBQYL010000294.1:0-5532 GCA_038208735.1 Burkholderiales bacterium
TGGGCCCAGGTCTCGGCCCAGTCCTCGTAGGGATGGGCCGTGGCGTAGGCGCTGACATGGCGGTTCTTCCAGTCGTAGGGCGCGCCGTTGGCGTAGTAGTCTTTCAGCGCCTGGCCGTAGTCGAGGCGATCGTCGCCGAAGATCGCGCGGCAAGGCTCTTCCAGGTCGGTGCCCTGCACCAGACGCTGCCAGTAGTAGTGCCCGATCTCGTGGCGCAGGTGGCCGATCAGCGTGCGGTACGGCTCGCGCATCTGGGAGCGGATCGTCTCGCGGTGCACGTCGTCGGCCTCCTCGATGTCCAGCGTGACCAGGCCGTCGTCGTGGCCCGTCATCACGCGCGGGCCATCCACCGGCGAGCGCAGCAGGTCGAACATCACGCCCTGATCGGTGTTCTCGCTCACGCGCGACTCCACAGGCAGCTTCAGCGCGATCAGCTGCGACACCAGCGCGCGCTTGGCCAGCTCCACCTTCAGCCACAGGTCGGCGTTGTCGCGGTCGGCGGGATCGGGCACGGTGCGGTCGAGCCGGCACGAGCGGCAGAACGGCTTGAGCCGCGCCTCCTCGTTGTCGGGCAGCAGCCAGTTGCAGGGTGCCGCCGACGTCCAGTTGGCGCAGCGGCGATAGGTGGTCAGGGGCACCGTCATGCCCACGCCGCGGGTACGCATCGCGCGGAACACGCCCGGCGTGCGCGCGGGCGCGAGAGGGCGCAGCAGCACGAGGTCGGGGTCGTAGCCCAGCGGCGTGCCGCAGCCCAGGCACACGTCGTTGCGGAAGAACACGGGCCGGCCGCAGCGGCAGCGGAACGCGCGGCGGGCCGTGGGGGTGGATCTGAGCATCGTGGGGACGAGCCGACGGGTAAAGGCGGGCAGGGCATTCATGCCGCGTGCGAGGCAATCGCCGGGCCCAGATCTGCAGGGCGAACTTCGGCCTGATCGGGCGAACGGGCGAGGGCGGACGGGGCCAGACTGAAGCCTTCGCGGCCGCCTTGCGCCGCAGCTTCCACCACGCCGCCATGAACACGTCCCGCACCGTCTCCCGCCGTCGCCCGCTGCGCCTGTGGCTCGCCGGCCAGGCCACGATCCTGGTGGGCGCCGCCGCGATGAGCTGGACGCATTCGTTCATCCCGATGGCGCTGGCCGGCTCCGCGGCACTGATGCTGACGCTGCCGCTGGTGAAGGCCCTCGCAACGGGTCGCCGCATCCGCGGCTGATCCTGGAGCGTCGATGCGAGGCCGGGAGGCCGCGCGCGGCGGGCCTGTCGCTTGCCGAAGTTGAAGCTAACCGTTTCAAAGTTGTCCGAATGACAACGGCGAGACGAGCCCACCAACTTCAGGAGATCGACATGGCAGACCCCCGACTCGTGACCGGCCTCTTTCCGGATCGCGACAGCGCCGAGCGCGCCTATTCATCCGTCGCCTCGCGCGGCTATGACCGCGACGACGTCAATCTCGTGATGTCCGACGAGACCCGCGCACGCCACTTCGCCCCCGACGCCGTGGTCAACACCGAGCTCGGCACCAAGGCCGCTGAAGGCGCGGGCATCGGCGGCGCCATCGGTGGCACCGTGGGCGCCATCGCCGCGGCCGTGGCCGCCGTGGGCACCAGCCTCGTGCTGCCCGGCCTGGGCCTGGTCATCGCCGGCCCCATCGCGGCGGCCCTCGCGGGCGCGGGCGCGGGCGGCGCCGCGGGCGGCCTCGTGGGCGCGCTCATCGGCTGGGGCATCCCCGAGGAACGCATCGCCGAGTACGAATCGGGCATCCGCGACGGCGGCATCCTGATGGGCGTTCGCCCGCGCAGCGCCGACGACGCGCTGGCGTTCGAGCATTCGTGGCGCGACGCGAACGGCGCGTTGATCCGCAGCTGATCTCGGCGGGGTTGGCGCTCGCGCGCCCACCCTTCTTCATCCCCGGAAGGCGTCGCCGACCGGTTCAATGGCGATTCGTCGCCACACCTTTCCAGGAGACATCATCATGGGCAAGTATCTCGTCGGTTGGCTGTTGGGTGTTCCGGTCTTCGTGCTGGTCATCCTGTACTTCTTCTTTCACTGAAGACTGCAAGCGGCGCACGGCGTTCCGGGCCCGCAGCCACGCGGGGCCAGGACGCCGTCGTCGCGTCTGGACGGCGCGAATCGGTGGGCACAGGCCTTGCCAATGCGGGGTCAACGGATCGACCGATTCGCGCCGCACCGCCGGTTCACCCAGGCGGTTGGGACAAAATACTTCCCCCCCCTTTTTTTGAATGGTTTGGGCAGCGTCGGGCCTTCGAGGCCCGACGCTGCCCAGACCAAACAAGAAGAGGGAGGAAGCATCTTGTCCCAACCGCCTGGGTGAACCAGCGGTGCGGCGGGCGTCTACTTGGCGAGACGCAGCACCGGGACGTCGAGGGCATGTCGGCGCGACGACGAAGCCGCCGAGCGCAGCCCGCAAACACGCGCGGACGAACCTTAGGTGAACGCCCTCGGAATCCGGCCGTCCAGGCCAGATTCAAGGCGCACGTGCGGAGTCGAGCCAAGTGCATGCCAGTCGCTCCGCAGCGCGGGCAGCCGACCCGCGCGAAGCGTCCCACCCTCACTTCAAAAGCGAAGAGATCTACAACAACAGCTCGCTCGACTCACCCGTCGGCACCGGCGTCATCGACGGCAACGCCACCTGCACCGCGTGCTGCAGCCCGTCGTCGACCAGCGGCAAGCGGTCGGTACCCAAGGCGTGGCCGTCCAAGGTCACGCGCGGGGCCTTGTCGTGGCCCGTGCGGTCGAACTGCAGCCGGAACAACGTGGCGCCATGGACGTAGTCCACCTCGAAGCCGCTCCAGTGCGGCGGAATGCGCGGGTCGACCAGCAGCGAGGGCCGGCCGTCGACCACCTCCAGGCGCAGGCCCAGCACGGCCTCCACCAGCAGGCGGTACATCCAGCCGGCCGAGCCGGTGTACCAGCTCCAGCCGCCGCGCCCCGTGTGCGGGGCCACGCTGTAGACGTCGGCTGACATCACGTAGGGCTCCACCTTGTAGACGGCCACCTCGGCCGGCGTGCGGGTGTGGTTGACCGGGTTGATCATGTCCACCACGTCCCACGAGCGGCGCGCGTCGCCGCTGGCCGCGAAGGCCATGGCCGCCCAGATCGCGCCGTGCGTGTACTGGCCGCCGTTCTCGCGCACGCCAGGCACGTAGCCGCTGATGTAGCCCGGGTTCGGGCCCTTGCCGTTGAACGGCGGGTCGAGCAGCTTGACGATGCGCTGCTGCGGGTCGACCAGGCGCGCCGCCAGCGAGTCGAGCGCCTTGCGGGCGCGCTCGCGCGGAGCGATGCCCGACAACACCGACCAGCTCTGGGCGATGGAGTCGATCTGGCATTCCACGCCGGTGGACGTGCCTAGCGGCGTGCCGTCGTCGAAATACGCCCGGCGGTACCACTCGCCGTCCCAGGCGTTGGCGTCGATGGAGGCGGCCAGCTTGTCGCGCGACTCCTGGCAGCTGCGCGCGAAGGCGTCGTCGCGGTTGGCCTGTGCCAGCTTGGAGAACTCGCGCAGCACCTCGCAGACGAAGAACCCCATCCACACGCTCTCGCCCTTGCCGTGTTCGCCGATCAGGTTCATGCCGTCGTTCCAGTCGCCGCCGCCCATCAGCGGCAGGCCGTGGACGCCCAGGCGCAGGCCGTGCTTGACCGCCAGCGCGGCGTGCTCGTAGAGCGAGGCGGTGCGGTGCGACACGTTGGGCATGTCGAAGTACGACTCGTCCTCGTCCTTCAGCGGACGGCCTTCGATGAAGGTCACCTGTTCCGCGAGCACCGCATGGTCGCCGGTGGCCTCGACGTAGCGGCACAGCGCCATCGGCAGCCACAGGTAGTCATCGCTGATGTGCGTGCGGACGCCGCGGCCCTGCGGCGGATGCCACCAGTGCTGCACGTCGCCTTCCTCGAACTGCCGGCTGGCGGCCAGCAGCAGCTGCGAGCGCAGCAGTTCGGGACGGGTGTGCACCAGCGCCATCGCGTCCTGCAACTGGTCGCGGAAGCCGAATGCGCCCCCCGACTGGTAGTAGCCGCTTCGCGCCCACAGGCGGCAGGCGATGGTCTGGTAGATGAGCCAGCCGTTGGCCAGCGCGTTCAGCGCCGCGTCCGGCGTGCGCACCTGCACCGTGCCCAGCGTCTTCGTCCAGTGGCTGACGACGCGGTCGAACTCGCCCTGCGCCACCGAGTCGCCGCGGTACTTCAGCGCGATGCGCTCGGCCTCGCCATGGTTCTTGCCCATGCCCAGCCGGAATACGACCGTGCGCGTCTCGCCTTCGGCCAGGTCCAGCGGCACCTGGAACGCGGCGCACGGGTCGAGCGCGGCGCCGGTGCGGCCGGACAGGCCCGCGCGCCGCATCGCCAGCGGCTCGATCAGGCTGCCGTTGCGACCGATGAACTCGGTTCGGTCGCAGGTCATGCTGCCCGCCGCCTGGTGTTCGGCGTCGACGTCGAAGAAGCCCATGTAGTCGGTGTGATCGCCGCTGTACGGGTTGCGCGCCGTGGCCGGACCGTCGCCCTGGTGGTCGGTGACGATGTGCGGCGCCGTCGCCGGACGCAGGCTGCCCAGCACCCATTCGACGTAGCCGGTGGCGCTGACGCGGCGCGGTCGGCCGGAGTCGTTGCGGATCGTCAGCACCGAGAACTTGATCGGCGCGTCGATGGCGCAGAACACCTTCAGCTCGCTGCGGATGCCTTGCGCGTGCTGCTCGAAGGTGCTGTAGCCGAAGCCGTGGCGCGCCACGGCCGTGCGGCCAGGCGAGCCGTCGGCGTTCAGCGCCACGCCGTGCGGCATCCAGGCCACCCCGGTCTCCTCGTCGCGCAGGTGGAACATCTCGCCACTGGGGTCGGACACCGGGTCGTTGTGCCATGGCGTGAGGCGCCATTCGTGGGCATTCTCGGCCCACGTGTAGGCGGCCCCGGACTCGGAGATCACCGTGCCGAAGTCCGGGTTGGCGATCACGTTGGCCCAGGGGGCGGGCGTGCGCACGCCGGTGGGCGGCGCGATCACGTACTCGGTGCCCTCCTTGCCGTAGCCGCCGTAGCCGTTGAACAGCGTGAGGTCGCCGGTGGACACGCGCTGCGCCGGCGTGGTCTCGGGCCGCGCGGAGCGCGAGGGAACGAATGCCACGTGGCGCCGCTCGGGCCCGGAGTTGGGCCGGCCCTGCGCCTTCGGCGCCGTGCGCCGCTCGGTGCGCAGCCGGCGGTTGAGCTGCTCGGCCAGCGAGCCCTGGCGGTCGCTGAGCACGGCGCGCGCCACCGACAGCAGCAGGATGCGGTCTTCCTGCGGGATCTGGTCCGCGTGGCGCACGAAGATGCCGCCCGGGCGATCGACCACGTGGGCCTCCACGCCGGCGGCGATCAGGCCCATGATCTGTTCGTGCAGGCGCTGGCGATAGACGTCGCGCTCCTCGTTCCAGATCACCAGGTCGACGGCCAGGCCCTTCAGGCGCCACCACGCGTGCGCCATCACCAGCTGGCGCACCAGCTCGAGGTTGGACACGTCGGAGATCTGCACCAGCACGATGGGCAGGTCGC
>JBBQYL010000295.1:0-5491 GCA_038208735.1 Burkholderiales bacterium
CTATCTTGTGCATCGAGTCACCGGCCGCACGCAGCCGATAAATCTCGACCCGCTCTTCGAGGCTGAGCTGGCCATAACATTGTCCCATCGCAGCAACACCATAGCTGGTGTTGCACTTGTTCTGTGAACCCAAGGGATCCATAGCCTCCGCATTTCGAAAGGCAACGTGCGCCTGCCGACTAACTAGCCACACGGCGTATGGGTCCCTGCGTGCGCAGGGACGACACAGAACTCGACGCGAATTCATCAAATTTCCAAGGAGCATCGAAGATGCCGACCACTGAAGCCACCCTCTACTCTGTCGAATCCGGCGCCGCCTGGATCACGCTGAACCGCCCCGAAAACCGCAACGCACTGTCGCAGATCCTCGTCACCGAGCTGCACGACCATCTCGTCGCGGCTCTTGCCGATCCGAACGTCCGCTGCGTCGTCGTCACTGGCAACGGGCCGGCGTTCTGCGCCGGTGCCGATTTGAAAAATCAGGGCAAGCAGACGTCCGGCCCGACGTTCCCCGAAGTGCTGCAGATCATCATCAACGCCGAAAAACCGGTGATCGCCGCGGTCAACGGTGCAGCATTTGCGGGCGGCCTCGGCCTTGTCGGCGCCTGCGACATTGTCGTAGCAGTTGAGGATGCGCAGTTCAGCTTCTCGGAGGTGCGCATCGGCGTCATCCCGGCGATCATCGCGGTGGTCTGCGTGCCGAAACTCGGGACGCACAACGCGATGAAGCTGTTTCTCACGGGCGAGCGCTTCTCAGGCACCCAGGCCGTGGGCCTCGGCCTCGTTCACCGCGCGGTGGGCAAGGACAAGCTGCGCGAGGCGGTCAAGGAAGAGACCGACATGATTGCGCTGGGCGCCCCGAACGCGGTGAAGGAAGGCAAGAAGCTCGTCCGCGCGGCGATGGAGCAGAAGCCGCTCGCCGAGCAGTTCGCGACGATGGAGGCCTGGAGCAAGCGGATGTTTTTGGCGCCGGATGGGCAGGAAGGCATGGCCGCGTTCCGCGAGAAGCGGAAGCCGAAGTGGGTGACGGGGTAGGCGCCCCAGTCGCACGCCGCCAGTAACTGCCTCCCTCTCCCCGTTGGGGAGAGGGCCGGGGTGAGGGGCCGTGACGCTACTTGTGAGCGGCGATGGTTGAGAAGAAACATGTCGCGGCGACGCTGTCACCATCATTGCAAACACTGCACCCGTGACTGCCCCTCACCCGCCCTCGCCGGTTTCAAGGTTCACCACGACGCCATCGAAGCCAAGGTAGCTCGATGACGCCCGGGCTGTCTGCAGATAGTCCACGGTGTCGTTTCCGTCACCACCAATGAACGTATCGGCTCCGGCGCTCGCGATGAACCTGTCATCGCCGCCAAGTCCGGACAGAACGTCGTCTCCGTCCGTGCCGACCATGTCGTCGTGGTGAGACGTTCCAAATCTGACGGCCATTTGCAGCTCCCTCAGGTCCCGACCCGGTTGCGTCATGCGCCGGCCGCCGTGAGGAAGACGATGCAATGAACCGATGGCAGCGCCTGTTCCCCGGGTGACAGGTCATTGAACTGTGTGCGCTGGCGCACACGGCGAAAAGCAGGTGTTCCGCATGGGACAGGCCCGGCGGCAGGTCTCAGGCACGATCTCCGACGACAGCCGGGGGCAAGGGGCAACCGGGTCAGGCACAACGGGAGACGACCATGGCCATCCACAGGAATCCGAACCTCGACTTCAACAACTTCGCCCACCTCGATTTTGCCAATCTTTCGTTGCTGCGGACGGGCACCGACGACGCCGACACCATGCGCGGCTGGGCGGGCCGAGATACCTTCAACGGCAACGGCGGCAACGACACGTTCATCGGCAACGGCGGCGTCGACACCTTCAATGGCGGCGAAGGCACCGACACGGTGGACTATTCGACTGCCGCCGAGCACGCTGCGAACGAAGCCGGCCGCACTGGCGTGATCGTCGATC
The DNA here is from genome assembly GCA_038208735.1 of Burkholderiales bacterium. Taxonomy (GTDB): domain Bacteria; phylum Pseudomonadota; class Gammaproteobacteria; order Burkholderiales; family Burkholderiaceae_C; genus Scleromatobacter. The sequence continues at coordinate 1,951 of JBBQYL010000295.1, forward strand.
TGGCCAGCCACTGGGGCGGTGAGATGGGCGAAGCGTCCGACACCTTCAACAGCATCGAGAACCTCACCGGCTCGAACTTCAACGACGGACTGTTCGGCGACTCCGGCGCCAACGTCATCCGCGGCCTGGGCGGCGACGACAACATCATGGGCGGCGCCGGTGGCGACACGCTCGACGGCGGCGAGGGCAACGACACGCTGTTCTACTCCACCTCGAACGCAGGCGTGAACGTCAACCTCGCCACCAACGTCGTGAGCGGCGGCCACGCGACCGGCGACGTCATTTCCGGGTTCGAGAACGTCTCGGGTTCGGCCTTCAACGACACCTTGCGCGGCAACAGCGGCGACAACGTCATCGAGGGCGGCGCGGGCCAGGACACGCTCGACGGCGCAGGCGGCCTCAACGACACGCTGGTCTACCGCAACTCGAACAGCGGCGTCAGCATCAACCTCGGCACCAACACCGCCAGCGGCGGCGAGGCCACGGGCGACATCATCTCGAACTTCGAGAACGTGATCGGCTCGCGCAACGCCGACACGCTGGTCGGCTCGACAGCCGCCAACACGATCGAGGGCGGCGGCGGCAACGACATCATGACCGGCGGCGCCGGCCACGACACCTTCGTGTTCCGGGCCGACCAGAACACTGGCCACGACCACATCACCGACTACAACGTGTTCGAGGATGCGATCCACCTCGACATCGCCGACGGCGCTGCGCCGCCCACCCTGAACTTCAGCCTGGAGAACGGCGCGGACGCCTTCCACGTCAACGTGGTCGTCGACTTCGGCAACGGCAGCGGCGTGACGCTGGACAACGTCAACATCCTGGCAGCCCCGCTGGTGTGGGTTGATTTCACCTGAGCGAGGCTTGAGGTATCGCTGCGAGCGCGGCTGGCGATGGTGTCGCCGGCCGCGTTTGTTTTGGCGACACCGGCACGGCTATCAACGCCGAGCGGACTAACCCGCGCACAAATCTCAACCCTCATGCTGAGGAGAAAAGTTTGCGCTGTGGTCGATTCAATTGCCAGCGATAGAGCGCTAGTCCCTCATCTGCCACCTTGCGCAGCCACGCGTTCGATACGCCGGCGGTTCTCGCTCATTGTCGGCGCCATGCGTGTGTGGTGCGCGGCCACGACTGACGGTGGAGCGAGATCGGGCAGTCCGGCCTGGAACGGCGGCGCGGGCGCGTATTCCAGCGCCAGTTGAACGCCTTGCGCCACCTCCGCGCTACATATCTCGGCGATGACCGTAAGAGCGAAATCGATCCCGGCCGTGACGCCGCCGCCGGTGATGATGTTGCCGTCGCGGACGACCCGGCCTGCATCCGGGATCGCTCCGAACAGGGAGAGCAGATCGCGATAAGACCAGTGGCAGGCAGCGCGTTTTCCCGCAAGCAATCCGGCTGCGGCCAGCACGAGCGAGCCGGTGCAAACCGAGGTCACGTACTCAGCAGTGGCTGCAAGACGCTTGATTTCGTCGACCAGGGCTTCGTTTTCCAGCGCCGCTACCGCGTTGCCGCCCGGGACGCACAGAACGTCGCAGCGCTTGATCGTCTCCAGACGAGCCAGTTCGGAAAACGTCAAACCACTCGCGTTGATCGGCTTGCCGCCGATCGAGGCCACGGTCACTTCGACATCGGGTGTGCGGAAGAAGAACTGATAGGGCCCGGTGAAGTCGAGTTGCGTGACGCCTTCGTAGATCGGCATCAGGATGGTCGTGGGAGCCGGCATGGGATTTTATCTCCTTCGAAGGAATTGATCCCAATCAGCATGCTCCATGCGGCATCTGACGCGAATGTCATTTTTACCTCATTTCACGTCATCCGTGGTGGCGTAAACCATATGTTTCCGGCATAATACGCCGCATGATCAATGTCGGCTTTTACGTCTGTCCCGGCCACGAGATGCTGGATCTCGCAGGCCCGCATTGTGCTTTTCAAAGCGCGCTGACGCCGTCCGGCGCGCAGGCCTACAGCCTGCACGTGATCTCCGCCGCGGGAGGCTATGTGCCGGGCAACGCAGGCCTCGGCGTCAGCACGACGCGCGCAGGCGACGTTGCCCTCGACACCTTGATCATGGTCGGCGGGAAAATTGCGCCGATGTTCGAGCCGCAGGAGCAGGACGCTTTCAAGGCGACCGCCACGCAGGCGCGCAGGGTGGCGAGCGTGTGTACGGCTGCGTTCATGCTGGCTAGCCTGGGTTTGCTTGCAGGGCGGCGAGCGACGACGCACTGGCAATTGATCGGGCGGCTGCAGCGCGAATACCCGATGGTGAACGTGATCGGCGATTCCATCTTCGTCACCGACGGCCCGATCTGGACCTCGGCCGGCATCACCGCCGGAATTGATCTCGCACTCGCCTTGATCGAGAACGATCTCGGTATCGCAGCGTCGCGGGCGGTGGCCCGATATCTCGTCGTCTATCATCGGCGTCATGGCGGCCAATCGCAGTTTTCGGCACTTTCGCTGCTGGAGGGAGAGTCCGACCGCATTCGCAAGGCTCTCAGTTTTGCGCGCGAACATCTGGCGGAGGAGCTCCCCGCGCAGCGCCTGGCCGACGTTGCGTGCCTGAGCCTTCGTCAATTCGGTCGGGCGTTTCGGCGGGAGACCGCCGAGACTCCGGCCAAGGCGGTGGAGCGTCTTCGCGTGGAGGCTGCCAAGGCCCAGATCGAACAAGGGGCGCTGCCGATCGACAAGATTGCACGATCGGTCGGCTTCAACGACCCGGAACGAATGCGCCGCGCTTTTCTGCGCGTCTATGGCCAGCCGCCTCAAGCCATACGGCGGCTGCTACGGCAGGGCGTTTCCCCGACCGTGATCCAGGCATGACGGTGGATCTCAACCTCAGTACGACCGGCTCTTCTTGCGCCGGGCCGGCTTGCTCGGACCAGCCGGCGTGAAGGGATTCCCCACGCAGTACGCGGGCCCGAAGCCCGCGTTGGTAGCCTGGCACTGAGCTAAGTTGAAATAGTTGCAGTCGACGATGTCCATGCCGGCTTTGTGGCACCAGGCATAGCCACGAAACCCGCCCTGCTGATCGTAGAATTTCGTCTGCGCCGCGGCTTCCGTGGAGAGGCCCGCGGCACCGACCACGACGGCGCCGACGGTCAAGGCGATCAAGAATTTGGTCATGACGTGTCTTCCTGTTCCACCGCAAGCCAACGGCGGGTGATACTGCAAGGTTCCTCCGCTGTCACGGCATGGCGATGACATCGATCAAGCGCGCGTCATCGCGACCGGCCTTCGTTCGCCTGCGGCCGGTCGCGATGACGGCAGCGCCAGGTCATCCCGCACAGGTCATTCTTCAATTGTCAAACAGCCCGGCACACATCACTCCAGACGCGCGTCATCGCTCTGCTTCAACCCGGTGCAGAGCAACCGTTATTCCTCTTCTCCGTAACCCTTGAGAGGGCGTGCGGAACGGCGGGCGCTGCTGCGCCCATGGCGGGCCGGTCCATGCCCTTGGCGACATGAGCCCAGCCATCCAAGCACTTCCACGGATGCAGCCTTGCGGCCCGCGTTCCGCACGCGCCGGATTAAC
>JBBQYL010000296.1:0-5452 GCA_038208735.1 Burkholderiales bacterium
TTGCCCGGTAAGTCGTGACTGACCCTGCGCGCCCCGAGAACCACGACCACGACCACGACCACGACCACGACCACGACCACGACCACGACCACGACCACGACCACGACCACGACCACGACCACGACCCACGACCCACGACCCACGACCCACGACCCACGACCCACGACCCACGAACCACGAACCACGAACCACGAACCACGAACCAACGGTCTCAGCGCAACGCGTGTCCCGCCCATCCCCGCACACCGGCCATCAACGGTCGCCCGTCGAGGTCCGCCACGTCGTGCACCAGCAGATGCGCCAGCGCCACGGCCGCGATCTCGTTGGGATGGAAGTCCTCGTCGGGGAACGGGAAGTGCGCGTGGTAGCCGGGGATCGCGTCCAGGTCGCGGCGCACCGGCACGCCGTCGCGCTCGACCACCTTCCAGCCGTCGGCCGTCCGGACCACCTCCACGCCGATCGCCTGGAAGTCGTCGGGCATGCGCGGCACGGCCTTGTCGGGCACCGTCACGTAGGGCATCACCCAGCCGCTGCCGCCCAACTGGGCGAGCGCGAACGCCCACCCCAGGTCGGGGCCGTCGGGGTTGGCGCAGACGTGGGCGTCGAGCCAGGGCGTGGTGGGCGCCGGCGTCATGCGCGTGAAGCCGAAGACGTCGGTGAACAGGGGCTCGAACAGCGCGGGGTTGGCGCGTTCCAGCACGTGGGTCTGCTCGTGCAGCAACAGGCTGCGAGCACGCGGCGTGACGGACAGCTTGCCGCCCTCTAGCATCTGCTGGTGCATCCGTGCGTAGCCCTCGGCGACGGACTTCGGCAGCACGATGTGCGGGCCGCGGGTGTGCGGCATGCCGCCCTCGGCGCGGTCGTCCAGCTTGATGAACGACCACGGCGTGCGCGCATACAACGGTGCGGCGATCTCCAGCGACGCCTGCACGCCGTCGATCACGCCGCGGAGGGCGATCTGCTCGCGCTCGCTGAACGGTAGCACCGCGGCGGCGTCGAAGTCGTGTACCGCCTTGCGCGCGTCGGCCAGCGACAGCCCGGCGAGCGGCGAGCGCGTTCGCGCTCTGGCTTCCAGCAGTCCCATGTTGGCGTAGTAGGTGTCGCCGGGCTGGGCGAAGGCCGCGGCGCCGGCATCGGGCGACAGGAACGCGACGCTCGCCGGCGACTTCGGCGGCGTCTGCGTGATCGTCAGCGCGAAGACCCCGGAGCCGGGCAGCAGCGCCAGCGAGGCCGCGCCGGTGGCCAGGCCCAGCAGGTCGCGGCGGCGGGGAAAGGGCGTTCCGGTCATTTGTAGCTTTGCAGGTGGATGGACGTCTCGGTGGCGCCGATGCCCTTGATCAGCCGCACCCGCTCGAGCACGGCGGCCAGGTCGGCGAGGTTGGCGGAGCGTACCTCGGCCAGCAGGTCCCACCGGCCGTTGGTGTCGTGCAACTCGCCGATGCCGGGCTCGCCGAGCAGGATGGCGATCACCTCGCGCGTCTGGTTGCCTTCGACGGCGATGCTCATCCAGGCCGTGATCTCGTTGTGCTCGATGTCCGGCCTCAGACGCACCGTGTAGCCCACGATGGTGCCGCCGTCCTCCAGCTTGGTGATGCGGTTGTTGACGGTGCCGCGCGACACGCCCAGGCGATGCGCCAGCGTGGCGACGGAGGCGCGTGCGTCGGTGCGCAGCAGCGCGATGAGTTGTTGGTCGAGCGTGTCCATCGATCTGAAAATCCTGTCAACGCAATTTGACGAAATGGCAGTCAATGCTGCCGATATGTCAAATTATTGATCGAAACGAAGCACTAGTGCCCATTTCGCTTGCCGCCGAGTCCCGAAACAATCTCCGTATACCTAAAGGAGACATTTCATGACGACCTTGCTCACCACCCGCGACATCGGCGCCATCGTCGACGCGAAGGGCCTGGCCGCCTGCCTGGGGCTGCTGGTGTCCTACCTCGAGGCCGACTTCGCGCGTTGGGGCGAGTTCGACAAGTCGGCCCGCGTGGCCAACCATTCGAAGGACGGCGTGATCGAGCTGATGCCGATCTCCGACTCGCGCCTGTACAGCTTCAAGTACGTCAATGGCCACCCGAAGAACACGCGCGCCGGCCTGCCCACCGTGATGGCCTTCGGCCTGCTCGCCGACGTCGACACCGGCCGGCCCGAGTTGCTCAGCGAGCTGACGCTCACCACCGCGATGCGCACCGCCGCCACGTCGGTGATGGTGGCCCGCCGCTGCGCGCGCGCCGACAGCCGCGTGATGGCCGTGATCGGCAACGGCGCGCAGAGCGAGTTCCAGGCACTGGCGTTCCACCTGCTGATGGGCATCGAGGAGGTGCGCCTGTTCGACGTCGATCCCGAAGCCACCGCCAAGCTGGTGGCCAACCTGAACGCCGTGGCGCCGGCCCTGGAGACCACCGTCTGCGCGAGCGCCGCCCAGGCCGTGCGCGGCGCCGACATCGTCACCACCGTGACCGCCGACAAGACCAACGCCACCATCATCACGCCCGAGATGCTGGCGCCGGGCATGCACGTCAACGGCGTCGGCGGCGACTGCCCCGGCAAGACCGAGCTGCACGCCGACGTGCTGCGCGCCGGCGCGGTGTTCGTCGAGTACGAGCCTCAGAGCCGCATCGAGGGCGACCTGCAGCAGATGCCGGCCGACTTCGCCGTCACCGAGTTCTGGCGCGTGCTGGCCGGCGAGGTGGCGGGGCGCACGTCGCCCGAACAGATCACCGTGTTCGACTCGGTGGGCTTCGCGCTGGAGGACTTCTCCGCGCTGCGCCTGCTGCGCGACCTGGCCACCGAGCTGGGCCTGGGCCGCAGCATCGACCTGGTGCCGGGCATGGCCGACCCGAAGAACCTGTTCGGCGAACTGCGCATGCCGGCGGTCACGGGGCTGCCCGAAGTGCTGCGGGCGGCGCTGGCCGCCGCCTGAGCGCTGTCACCCCGGCGACGCATCGCCCCGGGGTCGCGCTCGGCCGCACGGCGCGGTGACAATCGCCCCCAACCGCGGGGGCGCATCGTGCCGCCGCTTCCATGAAGCGAGGCGCCATGATCACCGTCCACCACCTGAACAACTCGCGCTCGCAGCGCATCCTGTGGCTGCTCGAGGAGCTCGGGCTGCCGTCCGAGATCAAGCGCTACCAGCGCGACGCCAAGACCATGCTCGCGCCGCCCGAGCTGTTGAAGGTGCACCCGCTGGGCAAGTCGCCCGTCATCACCGACGGCGACGTCACGGTGGCCGAATCGGGCGCGATCGTCGAATACCTGATGGACAACTACGGCCAGGCCTCGGGCCTGCGCCCGGCCAAGGGCGGCGCCGACTACCGGCGCTACGTCTACTGGCTGCACTTCGCCGAAGGCAGCGCCATGCCGCCGCTGCTGATGAAGCTCATCTTCATGCGCATCAAGTCCACGCCGATGCCGTTCTTCGTCAAGCCGATCGCCCGCGGCATCGCCGACAAGGTGCTCAAGAGCTTCGTCGACCCGAACCTGGAGCGCCAGTTGGCCTTCATCGAGTCCGAGCTCGCGCAGCGTCCGTGGTTCGTCGGCGACCAGCTGACGGCCGCCGACATCCAGATGAGCTTTCCGGTGGAGGCCGCCAACCAGCGCGCCGGGCTCGGCAAGGAGAAGACGCCGCGGCTGCTGGACTGGCTCGCCCGCGCGCATGCGCGTCCCGCCTACCAGCGCGCGCTGGAGCGCGGCGGCAAGTACGACTTCGCCTGAACCGAGGGGCTGTCATCCTGCGCGCAGTCGCAGGATCCATCTTTGTCGCAACGCGTGGATCCTGCGACTGCGCGCAGGATGACAAGCGAGGTCAGGACTTCGGCTTGAAAATGTGGATGGCCTCGCCGCGGGCCAGCATGTCCACCAGCTGCACGATGCGCCGCGCGCGCGTCTCCGGCTTCACGGCCGTCTGTACCCGCCACGTCACGGCGTAGCGGTTGGTGGCGTTCAGCGTGGCGAAGAACGCCTTCGCCGCGGCGTTCGCGTCCAGTGCCGCCTGCAGGTCGTCCGGCATTGTGGCGGTCCGTGCGCCGTCGTAGGCCTGCTCCCAGCGGCCGTCGGCTTGCGCGGCGTCGATCTGCGCCTGCCCCTGCGGCTGCATGCGGCCCGCCTCGATGAGCGTCGCGACCTTCGCCACGTTGATCTTCGACCAGATGCTGCGCGCGCGCCGCGGCGTGAAGCGCTGCAGGAAGTGCTGGTCGTCCAGGCCTTTTTTCTGGCCGTCGATCCAGCCCCAGCACAGCGCGATCTCCACCGCCTCGGGGTAGGTGACGCCGGGCTCGTCGGCGCCCTTCTTGGCGATCTGCAGCCACAGGCCGTCGGAGGCGGCGTGGTGCTTCTTGAGCCAGGTCTCGAAGGCCTCGGCGGTCTTGAAGAGCGTGGGGGAATCGGGCATCCCCCGCAGCTTAGTGCACGTTGACGATTTCGCGATGCATCGGCGCGAGCCGCGCCAGCAGACGGTTCTGCGTGGCGAACGGCACGTGCTGCGCGTCCATCGAGGCCTGCAGCACCTCCACCAGCGCGTTGAAGTCGGCCTTGGAGATGTCCATGTCGTGGTGGGCCTTGTCCATGGGCAGGCCGGTGTAGACGCAGCCGCCGCCGGAGACCACGCAGAACTGCAGCGCCAGCATGTCCTTCAGGTGCGCCTGGTTGGTCTTCTTGAAGAACTCGCTCGTGCGCGGGTCGGCCACCAGGCGCGGCACGAAGTCGCCGACGATGGCGTCGATGCCGGGGCGGCCGCCGAGGTCGCGGAACAGCGCGTCGTCGGCGGGGGCCGGGAAGCCCGGCGACGGCGTGGCGGCCGAGGCGGCCGGCGCCGCCGTCTGGGCGAACGAAGCGGCCGTGGCCAGCAGCAGGGCGAGGGCGGGCAGGAACTTGGTCATGGGATGTCCTTGGAAACGCATCAGAACGCGATCTGCGCGGACGCGTAGCCGCCGTCCTGCTTCTTCGTCGCGATGGCGGGCACGATGCGGCCCAGCTGCAGGTAGGCGACGGTGAGCGACACGTGCTTGGTGGGCGCCCACGCGGCGAACACGTCGAACCAGTCGTCCTCCTTGAGGCCGGCGCCCAGCAGCGACGGATCCAGGTTGTCGGGCTTGCGGCGGTACTCGGCGCCGAAGGCCAGCGTGCGGCTGGCCAGCCACGCCGCCGACACCTCGGGCTCCAGGCGGTATTTCTCCTGCGCGGTGCCGCCGAAGCCCAGCAGCCCGTTCTGGTTGGCCTTGGTGGCGCGCAGCGTGGCGTTGACGAGGACGCCTTGCGCGAGGAACAGCTTGGTGGCGCTGACGTACCAGTCGACGCCCCGGGTGCCGGCGCCCAGCGCGTCGAGCACGGGCTTCAAGGTGTCGGCGTCGGCGCGCTTGACCTCGACCCCCACGGCCACCTGCGGCATCCAGCGGTCGCTCTCCAGCACCGCGTCGCCCGCCACGCGCACCTTGGCGCCGAGCACGTCCAGCTT
>JBBQYL010000297.1:0-5377 GCA_038208735.1 Burkholderiales bacterium
AGGCGATGCTCCGGCAGGGCCGCGACCGCCTCCTCGACGAGGGCCTGGTGCTCCCGACGTTGATCTGTGATGGCGAGGCGCTGCCCTTCGGCACCGACAGCTTCGACCTCGTCAGCGTGGCCTTCGGTCTGCGCAACATGACGCACAAGGACCTGGCGCTGGCCGAGATGTGCCGCGTGCTGCGCCCGGGCGGCCGCCTGCTGGTGCTCGAGTTCTCGAAGATCGCCGCGCCGCTGCAGAAGGCCTACGACTGGTACTCGTTCAACGTGCTGCCCAAGGTGGGCCAGCTGGTGGCCGGCGACGCCGAGAGCTACCGCTACCTGGCCGAGTCCATCCGCATGCACCCCGACCAGGCCACGCTGAAGGCGATGATGAAGACGGCCGGCTTCGGCCACGTCGACGTGCACGACATGGCCGGCGGCGCCGTGGCCCTGCACGTCGGCATCAAGTGCTGAGATGGCGACGATCCTGCTGTCCGGCGCCACCGGCTACATCGGCTCCCACACCTGGCTCGAGCTGCTGGCGGCCGGCTACGACGTCGTCGGGCTCGACGACTTCTCCAACAGCTCGCCCGAGGTGCTCAACCGCATCGAGCAGCTGGGGGGCCGGTCGCCCGAGTTCGAGCGCGCCAGCGTCTGCGACGCCGACGCGATGGCCGCCGTGTTCGCGCGCCACCGCATCGACGCCGTCGTGCATTTCGCGGCCTTCAAGGCGGTGGGCGAGTCGACGCAGCAGCCGCTGCGCTATTACGCCAACAACATCGGCGGGCTGCTGTCGCTTTGCACGGCCATGCGAGCGCACGCCGTCAACCGCATCGTGTTCAGCTCCAGCGCCACCGTGTACGGCAAGCCCGACGTGCTGCCCATCCGCGAGGACTCGGCCGCCCGCGCCACCAATCCGTACGGCGAGACCAAGCTGATCGGCGAGACGATCCTGCGCGACCTGGCGGCCGCGGAAGCCGGCTGGCAGTCGGGCATCCTGCGCTACTTCAACCCGGTGGGCGCGCACGAGAGCGGGCGCATCGGCGAGGATCCGCGCGGCGTGCCCAACAACCTGATGCCCTACGTGGCCCAGGTGGCCGTGGGCCGGCGCGCCCGGCTGTCGGTGTTCGGCGACGACTACGACACGCCCGACGGCACCGGGGTGCGCGACTACATCCACGTGGTGGACCTGGCCCTTGGCCACGTGGCGGCGCTGGACCGGCTGCGGTCGAGCCCGGGCTCGCTGCTGCTCAACCTGGGCACCGGCCGCGGCTACAGCGTGCTCGAGCTGATTGCTGCCTACGAGAAGGCCAGCGGCAAGCCCGTTCCCTACGACGTGGTCGCGCGCCGTCCGGGCGACATCGACAGCTGCTACGCGGATCCGGCGCGGGCATCGGCCGAGCTGGGCTGGCAGGCCACGCGCGGGCTCGACGCGATGTGCACGGACAGCTGGCGCTGGCAGTCCCTCAATCCGAACGGGTTCGACGCGGCCTGACACCTACAATCGACCCCATGGACTTGCCTTTCCAGGATCTCTGGCTTCCCGCCGTGCGCAACCGCATGGTGCTGTTTGCCAACCACGTGCTCACGGGCTGCCCGCCCGCGGTCGAGCGCCTGCGTGCGCATGCCGGCAAGGCCGTGCGCGTCGACGTCAGCGGCTGGCCGGGCCTCATGCCGGTGCCGCCGCCGCTCACGCTGCGCGTCACGCCGGCGGGGCTGTTCGAGGCGGTCGAGACCGCCGACGAGGCCTCGGTCACGCCCGACCTGAACGTGCGCATCGACGCGTCCGAGCCCGGCAAGGCGGCCGGCAGCGTGTTCAAGGGCGGCCTGCCGCCCATGTCCATCGAAGGCGATGGCGCGCTGGCGGCCGACGTCAACTGGATCGCGCAGAACGTGCGCTGGGATCCCGCGGCCGACGCCGAGCGCTTCTTCGGCCCCACCGTGGCCGAGGGCGTCAGCCGTGCCAGCGCCCAGTTCGCGCAGGCCGCCGAGGTGGCCAAGAAGGCGATGGGGCAGATGTTCGACATGCTCCAGTCGCGCAACAAGTCGTGATCCTGGGCTCTCGTCGGACGAGAGACTGACATGCGCCATTTCGGCCGCCTCCTCTTCATCGGCTTCACGCTGCTGCGCTTCGGCGTGGACGAGATCGCGCTGGGCCGCGTGCGCCAGCCGTGGCTGCGCCTGCTCGCCCGCGTGATCTCCATCGGCCGCAGCTACGACGAGCCGCGCGGGCCGCGCCTGCGCCAGGCGCTCGAGCGGCTGGGCCCCATCTTCATCAAGTTCGGCCAGGTGCTGTCCACCCGCCGCGACCTGCTGCCGGCCGACCTGGCCGACGAGCTCGCGCTGCTGCAGGACCGGGTGCCCCCGTTCGACGGCCTGGCGGCGCGCGCGCTCGTCGAAGGCGGCCTGCTGAAGGAGCTGGGCCGCAAGTTCGACGACGTGTTCGCGAGCTTCGACAACACGCCGGTGGCCAGCGCGTCCATCGCGCAGGTGCACTTCGCCACGCTGAAGAACGGCCGCGAGGTGGCCGTGAAGGTGCTGCGGCCCAACGTGCTGCAGGCCATCGAGAGCGACCTGGCCATCCTGCACACGGTGGCGCGCTGGGTGGAGCGCATGAGCGTCGACGGCAAGCGGCTGCGCCCGCGCGACGTCGTCGCCGAGTTCGACATGTACCTGCATGACGAGCTCGACCTCATCCGCGAGGCCGCCAACGCCGCGCAGCTGCGCCGCAACATGGCCAGCCTCGACCTGATCCTGGTGCCCGAGATGCTGTGGGACTTCTGCACCTCGCGCGTGATGGTGATGGAGCGGATGTACGGCGTGCCCATCAGCCAGGTGGAGCGCCTGCGCCTGGCCGGCGTCGACATCCCCAAGCTGGCGCGCGACGGCGTCACCATCTTCTTCACGCAGGTGTTCCGCGACGGCTTCTTCCACGCGGACATGCACCCCGGCAACATCCAGGTGAGCATCGCGCCGGACACCTTCGGCCGCTACATCGCGCTCGATTTCGGCATCATCGGCACGCTCACCGAGTCCGACAAGGACTACCTGGCGCAGAACTTCATCGCCTTCTTCCGGCGCGACTACAAGCGCGTGGCCGAGCTGCACATCGAGAGTGGCTGGGTGCCGCCCGACACCCGGCTGGAGGCGCTGGAGAGCGCGGTGCGCGCCGTCTGCGAGCCGCACTTCGACCGGCCGCTGAAGGACATCTCGCTGGGCCAGGTGCTGCTGCGCCTGTTCCAGACCTCGCGCCGCTTCAACGTCGAGATCCAGCCGCAGCTCGTGCTGCTGCAGAAGACGTTGCTCAACGTCGAGGGCCTGGGCCGCCAGCTCGATCCCGAGCTCGACCTGTGGAGCACCGCGCAGCCCTTCCTGGAGCGCTGGATGAACCAGCAGGTGGGCTGGCGCGGCTTCATCGACCGCCTGAAGGACGAGGCGCCGCGCTACGCGCACTACCTGCCGGCGCTGCCACGGCTCGTGCACCAGGCGTTGAGCCTGGCCGCGCACAAGTCCGACGGCGACGCCGCGCCCGCCTCGGCGGTGCTGGTGGCCGCGTTGCTGAAGGAGCAGCGGCGCACCAACCGGCTGCTGCAGGCGATGCTGTGGGTGGCCGTCGGTTTCGTGGTCGGACTGAGCGCGGTGCGACTGTTCCCGCACTTCCACTGAATGGACGCATGGATCCTGCGACTTCGCGCAGGATGACCGTTGAAGTGTCATCCTGCGCGCAGTCGCAGGATCCACGCGGGACGAGGTTGTTTCGTCGGGATAAGCCCTCATATTCAAGGCTAGCCGCTCGCCGCGCCGGGGATTCCCTGCCCCAGGCGGCCCGGGCATCTATAATTTGAAGTTAACTCCAAAGAGCCTAGCCATGCCGATCTACGCGTACCGCTGCGCTTCGTGCGGCCATTCGCGCGACGTGCTGCAAAAGATGTCCGACCCGGTGCTCACCACCTGCCCGGCGTGCGGTGCCGAGCAGTTCCAGAAGCAGGTGACCGCCGCCGGATTCCAGCTCAAGGGCTCCGGCTGGTATGCCACCGACTTCAAGGGAGGCAACGCGCCCGCCCCGGCGGCGGCGGCCACTCCTGGCGACACCGCGGGAGCGGCCGCGCCCGCCGCCGCGCCCGCGAGCTCGCCGGAAGGCGGCGCCAAGGCCTCGCCCGCGGCCGCGGCCCCGGCGCCGTCCGGCGGGAGCCCTTCTTGAGAAAATACCTTTTCGCCGGCCTGCTCGTGTGGCTGCCGCTCGCCATCACGGTGGGCGTGCTCATGTGGGCCATCAACCTCATGGACGGCATGTTCCATGGCGTGCTCACGGGCCTGCAGCGCGTCATCTCCGGGCCCGAGCACAGCGACAGCTCGCAGAACCTCGTCGACGCGCTGATGAAGGTGCCGGGACTGGGCGTGATCCTGCTCGTGCTGCTGCTGCTGATCACGGGCATGCTGGTCACCAACATCGTGGGCGCGTGGTGGCTCAAGCAGTGGAACTACCTGCTGTCGCACATTCCCATCGTCAAGTCGATCTACGTGTCGGTCAAGCAGGTCTCCGACACCCTGTTCTCCACCAATGGCAACGCGTTTCGCGAGGCGGTGCTCGTGCAGTACCCGCGCGACGGCAGCTGGACGATCGCGTTCGTCACGGGCAGGCCCTCGGGCGAGGTCGCGGCCGGCCTGCCCGGAGAACACGTGAGCCTGTACGTGCCCACCACGCCCAACCCGACATCGGGCTTCTTCCTGATGGTGCCGCGCGCCGCCTGCAAGCCGCTGCGCATGAGCGTGGACGAGGCGTTGAAGTACATCATCTCCATGGGCGTCGTGGCGCCCCCGGCCGGGATCCTGGTTCCGCCGGAGGGGGCCGACCCCAATCGGGTGGGCTGAACGCCCCGAGGTCATCGGCGTTCAGTCCTGAGGGTCACCCCCCGCTCCGGCCTGCCACCCCAACCCAGGATCCGCTCGCGCGCCGCCAGAAGGCGCGCAGTGCGTCCAGACAAACACCGTACCGATCAACGGAGTACTGCCATGCGAACCACTTATTGCGGCCTCGTCAGCGAGAAGCTGGCCGGCCAGACCGTCACCCTCATGGGCTGGGCCCACCGTCGCCGCGACCACGGCGGCGTCATCTTCATCGAGCTGCGCGACCGCGAAGGCCTGGTCCAGGTCGTCTGCGACCCCGACCGCGCCGAGATGTTCAAGACGGCCGAAGTCGTGCGCAACGAGTTCTGCATCAAGGTCGTGGGCCTCGTGCGCCTGCGACCCGACGACAAGTTCAACGCCAACCTCGCCAGCGGCAAGGTGGAAGTGCTGTGCCATGAGCTGGAAGTGCTGAACCCCAGCGTCACGCCGCCGTTCCAGCTCGACGACGAGAACCTGTCGGAAACCACGCGCCTCACGCACCGCGTGCT
>JBBQYL010000298.1:0-5333 GCA_038208735.1 Burkholderiales bacterium
CTTGTTCTCCATCGTGCGCAGCTTCAGACCGGCGGCGTCGCCAGGCTTCACGACGGAGCGCTTGCTGTTCGTGATGTGACGAAATCCGTTCTCGGTCCAGGCCAACGCGATCAGACCTTTCGGTTGGAACTTCGCCAGCAGCTCCTGACCGATGGCCCCGTCCAGCGTCTTGCGCGCATGGTCGTAGTCCCTGAACAGGAACGGGAGATCCAACACACGGACTTCAGGCACGAAGTTTCCGATTGGCCCCGTTGTAAGGTTCGCAGCGTCGATGGTTCCAATCTGAAGGCCCTCGGTCATCTCGCGCTCCCCGCCGAGCGCGTTGCTCGGGAAATGCTGGCAGACATAGCGACCGGCGGTTCGGACCTGGACTTCGTCGCAAAAGACCGACGCGCCTACGCCCAGGTGAGATTCCTTGGTGTTGGCGTAGCCAATCTTGATCGTGGTTTGCGCCGAAGCGGAACTGGTGGCCAGCACCAGCGCGGCGGTGATGGCAAAGCTGATGGCGCAGCCAACGTGAAAAGTATTCATGGTTTGTCTCCGGCTTGTAGTGGGGCGCGCTTGATGGCGCCTAGGGTTATCGAACGTATGAAGTCTTGACGCGGGTGTAGAACTCCTTGGCATGTGTTCCCTGTTCGCGTGGTCCTTGGCTGGAACCCTTCGTGCCGCCGAATGGCGCGTGAAAGTCCACACCTGCTGTCGGCAGGTTCACCATCACCATGCCGGCCTGGGCGTGACGCTGAAAGTGCCGCGCCTTGGAGAGCGATGTCGTGGCAATCCCGGCCGACAAGCCGAACTCGGTGTCGTTGGCCATGGCAAGCGCGTGCTCGTAGTCGTCTGCCCGCAGCACGGAGACGACTGGCCCGAAGATTTCTTCGACATCGATCCGCATGCCGGTGCGCGAACCCACAAACAGGGCGGGTGACATGAAGTGGCCCGGTGTGGCGCCCTCCAGTCGTTGGCCGCCGGCGGCCAACGTGGCGCCTTCTGCCTGGCCGACGCGGACGTAGTCGAGCACCTTGTCCAACTGGCGTTCGTGCACGACCGGACCAATCTGCGTCTCGGCGTCGGTGGCGGCGCCCACACGCAAATTCTGGGTTGCAGAGATCAGCGCATCGACGAATCCGTCGTGGATGCCGGTGGTGACGATCACCCGGCTCGATGCGGTGCATCGCTGTCCTGTCGAGTAGAAGCCGCTTTGAATGGCGCAATCCAACGCGACGGCAGGGTCCGCGTCGTCGAGGACGATCAGCGGATTCTTGCCGCCCATCTCGAGCTGCAGCTTGACGCCGCGCTGCGCTACAGACTGCGCAATGCCGCGCCCTGTCGCCTGTGAACCCGTGAACGTGAGGGCATCGAGTTCTGGGCTCGCCGCCAGGGCCGCGCCGGTACTGCCACCTGGACCCATCACGAGGTTGAAGACACCTGGCGGGATGCCGGCATCTACGAGCGCTTTGGTCAACTCCCAGGAACAGCCGGGTGCCCACTCGGCTGGCTTGAACACCACGCAGTTGCCGAACGCGAGCGCGGGCGCAATCTTCCAGGCCGGGATGGCGATGGGAAAGTTCCAAGGCGTGATCACACCCACGATGCCGACCGGCTCGCGCGTGACGTGGACATCGACACCCGGCCGGATTGACGCACCGGTTTCGCCTGACAAGCGCAGCGCTTCATGCGCGAAGAACCTGAATATTTGGCTGGCCCGAAGGACCTCGCCAACGGCCTCCGGCATGGTCTTACCTTCTTCGCGCGCTAGTAAAGTTCCCAGTTCGTTTCGGCGCGTATGCAGTGCATCGCCGACCTTGGACAGCAAGTCCGAACGCATCAGCGGTGAGGCATGCGACCAGGCTGGAAGCGCTTTGCGCGCACTGTCGAACGCATCTTCCACGTCCTGCTCAGAGGCGCTCGCATAGCGGCCGATCGTCTCGCGCGTGTCCGAGGGGTTGATGTTCGGCAGTCCGTGCGGCGCGTCGCGCCACTCTCCGGCGACGTAGTTGAAGTGGGTGTTGCTCATTGCAGTGGCGAGAAGCTCGTCGGGTTGAGCACAACGCTCTCCATGCGGTCCAGCATCGGAAGCGCCACAGGCAGGAATTCGTGAACCCAGACCGGGTCTTGCATCAGTTCGACTCGCACTGCCGCACGCTGATCCAAGCTGTCGTACTGCCAGAGGTGAACCACGCGGTTGAGCGCACCGAACTCCGACGACCAGAATCCAACGAGTGTGCCGAAGCGCTTTCTGACAGGCATGCCGACGTCGTTGAAGAGTCTCAGGTAGTCGGCGAGCAGGCCGGGCTTGACGTCGTAGGTGCGAAGTTCGTAAATCATGAGCAGGTCCGGGTTGGGTCAGTGCGGGTTGTTGGCTGAGGGAAGGTGCCGCGCAGCGATCCGCTTGCCCGCGGTGTGTGTGGCCGGTGTGCGATCAATGCCCGAGGCGAGCAGGGTCATGACGAGTTTGTCGACCACCAGCTGCGCGGAAGCCGGGTTTTGACCCGTGATCAGATTCCCGTCACACACCGTGAAGGGCTCGAATGCCGTACCTGCCTTGAACGTGGATACGGTCTTTCTGACCCTTTGTTCGAGGATGAACGGCACGACGGTATCCAGGCCGACGGTTTGTTCTTCGCGCAGAGTGAATGCGGTTGCAGAACGCCCCGCGAGCGCAGATGTTCCCGTTGTGCCTGGCGCCAACAGGCCGGCCACTCCGTGACATATCGCTGCGGCTACACCCCCGGCAGCCAAGATGCGTTCCACCGTTCGTCCGAGGTCCGGGTCGGCCACTTGGTCCCACAAACAACCGTGGCCACCCGGCAGCACCACTGCGCAGAACGCGGCGGGGTTGAACATGCGCAACTTCGGTGACTGCACCATGGCCCGCTGCGCTCTGGCATCGCGCAGGAAGCGTTCGACACTGGGCGCGTTCGATCCAATGGCCTCGATGCTTCTGGAGTCGATCGGTATCTGCCCACCCCGCATCGACGCGATGTCGACGTCTATGCCGGCGTCGCGCAGGCCCCAGTAGGCTGACGCGAGGCAACCTATCCACACGCCGGTGCGTTCGGGCGTGCCGCCGAGCGAGGCGTGCGAGGTGGCGACGATGAGTGCCTTATTGGGTTTCATGGCGTGGGGCTTGGTAGAGGCGAACTTTGGTGGCGCCAGAGACATCAGTCCAATCGGTATTTAGACCGTCTTCTATAATTCGGCTTATGTATCTGATGGTTCATGCCAAGACGTTCCTGACCGCCTACCGGCTCGGATCGGTCACTGCGGCGGCGGCTCAGCTCGCCATCACACAGCCGGCAGCTTCTGGCCACCTCAAGGCGTTGGAGGCTTCGCTACAGAAGAAGCTGTTTGTCAAGGCAGGGCGCGGTATCGCGCCGACTGCCGCCGGACACGCGCTGGCGCAATCGCTTGCGCCCTACATGGATGGGCTGGAGCACACACTGACCGTCGCGCGCATGTCGTCAGAGGAACTGATCGGTGTGGTGACGCTCGGTGGCCCGGTGGAATTTTTGTCGCGCGTGCTGCTGCCTTGCATTTCGCAGATCACGGAATCGCAACTGCGCCTGACGGTCGCCTTTGGCCTTGCAGATGGTCTGGCCGATCAGCTGCGACGCACCGAGCTGGACTTGGCGGTGCTGACCGTGAAGCCCACGACTGCGTCACTCGACACTGTGGCGCTCTATCGAGAAGAGTTCACTCTGGTGTGCGCACCGCGAATCGCGGCGAGGCTCCCCTCCGCCCGCGGCATGTCACTGGACAGCGCGGCACTCGAAGGCATTCCCTGGCTCGCCTACGACGAAGGACTGCCGATGATTCGTCGCTTCTGGCGCAGCGAATTCGGGCGGCAGCCGCCCATCAAGGCGAGAGCCATCGTTCCCGACCTGCGGGCATTGCGGACGCTGGCGATTGCAGGTGCAGGTCTGACGGTCTTGCCAACCTACCTGGTGGAGAAGGACCTTGCCAGCGGTGACTTGGTGGAGTTGTTCAAGCCCGTATCCACGCCGGGCAATACGCTGTACCTCAGTTGGGCTCGCGGCAGCCTTCGGAGCCCGAAGATTCTGCATGTACGCGATCAGATCGTTGCGGCGGCTGCGACGCTTTGAACGGTCGAAGGTAGCGATGCCGATTCAAGCTTAGAGGGAGCGGGTTCGGCGCAGGTCGTTCTGGCTTGCTTCCGTTCACGGACGCTTTAACGCTGCCCGCCTGACGAATTGACTGGTGTCACGTTCACGCCGCTGCGCCTCGTTCGTCGCATGCTGGCCAGAACGTTGCGCCGGTCACCCGCGACGGTCAATACAGAGCCGTTGCAGGGCAAGCGAAACGATAGCCTTCTCGCTGTTCTCTACAGGACGAGGTCCTCCATGCGCGTGATCAAGCGTCCTTGCAAGGCTTCCCGTCCCACCACCGGTTGTTGCCCCTGGTTGATCGTGTCCGCGTCGCGGACCGCGTGGCCGAAGTCAAGTCCTGCCCGCTTCTCGATGGCGGCAATGCTGACCCGCCAGTGGTTCACGTTGACCGGAGTGACGGCCTGCGGCTGCCCAAGGCTGCGTCGAGGTTCGTCGAGCAGCGCGCCTTGATCCACGACGATGCCGACCGCCTTCAGACCGGCTGCACTTTTCCAGCAGACGACCTTGAAGAACGACGATGGAATCTGCACGTCGCCGGCCATACGGTCGATCGAGTCGTCGAACAGGGGCCCCTGAAACACGCACAGCCGGCGCCTCTCGTTCTGGGCCAGTACGCCTGTCTCCAGCACATAGCGCTCGACCCCTTGCCAGTATCTGGCCGACTGGTTGAATCGAAAATGTTGCGGCGAACAGTTCGAGAAATGGAAGGTGTCGGCGTTAGCGCGCTCGGCTTCGATTTCTGTCCCCCATGTCGGATCCGTACGCCGCGTGAGGTGTCCTCGATCGAAGTAGTGACCTGCCCGGTTTCTTCGTACCAATAGTTCCTGTGATGATGGCTCTTCGACAGCGAGGAGCCCATGAGGAAGAGTCGATTCAGCGAAGAGCAGATGGTGGCGGCACTGCGTGAGGCGGACCGCACGTCGGTGGCCGAGACGGCCAAGAAGCACAAGGTCAGCGAGCAGACGATCTACGCTTGGCGCAAGCACTTCGGCGAGCTCTCGCCGCAAGACATCAAGCGGCTGCGTACCTTGGAAGGCGAGAACGCCCGGCTGAAGAAACTGCTGGCCGAGCGCGAGCTCGCCATTGACGTGCTCAAGGAGATCAATCATCGAAAGTGGTGAGCCCGCAGGCGCGGCGCGAGCAGGTTGCGTTCGCTTGCGAACGCGGCCTGTCCGAGCGCCGCGCCTGCGGGCTGCTCGGGATCGC
>JBBQYL010000299.1:0-5289 GCA_038208735.1 Burkholderiales bacterium
ATGGTGGCGATGTCCGAAGTCAAAGCCTTCAGCCCGGCAGGCGGCCACGCCCGGCCACACCTGCACCACGGCCACGACGACGCGGCCCACGCTCACGCTCAGCCGTGACAGAAAAGATCATGAGCGACGATCACAAGCCCCAGGCTGAATCGACAGCCCCCGAGCTCCACGGCATCCTGGCGGAGTACGACACGCCGGACCAACTCGTCTCGGCCGCCAAGAAGGTGCGCGACGCCGGCTTCGAGAAGTGGGACACATACAGCCCATTCCCGGTTCACGGCATCGACGCCGCGATGGGCATCAAGATGACGGTGCTGCCGTGGATCACGCTGTGCGCCGGCATCACCGGGCTCGGCAGCGCGATCTTGATGCAGTGGTGGATGAACGCCTACGACTACCCGTGGCTGATCTCGGGCAAGCCGACGTGGAGCATCCCGGCCAACGTGCCGATCATGTTCGAGCTCACGGTGTTGTTCAGCGCGATCACGACGCTGGTCGGCATGCTGATGCTCAACGGCCTGCCGCATCCGTCGCACCCGCTCGATCTGGTCAAGCGCTTCGGTCGCGTCACCGACGACAAGTTCTTCCTGATGGTCCAGGCCTCTGACGCCAAGTTCGACGAGCAGGACACGCGCGCGTTGATCGACACGACGCACCCGGTCGCGGTCGAGAACGTGCTCGAAGACCGCGTCACGCCCAACAGCTTTCCGCCCGCTCTGATCTACGGCTTGATCATCGTGACCTGCGCGGCGGTCGTACCGCTGGCACTGGCGGTCAAGGCGCGCCACTCCAAGAGCGACAAGCCGCGCATCCACCTGATCCAAGACATGGACTCGCAGCCCAAATACAAGGCGCAGCGCGAGAACCCGATCTTCGCCGACGGTCGCGCCGATCGCGAAGCCTTGCCCGGCACCGTCGCGGTCGGTCACCTGAACGAAGACGACCACTTCTACCGCGGCAGCATTGGCGGCGGCTGGGCCCGCACCTTCCCGGCGCAAGTCGAGCTCAACGAAGAAACGATGGCGCGCGGCAAAGCCCGCTTCGGCATCTACTGCACGCCGTGCCACGGCCAAGGCGGCCTGGGCGACGGCATGGTGCACCAGCGCGCCGACGCCTTGCACCAGGGCGGCTGGATCCAGCCGACCAACATGACGCAAGAGTACGTGCGCAATCAGCCGGTCGGTGAGCTGTTCAACAGCATCACCAACGGCGTGCGCAACATGCCCGCCTACGGCCCGCAGATCCCCGCTGAGGATCGCTGGGCGATCATCATGTACGTGCGCGCCTTGCAGCGCAGCCAAGCCGGCACGCTGAACGACGTGCCCGAGTCCGAACGCGGCAGCCTGAAGTGAGAGACGACATGGCAACGGAACAAGGCAAAAAGGACGCGGGAAAATCGCCCAAGAAGTCGGCCGACAAGGCGTCTAGCGGCGCTGGCGGCGGCGGCGGCAGCTCGGGCAGCGGCAGGGGCTCGGGCGGTCAGGGCCCGGACTATCCGGACGACAACATTCGCCTCGGGGCGGCTGGGCAGTCGATGTTCACGAAGGCCGCTGGTCTCGGCGCGGTCGGCTTGGCCGCTGCAGTGGCGCTCGGTTCGATGGAGGGCGACGGCTTCCGCCGCTTCTCGCTCTCGTACCTGACCGCGTTCATGTGGGTCCTGGCGCTCGGCCTCGGCGCGCTGTTCTGGGTCATCCTGCAGAATCTGGTCAACGCGCACTGGAGCATCGTGCTCCGCCGCGTGGGTGAGCTGCTGGCGTCGCAGGCGCCGCTGCTCGCGGTGTTGGCCCTACCGATCGTCGTGCCCGTGTTCATGGGCCATTCGTCGATTTACGTCTGGTCGGACGCGCACGCCGTGGAAGCGAACCACGCGCTTCACAAGAAGGCTGCCTACCTGAACAGCGGCTTCTTCTTGGTGCGCTTCATCGTCTACTTCGGCTTCTGGACGCTGATCTCGCGCTATTACCTGAACAGCTCGCTGGCTCAAGACACCAGCAAAGACGCATCGGGCATCATGGCCAAGATGCGCGCCGTCGCCGGCCCGGCGATGATCGGCTGGGCGCTGACGATGACGTTCTGCGCGATCGACCTGTTGATGGCGCTCGACCCGATGTGGTTTAGCACGATCTTCGGCGTCTACTACCTGGCCAGCTGCGTGCTGAGCATCAACTCGTTCCTGCCGTTGGCCGCGATGTGGCTGCACAAGCGCGGCGTGTTGCTGAAGAGTGTGACGACCGAGCACTTCCACGATCTCGGCAAGATGATGTTCGCGTTCACGGTGTTCTGGGCATACATCGGCTTCTCCCAGTTCATGCTGCTCTGGTACGCGAATATCCCGGAAGAGACGGGCTGGTTCAAGGAGCGCTTCGTCGGCGGTTGGTGCGGTGGCTGGGGCTTGCTCAGCGCAACCTTGCTTTTCGGCCACTTCGTCATCCCGTTCTTTGGGCTGCTCTCGCGTCACATCAAGCGCCGCCGCCCCACGCTCGCGTTCTGGGCGGTCTGGCAGCTGGTGATGATCTACCTCGACATGTACTGGCTGGTGATGCCGAACACGCATGCCGAAAGCCCGCCGTTCGCGCTGATCGACCTTTTCTGCCTGGTCGGCGTGCTGGGCGTGTTCGTCGCTGGCGCCGCGATGCGTGCCAGGACTCTCAACCTCATGCCCACGAACGACCCGCGCCTCCCCAAGTCGCTGGCTTTCGAGAACCTCTGAGCCATGGCAACCGAATCCGATAACGTCAATTCTGGCGCCCTGCTAACGCTGCTGTTCGTCGGCGCCTTCGCGACGCTCGGCATCGGACTGGTCGTCACCGCCCTCGTGCGCTCCGAGACGACCGAAGAGGCCGAGAAGAAGGAAGTCGGCGCGGACCGGCCCTACCGTGATCTCGTCGCCGAGCAGACGGCGAAAATGGCGGCACCGGCCGCCTACGTCGACCGCGGTCGCGGCCTGGTGTCGTTGCCGATCGACCGAGCGATGGAAGTCACCGTCTCGGGCCTGCTCAAGGACCCGAACAGCGCCACGCCCCCGGCTCCAATCGGCGGCACCGGCGGTGCAAGCGCGACCGATACGGGCGGAACCACTGCCGCGCTCGGCGGAACCACGGCCGCGCTCGGCGGAACCAGCTCTGGTGGCATGCCGGCTAACCCTGCGGCGCCTACCGATTCCGCGGCTGTCGAAGTTGCAAAGCCCGCGGAAGGGTCCAAAGATCAGGGCCAAGGCAAACCGACCGAGAAGGAAAAGCCAGGCGGGAAGGGCGATCAGCCCGAGAAGAAAGCGGCGCCCAAGAAGGTCGCCCCCCAACCCGTTCCGGCGACCCCGGCTCCCGCCACGCCTGCTCCTGCCGCTCCAGCACCGAATGCTCCGTAGCCTGCTCCGCCATGGAGCGAGCGCGCTCGTCGCCGCATCGCTCGCCTTCACCTCCGTCGCCGAGGCGGATCCGGCGTCCGCGCCCGATCACACCGAAGAAGCGCCGAAGCGGCTGAAGGGCGTGGATCTGATCGAGCACCTGGGCGACCACGTGCCCGAGACGCTGCGCTTCAGGGACCAGGACGGCAAATCCGTGACGCTCGGCGACTACCTGCACGGCGACGTGCCGGTGATCCTGACGTTCAACTACTCCAGCTGCCCGATGCTGTGCAGCCTGCAGCTGACGGCCTTCGTCGACGGCCTGAAGAAGCTCGACTTCACGGCGGGCAAGCAGTTCCGGATCGTAACGGTGCTGCTCGACCCGAAAGAGACGAACGACACCGCGCACCGCTTCCGCGCGCGTTACCTGAGCCAGTACAACCGCCCTGGCGGCGAGCCCGGCTGGAATTTCCTGGCCGGCTCCGACGAGAACATCCACGCGCTCGCGAAGGCCGTCGGCTTCACCTACAACTACAACGAAGCCCGCGGCGAGTACGTGCACCCGGCGGTGCTGACTCTGCTCAGCCCCGAAGGCAAAGTCGCTCGCTACCTGTACGGCCTGGAATATCCGGCCAAAACCATCCGCCTCGGACTGGTGGAAGCCTCTGAAGGTCGCGTCGGCTCGAGTCTCGACAAGCTCGTTCTGTATTGCTTCCACTACGACTCTGCAGAGGGCCGCTACGCCCCGGTCGCGGCCCGCATCATGCAGCTCGGCGGCGCCGTCAGCCTGGTCGTCCTCGCAGGATTTCTCACGGTTCTCATTCGGCGCGATAAGAAGCGCACCCTGGTCGAAAGCACAGCGCAATGACTCTTCACCTGCTCGCTCTGCTGGCCGAACCGCAGCTCCCCAAGCTGGCGCCTTCGGATTCCTTTTGGCTGCCTGTCGATGCGTCGGTGACGTCGCGCAACATCGACTGGGTTTGGGACTTCATGATCTGGGTGAGCGTCTTGGTGACGCTCGGCGTCTTCGTCGCCATTTTCCACTTCATCACCAAGTACCGAGCTAAATCGCGCGCCGCCAACGAGATTGCGGAGCAGAGCGCGGAGCACAACACTGCGCTCGAAATCACTTGGTCGGTGCTGCCGCTGTTCGTGTGCATCGCGCTGTTCGTCTGGGGCTTCAAAGGCTTCGTCGACCTGCGCATGCCGCCGAAAGAGGCGATGGAGCTCCACGCCAACGCGCAGAAGTGGAAGTGGACCTTCGACTACAAGTGCCCAACCGGCGGCATGACCGACGACACGCTGCACGTGCCGATCGATCGCCCGGTGCGGATGCTGATCAGCTCGGTCGACGTGCTGCACGCGCTCTACATCCCGTCGTTCCGCACCAAGATGGACGCCGTGCCGGGTCGCTACACGGACATGTGGTTCCAAGCCACCAGGGCCGGCGACTACCCGATCTTCTGCGCCGAATACTGCGGCACCTCGCACTCCGACATGCTGTCGCACGTCACCGTGCACCCGGCAGGCGAGTACGAGACGTGGCTGAAGGGCGCCTGCGAGAAGGCAGACTCGATGATCGGCCCGGAGCGCGGCAAGAAACTCTACAGCCAACAAGGCTGTGAGACCTGTCACACGCTCGATGGCACGCCCAAGATCGGCCCCTCCTGGAAGGGTCTGTTCGGCAAGATGGAAATGATGGCCGACGGCAAACCCTTCAAGGTCGATGAGAACTACCTCCGCGAATCCATGATGGATCCGACGGCCAAGGTCGTGCAGGGCTTTGCGCCTTCGATGCCCACCTTCAAGGGCAAGCTGAGCGACAAAGACATCGACGGCCTCATCGAGTACATCAAGACTCTGAAGTAAAGGACCCAGCCATGGCGTCACCCACTACGACAGCCGATGCGGCCATCCCCCAAGCGAAGGGCGCCGACGACAACTAC
>JBBQYL010000300.1:0-5270 GCA_038208735.1 Burkholderiales bacterium
CGGCCTGCGGCGGCGGCGGCGGTAGCAGCGGCGCAGTCGTCGACCCCGGCAACTACGTCGACGCCAACCGCTATTCGTCGGCCGCGGGCGCCTCGCTGTCGGCGCCCAACGAACACACCGCGATCACGCACGGCGTCCTCGCGCTGGGCGGCACCGACATCGCCTACACGGCCACCGCCGGGCACCTGTCGGCGCTGTCGTCCACGCAGGCGCCGGAGGCGTCGATCTTCTACGTCGCCTACACGGCCGACGGCGCGGGGGCGGCCACCCGGCCCGTCACGTTCTTCTTCAACGGCGGCCCGGGCTCGGCCACGGTCTGGCTGCACCTGGGGTCGTTCGCGCCCAAGCGCCTCGTCACCGGCGTGCCGGCCACCACGCAGGCGCTGCCGTTTCCCTACGTGGACAACGCCGAGAGCCTGATCGACACGTCCGACCTGGTATTCGTGGACGCTGTGGGCACCGGCCTGTCGGAGGCCATCGCGCCCAGCACCAACCAGACATGGTGGGGCGTCGACCAGGACGCCGCCGTGCTGCGCGACTTCGTCGAGCGCTGGCTGGCCGTCAACGGCCGTACCGCCTCGCCGCTGTTCCTGTACGGCGAGTCGTACGGCACCACCCGCGTGCCCGTGCTCACGCGACTGCTGGAGACTGCCGGCCAGCGCGTGCACGGCGTGGTGGAGCTGTCGTCCATCCTCGACTACAACAGCAATTGCTCGGTGGAGGGCGGCACGCCCACGGTCGATTGCGAGGGCTTCCTGCCCAGCTATGCGGCCGTGGGCAGCTGGTACCACCTCGCGCCGTCCGTGCCGACGGGTTCGGACTCCGAGCTCGCCACGGTGTCCAGCTACGCCGACTCCACCTATGGGCCCGACGCCGCCACGTGGCTGGCAACGCGCACGCTGCCGCCGGCCGACCACGTGGCCATGCTGCAGGCGTTCACGGGACTGTCCACGACGATGTGGTACCAGCAGTTCGACATGGACTACGACACCTTCCGGCATCACCTGATGGCCAATACCGACCTCGGCGTGTACGACGGCCGCATCTCCGCGCCGCTCGGCTCGCCGCTGGACGCCAACGACGAGCCGTCGAACACGTTCGTCGAACCCGGCTTCACGGCCGCCATCAAGACCGTGCTGCCCAACGTGCTGGGCTTCACCACCCCGTCCACCTACGTGCTGTCCAGCGCCGCGATCGACCACTGGAATTTCTCGCACGGGGGCCGCTCCCTGCCCGACGTGGTGCCCGACCTGAGCGCCGCCCTGGCCCTCGACCCGTCGCTGAAGCTCCTGTTCCTGGGCGGCCACCACGACCTGATCACGCCGTTCCACCAGACCGAACTGGACGTCGCGCGGCTGCCCGCGGGCGCGCCGGTGGCGCTGCACTTCCATCCCGGGGGCCACATGACCTATCTCGACGACGGCTCGCGTCCGTTGATGAAGGCCGAGTTGGCCGCGTTCTACGCCTCGACGCTGGGAGCCCGCTGATGCGCACCGCCGCCTTGTCCTTCGTGCTGATGGGCGCCGCCACGTTGGCCCGGGCCGCGCCGCACCTCGATCCCGGCGCGCCGCCGCTGGCCACGCGGGCGGCCGCGCAAGCGGAGAACCGCACGCGGCCGGCGTCCGTGGGTGCCGTGCTGCAGTCCGACGCCGAGCGCCACCTGCAAGCCAGCTTCGACGCGGCCGACACGCCGCATCGCGGCACGTTGTCGCGCGACGAGGCCCGGGCGGGCGGGTTCGGCTGGATCGCCAACCACTTCGACACGATCGACACGGCGCGCGCGGGGCGCGTGAGCTTCGACGACGTGCGGCGTTACCTCAAGCTGCGCGACGCTGGCGCGACGAGCGCCGCGAGATAGTCAGCCAGACGTCGTCGCGTGCGCGGCGGCGGAGATCCGCGCGGTCTCGGCGGCCGCCTCGGCGCCGCGCGCGGCCATCCACGGCAGCACGTCCTGCGCGCGCATCGGCCGGGCGAACAGGTGGCCCTGGAGCTCGTCGCAGTCCAGGCCGGTCAGCACGTCGCGTTGCCCGACCGTCTCCACGCCCTCGGCCACCACGCCCAGGCCCAGGTCGTGGGCCAGGTGCACGACGGCGCTGACGATGGCGCGCGCGTCGGCGCTGGTCTCCAGGTCCATCACGAAGCTGCGGTCGATCTTGAGCTGGCGCGCCGGCAGGCGGCGCAGGTAGCGGAGGCTTGAATAGCCGGTGCCGAAGTCGTCGATGGACAGGAGCACGCCGATGTGGGCCAGCCCGCTGATGGCGGTCTGCGTAGCCTTGACGTCGCCCATCGCCACGGATTCGGTGATCTCGCACAGCAGCTGGTCCACCGAGAGGTTGATCGCCACGTTCATGCGCACGCCCTGCGTGGCCCAGGCCTCCACCTGGCGGCAGGCGTCATCGATCACCCAGTCGCCCAGCCTGCCGATGAGGCCGAAGCGCTCGGCCAGCGGGATGAACACGGCGGGGCTCACCATGCCGTGCTCGGGGTGCAGCCAGCGCAGCAAGGCCTCGACGCCGTGGGTCTCGCCGGTGCGGCCGTCCACCTTGGGCTGGTAGTGCAGCTCCAGCTGGCCGTTCTCGACGGCGTGGCGCAGGTCGTTCTGCAGGCCCAGCATCTCGGGTCGCGGGCCCTCCAGCCGTTCCTCGAAGTGCGCCCACGTGTTGCCACCGGCGCGCTTGGCCTCGCCCATGGCCGCATCGGCGTGCGCCACCAGGCGCTCGCGCGGGCCGTGTTCGGGATAGGTGGCGATGCCCACCGAGCACGAGATCTGGATCGGGCGCGGCGGCGTCGCGATGGACTGCCCGATGGCCTCGACGATGCGGCGCGCCGCGATCACCGGATCCACCAGCGCCGTCTCGCATTCCATCAGCATCACGAACTCGTCACCGCCCAGGCGCGCCACCGTGTCGCCCGCGCGCACGCTGGCGCGCAGTCGCCGCGCCACTTCCTTGAGCACGATGTCGCCCGTGGCATGGCCCAGCGCGTCGTTGACCGGCTTGAAGCCGTCGAGGTCGATGTAGAGCACCACCACCTTGGCGCCGTCGCGACCGTCGGCCACGGAGGCGGCCAGCCGCTGCAGGGACTTGGACAGCAGCTTGTCGAACAGCGCGAGGTTGGGCAGGCTGGTGAGCGGGTCGCGCAACGCCCGCTGGCGCAGCCGCTCGTTGGCCTTGCGCAGGCGCGCGTTGAGCCCGGTGGTGGTGGCGCGCATCCGCGCCTCCAGCCGGCCCACCAGCAGCGACGCGCCCACCAGGGCCACGCCGCCGGCCACCAGCAGGCCGCCCAGGTTGCGGCCGGACACCGCCTCCTCGTTGAGCGACAGCGAGTTCACGGCGAAGCTGGCGGCGGCGATGCCGGCGTAATGCATCGCGCTGACCAGGCCGCCCATGACGGCGGCGCTGGCCAGGCGGAAGCCCGCTCCGCGGCGCGTGCTGCGCGCCAGGAAGAAGGCCTCCAGCGAGGTAGCCGACGCGCAGATCGCGATCACCACGGTACCGATCACCACCTGCCAGTTCCATTTGATCGCGGGGGCCATGCCCAGCGCGGCGACGCCCACGAAGTGCATGGCGGCGAGTCCCGCGCCCACGCCCAGCGCGGCCGTCCAAAGGCGCGGCCACGCGAGCCGGTCGTGGCTGGCGGCGTGCAGCGCGATGGCCGAGGCGGCCACCGCCACCGCCCACGACAGCGCGGTCAGCACCGCGCCGAAACCCAGCGGGATCGGCAGCGTCAGCGCCATCAGCGCGGTGAAGTTGGCGGCCCACAGGCCGGTGCCCATCGCCAGCGATCCGCCCAGCCACCAGCGCAGCGCCAGCGTGCGGTCGACGCCGCGCAGGCGCTGGCTCGCGTCGAGCGCGGCATGGCACGCGAACCCCGCGATCAGCAGGGAACACGCCACCAGCAGCGGGTCGTGGGAGAGGGGAAGGTCGTTGGGCAAGGGGAACGTTTCCGGGGCCCCGGCGCGAGCGGCGCCAGGGGATCCCAGGGAACGTCTTCGGCAGGGGCCCGCCGAACCTGACCGCTGTTACGAACGCACGTAGGCGTAGCCGGCGTGCTCGCGGCGGATCAGCTCGACCACGCCGGCGGGCACCACGCTGACGCCGGGCACGAGGTCGGCGGCCTCGATCTTGAAGCCGCGCATCGAGTTCTGGCAGGCCGCGATGCGCACGCCGTGGCCCAGCGCCGCGGCCAGCCTGTCGGCGACGACGGAGTCCTTCTTGAGCATCGCGATGGCGGGGCCGTAGACCACCAGCTCGATGTCGGCCTTGTCCGCGCCGATGCCTTCGAGCGCGTTGGCGATGTTGCCGAGCACGAAGTTCCACTTGGCCGGATCGGCGTCTGTGGCCGCGAAGATGGCCTGTTCCCGGGCCGGCGCGGTGGCGCTGCCATCGGCGGCGTGGGCGGACATCGCGGTGGCGACGAGGACGGCGGCGGCGAGCCGGGCAATGGCGTGGAGGGCGGTCATGGTGGATTCCGGGAAGATGGATGGCTGGATATACCCCGGGCTCGAACAAACCGCAACACTCTGGTGCCAAAACCAGGCCACGTTGCCGGTACGATCGGCGCCCAGTGAAAGGGCATACCTTCAATGACGTGGTTCGGGCGACTGAAGCGCTGGTCGGGCGTCGCACCGCAGATGCCAATGCCGGATGCGCGCTGCACCTCTTGCTGCGATGAGCTGACGGCGTTGTCGACCCGCGCGATGATGCACGACACCCTCGCGGCCGCGCTGCGTTCGGGCGTCCGCGGCGCCGTGGCGCTGCTCGACGTGGATCGCTTCGGGCATTTCAACGAACGCCACGGCCGCGGCCGCGGCGACGAGCTGCTGCGCGCGATCGCCGCGCGCCTGCGCGAGGAGCTGTCCTCGGCCAGTTGCCTGGCGCGCGCCGGCGGCGACCGGTTCGTCGCCTTCCTGCCCGGCCTCGATCTCGACGCCGCGATGCGCCTCGCGCAGCGCTGCGTGGAGGCGATGCGCGAGCCCGTGATCCTGTCCTGCGGCCCGGAGACGATCACGCTGTCGGTGGGCGTGGCCGCGCTGGACGGCGAGCCCGGCCGCGCGGCGGAGGCCGTCTGGGACGCCTGCGACCGGGCGTTGCGGACCGCCCGGGCCCGCGGGCCCGGCCGTGCGGACTCCTAGGAGTCTGGGCGGCAGAAGGATCGGAATCTGGCCGCCCAAAATTCGACCTCTCAGAATCGCGCTGACGCGATTTGTTTAACAGCGCCAAGGGGTCGAGTACCCCTGAAATCACCACTTTTTTGGACCGGGTCCTTCT
>JBBQYL010000301.1:0-5262 GCA_038208735.1 Burkholderiales bacterium
CTACGACGGCATCGAGGCCGCCGGCAAGTCGGCCGGCCTGATCAAGAGAGCGTGCGCGGCGGAGCGCGATGAGCCTGCGATTCGACCGCGTCGGCCTGATCCACCCGAACGGCCGCACGGGTCTGTCCGCCGTCGATCTCCACATCGCGGCGGGCGAGCGCGTCGCGCTGATCGGGCCCTCGGGCGCCGGCAAGACGACGCTGCTGCGCGTGGCGGCGGCCGGGCTGCGGCCCACCGGCGGCCAGGTGCAGCTGCTGGGCGCCGACCCCTGGGTGCTGCGTCCCGGCGCGCTGCGGGCGCTGCGCGCGCGCGTGGGCTTCGTGCACCAGGCGCCGCCCATTCCGCCGCGGCTGCGCGTGGTGACCGCGGTGCTGGCCGGCCGGCTCGGGCAGTGGAGCCTGGGCCGCGCGCTGCGCTCGTGGCTGGCGCCCGCCGACGTGGCGGGCGCGCGTGACGCCCTTGCCCGCGTGGGTCTGGCCGACCGCGTGTTCGATCGCTGCGACCAGCTGTCCGGAGGCCAGCTTCAACGCGTGGCCGTGGCGCGCACGCTGTACCAGGCGCCGGGCCTGTTGCTGGCCGACGAGCCGGTGTCGGCGCTGGACGCCACCACTGCCGACGCGGTGCTGCGCGAGCTGGCGGACGACAGCAGCGCGTCCGGCGCCACGTTCGTCGCGTCGCTGCATGCCGTCGACCTGGCCTTGCGCTGGTTCCCGCGCGTGGTGGGCATGCGCGACGGCGCCATCGCGTTCGACCTGCCCGCGGCGCAGGTCACCCCCGAGCGGCTCGCCGCGCTGTATGCGGGCGACGCCGGGCCGACCGCGGAGCCGCCGGTGGAGAGTGCGCACCGGGCGACGCTGCCGTTCGCCTCGGCATGAGCGCCGTGGCGGCCTCGACGAGGGCGGCGCAGCGCGACCCGCTCGCCCGCCGGCGCCTGGGCTGGGCCGTCACCGCACTCGTGTTGCTATGGCCCGTTCTGCACCTGTCTGAGTTCCATCCGGCCATCCTGTTAGCCCCGGCCAACCTGCAGGTGATGGGCAGCTTCCTCGCCGGCTTCCTGCCGCCGTCGGTGACGCCCGAGTTCCTGCACGAGCTGTTGGCCGCCACGCTGCAGACGCTGGCCATCGCCACCGCGGGCATGGCACTCGCGTTCGCCATCGCCGTGCCCCTGGCGTTCTGCGCCACGCGCTCGCTGTCGGTGTCGGCCATCGGGCCGGCCAACGGCCGCTGGCGCGGGCGGGCGCTGCGCCAGGCGGTGCGCACGCTGATGGTGTTGCTGCGCTCGGTGCCCGAGATCGTGTGGGCGCTGATGTTCGTGCGCGCGCTGTCGCTGGGGCCCGCGGCCGGCGTGATGGCGCTGGCGATCACCTACGGCGGCATGCTGGCCAAGGTGTACTCCGAGATCCTCGAGTCCACCGACGCGCGGCCGGCGCGCGCGCTGCTGCAGGCCGGCAGCGGCCGCGTGGCCGCGCTGTGCTTCGGCCTGCTGCCGCTGGCCGCCGAAGAGCTCGTGTCGTACACCGTCTATCGCTGGGAATGCGCCATCCGCGCGGCCGTGGTCATGGGCTTCGTCGGCGCCGGCGGCCTGGGCCAGCTGATGGACCAGGCGCTCAAGGGCTTCGTGGGTGGCGAGGTGAGCAGCATCTCGCTGGTGTTCCTCGCGCTGGTGATGCTGGCCGACGCCATCAGCCTGATCCTGCGCAAGGTGCTTGCATGACGGCGCGGCACGGGCAACGCGTCGCCGGGCTCGCCTGTGTGGCCGTCATCGCGCTGGGCGTGGTGGCCAGCTTCCGCTATCTCGCGGTCGACTTCGGCGGCCTCTTCGCCGAGGAGGGCCGCCATGCGATGGGGCGCTTCGTGCGCGAGTTCTTCCCGCCCGACCTGTCGCCCGGCTTCCTGCGCCAGGTGGGCTTCGCCTCGCTGCAGACGCTGGCCGTGTCGCTGCTGGGCACCGCCATTCCGATGGCGCTCGGCGGCCTGCTGGCGCTGCCCGCCGCGGGCCGATTCGGCACGCCCGCCAAGTGGCTGGCGCGCTCGCTGCTCAACGGCCTGCGCAGCGTGCCCGAGCTGGTGTGGGCGGCGTTGATGGTGCTGGCCGCGGGCGTGGGCCCGTTCGCCGGCGCGCTGGCGCTGGCGCTGCACACCACCGGCGTGCTGGGCCGGCTGTTTGCCGAGAGCCTGGAGAACGCGTCGCCGCTGCCCGAGGCCGCGCTGCGCGACCTGGGCGCCGGCCCGGTGGCGCGCTTCGCCTACGGCACGCTGCCGCTGATCGCCGCGCAGTGCCTGGGCTACACGCTCTACCGTTGGGAGATGAACATCCGCATGGCCACCATCCTGGGCTTCGTGGGCGGCGGCGGCCTGGGGCAGATGCTCTACTTCCACCTGTCGCTGTTCCAGCAGGCCCAGGCCGCCAGCGTGCTGGCGGCCATGACGATCCTGGTGCTGGCCGACGACGCGCTCAGCGGCTGGGCGCGACGGGCGCTCGGCGCCCAGGCGCATTGACCTGACAATGAACCCCATGACCTCTTTGACCGACCCCCTGCCGGGCGACACGTCCGGGCTGGCGCCGCTGCCGTTCGAGCAGTACGCGCTGGTCATCGACGCGCGCTCGCCGCACGAATACCTTGAGGACCATATACCCGGCGCGGTGAACCTGCCCGTGGTGGACGACGCCGAGTTCGCCGAGGTGGGCATCCAGTACAAGACCGATCAGCACGCCGCCTACCTGATCGGCGCGCAGCACTCGTTCCGCAACCTGGCCCGCCACACGGCCGACCTCATCTCGAACTACAAGCCGGACGACCGCTTCCTGGTCTACTGCTTCCGCGGCGGCAAGCGCAGCGCGCTGTGGGCCAGCAACCTGCGCCTCATCGGCTTCACCGTGGACGTGGTGCCCGGCGGCTGGAAACGCTACCGCCAGTGGGTGCGCGATTCGCTGGCCGCGCTGCCGCAGCGCCTCGAGTTCCGCGTGCTGTGCGGCCCCACCAACAGCGGCAAGACGCGCCTGCTGCACGCGCTGGCCGCGCAGGGCGAGCAGGTGCTCGACCTGGAAGGCCTGGCCAACCACCGCGGCTCGCTGCTGGGCGACGTGCCCGGCCAGCCGCAGCCCACGCAGAAGACGTTCGACACGCGGGTGCTCGACGTGCTGCGCCGCTTCGACCCGGCCCGCCCCGTGTGGGTGGAGGCCGAGAGCAAGAAGGTGGGCCGGCTGCTGGTGCCCGAGGAGGTCACCGTGGCGATGCGGCGCGCGCCCACCGTGCACCTGGCCGTGCCCATGGCCGAGCGCGTGCGCCTGTGCCGCGAGGACTACGCGCACTTCGCGGTCGACCCGAAGGGCATGGTCGCCAAGCTGCAGTCGCTCAAGCCGCTGGTGGGCGGCGACGAGCTGGCGCTGTGGCAGACGCTGGCCGACGCCGGCAACGTCGACGAGTTGTTCGAGCGCCTGATGACGCAGCACTACGACCCGTGCTACCTGCGTTCGACCACGCGCGAGTTCGGCCCCGGCGAGGCGGCCGACCGGTTCGCGCTCGATTCGCTGGAGCCGCAGGCGCTGGCGGCCACGGCCCGCACAATGGTGGCCTCGCGCGACTCGCGCCCACCGGCCTCGTGAACGCCATGTTCCTGCTCGGCAAACTCTTCTGCCTCATCCTGTTCGCCGCGGCGCTCGCCGCTGCGGCTGGCGCCTGGACCGGCACGCGCGCCCTCGACGTGGGGATCCTCGGCGCGCTGGTCGCCCTCATCCATGTGATCGAGGTGCCCGTGTTGTGGACGCTGCTGCGCGGCGCGCCGGGATCGCTCGCCGTCAACATCGTGCAGACGCTGCTGTTCGGCGCCTTCCACTGGTTGCCGCTCAAGCGCGCGGCGCGGGCCTGACATGGGGGTGCTGTCGGGACTGCGCGTCGTCGAGATCGCCGGACTCGGCCCCGCGCCGTTCTGCGGCATGCTGCTGGCCGACATGGGCGCCGACGTCGTGCTGGTGGAGCGCGCCGCGGGGCAGGGCGATCCGCTGTCGCTGGGCAAGAGCGCCATCGTCAACCGCGGCAAGCGCTCGCTGGCGCTCGACCTGAAGAATCCGGAGGCGGTCGACGCGGTGCTGCGCCTCGTCGACGGCGCCGACGCGCTGATCGAGGGCAGGCGCCCCGGCGTGATGGAGCGCCTGGGACTAGGCCCCGACGCGTGCCTGGCGCGTAACCCGCGCCTGGTCTACGGCCGCATGACCGGCTGGGGCCAGCACGGCCCGCTGGCGCAGGCGGCGGGGCACGACATCAACTACATCGCGCTGTCGGGCGCGCTGTGGTTTTCCGGCGCCCCGGGCGAGCCGCCGATGGCGCCGCCCACCCTCGTCGGCGACCTCGGCGGCGGCGCGCTGTACCTGGCCATGGGCATGCTCGCGGCGCTGCTGTCGGCGCGCCAGACCGGCTCGGGCCAGGTGATCGACGCGGCCATCGTCGACGGCAGCGCCAACCTGATGAACCTGCTGCTGTCGGCGCATGCCGCCGGCCAGCAGCCGTTCGAGCGCGGGCGTGGACTGCTGGACGGACCGCACTGGTACGGCAGCTATGCCTGCGCCGATGGCGCCTTCGTGAGCGTGGGCGCGCTGGAGCCGCGGTTCAACGCGCTGCTGTTCGGCAAGCTCGGACTGGCCGACGATGCCGATTTCCGCAACGCCTACGACGCGCGCCGCTGGCCACGCCTGCGCGAACGGCTGGCCGCCCTGTTCGCCACGCAGCCGCGCGCGCACTGGGTGGCGCTGCTGGAAGGCAGCGACGCCTGCTTCGCGCCCGTGCTCACGCCCGCCGACGCGCTGGTGCACCCGCACCTGGCCGCGCGCGGCGTCTATGCCACGCGCGATGGCGTGCTGCAGGCGGCGCCCGCGCCGCGCTTTTCCGCGACGCCGTCCGGCGAGCCTGGCGCGGTGCCGGCGCGCGGCGAGCAGGGCGCCCAGGTGCTGCGCGAGGCGGGGCTCGACGACGCGGCCATCGCGCGGCTCGTTCCGTCCGCCTGAAGGGTCGACCCGCCTCCCGGGCACCAATTCGGTCGCGAAAACGCGTACCGCTGTTGCCCGGGTTCCGTGCTTCAATCCGGCAATGAATGCGCCCCAGGCCGCAATCGATGACGACTCGCAGGACATGCGAGCGCGGCGACTCAAGCAGATCGCGCGCATGGTGCTGCTCGCCCAATCGGTCACGGCGGTCATCTACGCCTCGCACGGCCAGTGGCCCGTCACGCTGGCGCTGACGGACAGCCGCGGCGCTGTCGGCCACC
>JBBQYL010000302.1:0-5210 GCA_038208735.1 Burkholderiales bacterium
GGCGTCGAGTGGGACGCCGTCGAGCTGCCCAGCCAGTTCATGGAGAACTTCTGCTGGGAGTGGGACGTGCTGCAGCAGCTCACCGAGCACGTGGGCACCGGCGCCCCGCTGGCGCGCGCGCTGTTCGACAAGATGCTGGCGGCCAAGAACTACCAGAGCGGCATGCAGACGCTGCGCCAGGTGGAGTTCGCGCTGTTCGACATGCGCATCCACGCCGAGCCGGGGTCGGCCGACCGGGTGCAGGCCACGCTGGACGCCGTGCGCGCCGAGATCGCGGTGCTGGTGCCGCCGCCGTTCAACCGGTTCCAGCACAGCTTTTCACACATTTTCGGAGGTGGTTAC
Source organism: Burkholderiales bacterium (assembly GCA_038208735.1). Classification (GTDB taxonomy): domain Bacteria; phylum Pseudomonadota; class Gammaproteobacteria; order Burkholderiales; family Burkholderiaceae_C; genus Scleromatobacter. The sequence continues at coordinate 343 of JBBQYL010000302.1, forward strand.
GCTGCGGGCTACTACAGCTACACCTGGGCCGAGGTATTGTCTGCGGATGCGTTCGGCGCGTTCGAGGAGTCGGGCGTGCTCGACCTGGAAACCGGCCGGCGCTACCGCCGCGAGATCCTCGAGGTGGGCGGCAGCCGCGACGCGCTCGACAGCTTCAAGGCCTTCCGCGGCCGGGCGCCCAGCATCGACGCGATGCTGCGGCACCTCGGAATCGCGGCATGATGGGACGGCACGCCGTGTCATCCTGCGCGCAGTCGCAGGATCCACGCGTGCCGCCAGCCTCTTGCGACACACCTCTCTCTTTTCGTACCATGCCACGATGAACAAACTGTCCACCCCCTCCCGCACCGCCGCCCGTCCGATCCGTTTCGCGCGCCTCGCCGCGGTGGCGCTGCTGCTGGGCGGCACGGCGGTGGCCGCGCTGGCGCAGTACAAGATCGTCGGCCCGGACGGCAAGGTCACCTATACCGACAAGCCGCCCACCGCGTCCGACATCCGCCCGACCAAGGGCACCGCCGCGCCGAGCGGCAGCGCCGGCGTGCCCTACGAGACGCGCCAGGCGATGTCCAAGTACCCGGTGACGCTGTACGCCACCAAGAGCTGCCCGGGCTGCGACCACGCGCGCCAGGCGCTGAAGGCGCGCGGCGTTCCGTTCAACGAGTTCTCGGTCAGCACCGACGCCGACTTCGCCGCGTTCCAGGCCCGCTTCGGCGGCACCACGTCGCCCGTCATCCTCGTCGGCACGCAGGTCATGAAGGGCTACTCGTCCAACGACCTGGGCAGCTACCTCGACGCGGCCGGCTACCCGGCACAAGGCCACCTCGGCGGCTACGCCTGGGCCCCGGCCATGCCGCTGGCGCCGCCCGGAACCGTGTCGGCCAGCGCCAATGCGGCGCCCGCCGACGACGCTGCCTCGTCCGCCGAGCCGGCCCCGCTGCTGCCACCGCCCAGCAAGAACGGCATCCAGTTCTGAGCCCGCGGCCCGCACGCCGGCGCCCCCACGCGCGGCCGGCGGCGGCGCCCGACGTATCCTTGTGACCATGGCGATCTCCTGGCTGCAAGCCGGCACCCCGTTGCCACCCACCTCCAGCGCGCTGGACGACCGCACGGACGCGCCCGGCCTGCTGGCGGCCGGCGGAGACCTGCGGCTCGACCGCCTGCGCGAGGCCTACTCGCACGGCGTGTTTCCCTGGTACGGCCCGGGCCAGCCGGTGCTGTGGTGGTCGCCCGACCCGCGCATGGTGCTGCGCACCGACCAGTTCAAGCTGGCGCACTCGCTGCGCAAGACGCTGCGGCGCTTCCGGCGCGCGCCCGGCTGCGAGCTGCGCATCGACCACGACACGCCGCGCGTGATGGCGCACTGCGCGCAGACGCCGCGCGACGGCCAGGACGGCACCTGGATCGTGCCCGAGATGCAGGCCGCCTACGCCGCCTGGGCGCGCGCCGGCAGCGTCCACAGCGTCGAAACCTGGATCGACGGCGAGCTGGTGGGCGGCCTGTACGGCGTCAACCTGGGCCGCATGATGTTCGGCGAGTCGATGTTCTCGCACCGCACCGACGCCTCCAAGATCGCGCTGGCCGGCCTCGTGGCCTTCTGCCGCTTCCACCACATGCCCGTCATCGACTGCCAGCAGGCCACCGGCCACCTGGCCAGCCTGGGCGCGGCCCCGCTGCCGCGCGCCGAGTTCGAAGACCTGCTCGCCGCGCTGGTGCCGCGCACGCCGGAGCCCGTCTGGGCCTATGATTTCCGCATGTGGCGCACGCTCGACCTGGGAATCCCGGTCGACGCCGCCGCCGACGCCGTCCCCACCCCCCACTTCGCCCCGTGACCCATCCGAAGGAAGCGCCCTTCGCGTCGCTGCAGTTCTACGCAACGGCGCCCTACCCGTGCAGCTACCTGCCCGGGCGCATGGCGCGCTCGCAGGTGGCCACGCCCGGCCACCTGATCCACGCCGAGGCCTATTCGGCGCTGGTGTCCACCGGGTTCCGGCGCAGCGGCGTGTTCACCTACCGCCCCTACTGCGACCGCTGCCGCGCCTGCGTGCCCATGCGGGTGCCGGTGGATGGCTTCGAGCCGTCGCGCAGCCAGCGCCGCGCCTGGACGGCCCACGCCGGCCTCAAGGTGCGCGTGATGCGCCTGGCCTTCGTGCCCGAGCACTACGACCTGTACCTGCGCTACCAGGCCGGCCGCCACGCCGGCGGCGGCATGGATCACGACAGCGTCGACCAGTACACCCAGTTCCTGCTGCAGAGCCGGGTCAACACCCGCCTGATCGAGTTCCGCGACCCCGACGACGGCCCCGCCCCCGGCGCGCTGCGCATGGTGGCCATCGCCGACATCCTCAGCGACGGCCTGTCCGCCGTCTACACGTTCTACGACCCGGACGTCAAAGGCAGCTTCGGCACCTACGCCGTCCTGTGGCAGATAGAGCAGGCCCGCTCGCTCAAGCTGCCCTACCTGTACCTGGGCTACTGGATCGCCGAGAGCCCCAAGATGGCCTACAAGATCCAGTTCAAGCCGTTCGAGACGCTCGTGGACGGGCGCTGGCAGCCGGGCGAGGCCGACAGCGCGGCAGCCGCCGCAGGCTGATCTGCAGTTCGTCGCGCCAGACGGCGTCTGGTCGGGCGCCGCCCGCGGCCCGTCGCCTGGCGGGCGACACGAGTTGCGCGCGTGCCTAAAGTGTCTCCATCGCTTCAACAACGAACCCGAGGAGCCGCACCATGCGCCGCATCGCCCCCAACGCCACCCATCTGGCCGCCACCCTGGCGGTCACCGCCGCGGCCGTGCTTGCCGCCTTCGCGATTCCGGTTCCGGCGCACGCACTCACCATCGTCGTGGAAGGCAGCGGCGGCAGCATGGTGCACGGCTCCGGCAAGCCGGTGGACGTGGCGCGCAAGGTGCCGGCGTTCTCGGTGCTGCGCCTCGACAGCTCGCTGGACGTGCATGCCCACGCGGGCACCGCCGCATCCGTGACGGTGCACGCCGACGACAACATCGAGCCGCTGGTGGAGACCGTGGTCGACGGCGACACGCTCGTCGTGCGCCTCAAGAAGGGCAGCAGTTTCCGCACCAATCTCAAGATGTCGGTCGACGTCACCTTCATCACGCTCACCGGCGCGCAGCAGCGCGGCAGCGGCGACCTGTTCATCGACAAGCTGTCGGCGCCGAAGTTCGATTCCAGCATTTCAGGGTCGGGAAACCTGCATATCGACAGCGCCCAGGTGGGCGCGTTCTCGTCGAGCGTTGCCGGATCGGGGGACGTGGTCGTCTCGGGCACGGCTGACGAGGCGCGTTTTGCCATCGACGGGTCGGGCGACGTCGATGCGCGTGGCCTCGCGGCGAAGAAGGTGACTGTGAGCATCGCGGGGTCGGGCGATGCGCGCGTGAATGCCACGGAGGCGATCGATGCGCGCATTGCCGGCTCGGGCGATGTCACGTACTCGGGGCATCCGCATGACGTGATGCGGCGGGTGTCGGGCTCCGGCTCCATCGAAGCGGCGCGCTGAGCGCCGAGGGGTCAGGGGTCTGGCTCCGGTCAACCCCGGCAGGCCGAATCACGATCGCTTCGGGGCGGTGCCAGACCCCGATCGTGGAACACCATCGTTTCGTTTCGAGTGCGTCACGCCGGCCTCGTGCGGGGACCGTGCTGGCATGCCGACGCAGGATGCCGAATCCGATCGTTCAGCGAGCGCAAGCGCAGGGCTGCTAACGCTGCATTCCTGTCGGTCAGCAAGGGAGACTGACCGACAGCAGACGACCCACAGCCGTCGCTCGGATTACCGAATTGATCGCCCGAATGCAGGTAAGCAGCCAGCCAGGTCATGTTGATCTCGATTGGCCCGTCGGAGATGCTGGCGTTCACCAACCAATAGGTGGACACGTATCCACCAGATGAGGTGGACACGTGCACACTATCGAAGAAGCGCTGGTAACGAGCGGGCGCCGTAGGCGCAAACACAGCGCTGAGTTCAAGGCGCAAGTCGTCAAAGCTTGCAGTCAGCCCGGGATGTCAATGGCTGCCGTGGCGCTGGCCAACGGCATCATTGCCAACCTGCTGCGTCGCTGGGTTATCGACCAGCCGTCGCATGTCAGCGGCACGGCATCTGCAGCGCCGCGCAAAGGCTTCGTCGCGCTGTCATTGCCGGCGCCGTCGCCGTCTGTGTCGGCCGCCTCGGACATCCGCGTCGAAGTTCGTCGCGGCTCGATGACGGTCAATGTCGTTTGGCCTGTGCAGGCTGCTGGCGACTGCGCGGCTTGGCTACGCGAGTTGCTGCGTTGATCCGTATCGACGCCGTGTGGCTAGCCACAACGCCGCTCGACATGCGCGCCGGCACGCACACTGCGTTGGCCAGAGTCGTGGCGGTGTCTGGTTGCGCCAAGCCGCACAACGCGTACCTCTTCGCCAACCGGCGGGCGAACCGGTTGAAGGTCTCGTCCACGACGGCCTCGGCATCTGGCTGGCGGCGCGCCGTCTGCATCAAGGCCGGTTCACCTGGCAGAGCGATGGTCAGTGCGACCCACTGGCGCTGACGCATCCGCAGCTTGAGGCACTGGTGGTGGGACTGCCGTGGCAACGCATCGACGAGCAAGGCATCATCAGCTTGTTGTGAATGGGGCGACATTTTGGGCTCTCTTGAATTTCAAGTGGGTTGCCGGGCATGCGGGTTGATCGCGCGGAAGTCCAACTTGCCGGCGATCAGGAAGATGACGGTCTTGATGCGATGGCAGATAGACGCCCGAAGCCGCGCGCACGGCGCTTGGCGGCCTGGAACAGACCGTTGATGGCTTCGAGGAAGCCATTGGTCTGACGGGTCTGCGCCCAGGCCACGATGCCTTCCATGTGGCGGCGCACGAGACCTGCAACTTC
>JBBQYL010000303.1:0-5141 GCA_038208735.1 Burkholderiales bacterium
ACAAGGCGATGACGGTGCTGGTGCCCGAGCCAGCCGCCCGCTTGGCGGCCAGGATCTTGGTAAGCATGCCGCCGCGGCCGATGGACGAGCCGGCGCCGCCGGCCATGCGCTCCAGTTCGGGGTCGCCCGCGCGGGCGCGCGCGACGAACGTGGCGTCGGGGTGCTGGCGCGGGTCGGCGGTGTAGAGGCCCGGCTGGTCGGTGAGGATCACGTAGGCGTCCGCGTCGACCAGGTTGGCCACCAGCGCGCCCAGCGTATCGTTGTCGCCGAACTTGATCTCGTCGGTGACCACCGTGTCGTTCTCGTTGATGACCGGGATCACCTTGAGGCCCAGCAACGTGACGAGGGTGGAGCGCGCGTTGAGGTAACGCTCGCGGTCGGCCAGGTCGGCGTGGGTGAGCAGCACCTGCGCGCTGCCGAAGCCGTGCTCGCGCAGCTTGCTCTCGTACATCTGGGCCAGGCCCATCTGGCCGACGGCGGCGGCCGCCTGCAGCTCGTGCAGCTCCTTCGGGCGGGTGGTCCAGCCCAGGCGCTTCATGCCCTCGGCGATGGCGCCCGAGGACACCATGACGATCTCGCGGCCCGACTGGCCCAGCGCGGCCATCTGGCGGCACCAGTTGCCGATGGCCTCGGCGTCGACGCCCCGACCTTCGTTGGTGACCAGGCTGGATCCGACCTTGACGACGATGCGGCGCGCGCTGCGCAGTTCGTCGTTGACCGCGGCGGCCGGGGCCTCCGCGGAAGACGCCGCGCCGTCCGTCATGCGGCGCGGGTACGCCGCCGGGTGGGCGCCGCCGGGGCGGCGGCTTCGGTTTCGAGCTCGGGCTCGAGCTCGGGCTCGGGCTCGGGATCCAGGGGCGCGAAGCGCGGATCGATCGGCTCGTCGTTGTCGGCCGTGGTGGCCTTGGCCACCACCTTCCGGGTACCGCGCACCGGACGCACGGGCTCGTCGACGACCGGAGCCACGACGGGCAGGGTCTCCTCGAAGCGCGGATCCACCGGCGGGGCCAGCTGCTCGACCTGCGAGTGGATGTGCTCGTAGATGGCGTGCAGCATGGGCTGCAGGCCTTCGCGGGCGAGCGCCGAGATCTGGAACACCGGGCCCTTCCACTTCAGGCGCTTGACGAAGTCCTTGCAGTGCGCGTCGCGTTCTTCGGCGGGCACCATGTCGAGCTTGTTGAGCACCAGCCAGCGCGGCTTGGCGGCCAGCTCGGGGTCGTACTTCTCGAGTTCCCTGACCAGCGCCTTGGCCTGCTTGACCGGGTCGACGCCGGCGTCGAACGGCGCCATGTCGATGACGTGCAGCAGCAGGCGGGTGCGCTGCAGGTGGCGCAGGAACTGGTGGCCCAGGCCGGCGCCTTCGGCGGCGCCCTCGATCAGGCCCGGGATGTCGGCCACGACGAAGCTCTTCTCCGGGGCGACGCGCACGACGCCCAGGTTGGGATGCAGCGTGGTGAACGGGTAGTCGGCGATCTTGGGGCGCGCGTTGGAGATCGCGGTGATCAGCGTGGACTTGCCGGCGTTGGGCATGCCCAGCAGGCCCACGTCGGCCAGCACGCGCAGCTCGAGCCGCACCTTCTTCTCTTCGCCCGGCCAGCCCGGCGTCTTCTGGCGCGGGGCGCGGTTGGTGCTGGTCTTGTAATGCAGGTTGCCGAAGCCGCCGTCGCCGCCCTTGCAGAGCAGCACGGGGACGTCGGGCTCCACGAGCTCGGCCAGGATCTGGTCGGTCTCGAAATCCTTGATCATGGTGCCCACGGGCACGCGCAGCACGATGTCCTCGGACGCCGCGCCGAACTGGTCGGAGCCGCGGCCGGATTCGCCGTTGCGCGCCTCGTGGCGGCGGTTGTAGCGGTAGTCGATCAACGTGTTCAGGTTGCGGTCGCCCACGAACCACACGCTGCCGCCCTTGCCGCCGTTGCCACCATTGGGGCCGCCGAAGGGAATGCACTTCTCACGACGGAAGCTCATGCAGCCGGCGCCGCCATTGCCGGCGGCGATGTCGATCACGGCTTCATCAACGAATTTCATGGGAAGGTCCTTCTTCTTGCGGCCACGCCGACTTCATTGGAACAATAAACGAGAAAGCCCCGGCATGCCGGGGCTGTCGCAAACCGAACTTGAAGCCAGCGTTGCGGATTACAACGGGGTCACGAAGACCGTCTGGCGGTTCAGGCTGCCCTTGGTGGCAAACGAGATCTTGCCGTCGACCAGCGCGAACAGCGTGTGGTCGCGGCCCATGCCGACGTTGTCGCCGGCGTGGAACTTGGTACCACGTTGGCGAACGATGATGGAACCGGCCGAGACCGTTTCACCGCCGTAGCGCTTCACGCCGAGCATCTTTGGTTGGGAGTCGCGGCCGTTTCGGGTTGAACCGCCGCCTTTTTTCTGTGCCATGGTGCATTAGCTCCTGTGCAATGAGATCCTGATCGCCGCTTACGCGGTGATGGACGAAATCTCGAGTTCGGTGAAGTGCTGGCGATGACCGCCGTGCTTCTGGTAGTGCTTGCGACGGCGCATCTTGAAGATGCGAACCTTGTCGTGACGACCTTGGGCAACCACGGTAGCCTTCACGCTTGCACCCGCGACCAGGGGCGCGCCGACCGTCAGTTCTGCGCCGTTTCCGACTGCAAGAACCTGATCCAACACGATTTCCTGGCCAACGTCCGCAGCAATCTGTTCTACCTTAATCTTTTCGCCGGCTGCAACCTTGTATTGCTTGCCACCGGTTTTTACGACCGCGTACATATATGACCTTTCAGTTGACTACTTCTTCGGCCGCAGGCTGAACGGCGTTGCCTGCCTCCCGGACGACGCGGTCGAAACTTGCATTTCGAGGGATCGTCCCGGCCGGAAGAGGCCCCGCATGTGGTCATGCGGTGGCAACCGGCCCAGGCACGCTGGGTTCAGCCAAAGTCGGCGAAGCCTGCCATCATACCAGCAAGCGCGGGAAACGTCAAAACGCAAGCCCGCCCACGGGCACCGGAGCTCCAGGCTTCCTATAATGTTCGTTTCCCATCCCGCGAGCCGTCGTGAACGCCCCCCTCACCCACGCGCCCCTGCCCGCCGATCCCATGGCCGCCGAAATGCAGGCGGTCGACGAGGTCATCCGCCGTCGGCTGACCTCCGAAGTCGCGCTTGTCGACCAGATCGCGAACTACATCGTCGGCGCCGGCGGCAAGCGGATCCGTCCGCGCCTGGTGCTGCTGTTCTCGCGCGCGCTGTCGTTTTCGGGCGCCAGCCGCTTCGAGCTCGCGGCCATCATCGAATTCATCCACACCGCCACGCTGCTCCACGACGACGTCGTCGACGAGTCGGCGCTGCGCCGCGGCCGGGCCACCGCCAACGCGCTGTTCGGCAACGCCGCCAGCGTGCTGGTGGGCGACTTCCTCTATTCGCGCGCCTTCCAGCTGATGGTGGAGGTGGGCCGCATGCGCGTGCTCGACGTCCTCGCCGACGCCACCAACGTCATCGCAGAGGGCGAGGTGTTGCAACTGATGAACATGCACGACGCCGACCTGGCCGTCGAGGACTACCTGCGCGTCATCCGCTACAAGACCGCCAAGCTGTTCGAGGCCAGCGCCCGCCTGGGCGCGGTCATCGCCGACGCGCCGCGCGAGATCGAGGACGCCTGCGCCAACTTCGGCCGCTCGCTGGGCACCGCGTTCCAGCTGATCGACGACCTGCTCGACTACGAAGGCGACCCGGCCGCGCTCGGCAAGAACGTGGGCGACGACCTGCGCGAGGGCAAGCCCACGCTGCCGCTGCTGTTCGCCATGGCGCACGGCACGCCGGAAGAGAGCGCGCTCATCCGCCAGGCCATCGAGCAGGGCGAAGTGGAGCGCCTGGGCGAGATCGTGCAGATCGTGCGCCGCACCGGCGCCATCGACGCCACCCGCGAGGCCGCGCGCCGCGAGGCCGACCTGGCGCGCGAGCAACTCGCGGCGCTGCCCGACTCCGAGGCGAAGACGTTGCTGATGGAGCTGTGCACCCGCTCCGTCGAACGCTCGTCATGAGGCCGTCGCGGCCGCGCCACTTGTCGGGGCCGCGAAAAATGTGCGAGAATCCGTAGCTCAGCGAAAACCAGCTTTTCGCCGACACATCGGGGTGTAGCTTAGCCTGGTAGAGCGCTACGTTCGGGACGTAGAGGCCGGAGGTTCGAATCCTCTCACCCCGACCAGAATTTCTGAAGATTTCGCGAGTGAAAAAGCCGAAACCCAGCATCCACGCAGGGCGGCGCTCGATGAAACTGTCCAGTCACCATGTCAATCCGGCTCCAACTCGGAGCTTGACGTGCCCCTTCCGACTGGACTTCGCCGCGACACTGTCGGCATCTTCCATCTCCGCATCGGCGTCCCTGAAGACGTGCAGCCGTACTGGCCTCCGCAGCCTAACGGCAAGCCCGCCGTTGACGCCTTGCGCAAGTCTCTGCGCACGCGAGACCGCGCCGAGGCCATCACCCAGGCACACGCCCTGATCGCCGAACATCACCGGCAGTTCGCCTCCCTGCGCGACCGCAATCGACCCCAACGCACTCAACTGACTCCGAGGCTGGTCGACTACCTGCAGACCCGGATCAAGTACGAATTGCTCGAAGGCGACGACCTCCGCCGCATCGAGGGCCGGGTGCTCAAAAGCGTCCCGATGGACTTGGCCGTCGACATGCCTGAACTGACCAATAGCGAACGCTTGCAGGTCTGGGCCAAGGTCGTCCGAACGATGCAGGCGAACGGCGAGTACGGCTTCTCGATGAGTTTCGTTGACAAGCTCCTCGACCACATGGGCCTGTCTCCAGCGGATTGGGCGGGCCAGCTGAAGCCACTCGCCCTCTTCGGTCGCGTCCTGGCGCAGAAGTATACGGCCATCGCACAGCGCTCGGCTGGCGACGACATCCAGACGCCGACTTCGCCCGGAGCCTACCGCGCTGAGACTGCCACACAGGATGCCCCAAGATGTCCCGCCGCCACGCTACGGTCTGTGGTGCCCGACTGGCAACGCCTGAACGATTCCAAGGACAATGCTGCCCAACGTATGAACAAGGCGCTGGCGCTGTGGGAGGAGGCCGTCGGGATCGTGCCCATCGACCAGATCTCGCGAGCGACGGGCGGCAAGTTCGTCCTCTTTCTGCTCGACCACAAGGCCCG
>JBBQYL010000304.1:0-5135 GCA_038208735.1 Burkholderiales bacterium
GGCCGGCCTGCCGGCCATCGAGGCCATCGCGCGCGAGGTGCCCGACGCCGTCGTGGGCGCCGGCACCGTGCGCAACGCCGCCGACGCGCGTGCCGCGCACGACGCGGGCGCGAAGTTCATCGTCAGCCCGGGCTACACGCCCGAGGTGGGCTCGGCCTGCAAGGGCCTGGGCATCGCGCTGTTGCCGGGCGTGTCCACCGGCAGCGAGATCATGATGGCGACCGACGACGGCTTCACCTTCCTGAAGCTGTTCCCGGCCACCGCCGTGGGCGGCATCCCGCTGCTCAAGGCCTTTGCCGGCCCGTTCGCCGACGTGGCGTTCTGCCCCACGGGCGGCGTCACGGTGGAGACCGCCTCGCAGTTCCTTGCGCTGCCCAACGTGAAGGTGGTGGGCGGCTCGTGGCTGACGCCGGCCGACGCGATGAAGAGCGGCGACTGGGCGCGCATCACCGAGCTGGCACGGGCCGCGTCCGCGATTCGCTGACGGTACGGACCTTATCGGCAACTGACCGGGGACTCACGACTGGCATTCGGTATTTGGCGTGCGGGATGTTGGTTGCACCGAGGGCGGAGCGCTGGTCTTCGCGCGCGACGAATTTAGCGCACTACAGCGAGCGCACCGTCTGCGCAACCTACGTCCCGAACACCAAACATCGCAACCCCCCCCGCATATCGGCGATGAACCAAATTCAAGACCTCCATCACACGGGCGATTCTCTGGCTCCGCTCTATTGGCGCCGCCGCTGCTCCGCGCCCTGCATCGCCTGCGCGAGCGCGTCAGCCTCGGGCTGGCGCCGATCAACGGCATCGGCCTCGAGGCCCAGCACGACGCCCGTGCGATCCTCGGCGGAGCGGTTCTGGCTCAGCTTGAACTTGCCCTCGAGGCGCGCGACCTCGATCTCGATGCCGACGATCGCGCGTTGCGTGGCCTCGATGAAATCGGCGGGCGCATCGGTCACGTGCCAGGGCATCGAGCGGCCGCCTTCGTGGCGCTCGGTCAGGCGCGTGACGAAGGCGTGGACCCACGCCGGATCGTCGATGGCGCGCAGCCGGCCGTGCGCCTGCACCATCGTGTAGTTCCAGGTGGGCACCACCTTGTGATGCTGTGCCTTGCTGGCGTACCAGCTGGGCGACACGTAGGCCTGCGGGCCCTGGAACACCACCAGCACCGGCTGCCCGTCGGCCTCGCGCCAGAGCGGGTTGGCGCGCGCAACGTGGCCGGTGAGGCGCCAGCCGTCGCCCACGCGCGCCACCTCCAGCGGCAGGATGTCGGCGGCGAGCTCGGCGCCGCCGCGCACCAGCGTGGCCAGCGGCGCCGACTGCATCAGCGCAAGCAGCGCCTCGGGATCCTGTTCGACGAAGTGGGCCGGCTGGTACATCGCGACTCCTGTCAGGCGGGGACGGTGTAGTTGAGGGCGAGGCGTCCGCCGTCGGCGTACACCACCTCGCCGGTGACGTAGCTGGACGCGTCGCTGAGCAGGAAGCCCACGACGTCGGCGATCTCCTCGGGCTCGCCCAGGCGCTTCATGGGCGTGCGTCCGAGGATGCGCTGGCGCGCGGCGTCGCTGGTGAGCACGGCGTCGCGGGCCAGGTCGGTGGCGATCGTGCCCGGCGCGACCGCGTTCACGCGCACGCCGTGGTCCACCAGGCTGAGCGCCATCGCGCGCGTCAGCTGGTTGATGCCGCCCTTGCTGGCGTTGTAGCTGGCGATGGTGGCGATGGCCATCAGGCCGTTGACCGACGACATGTTGACGATGGCGCCGCGCTTGTGCGTCACCATGTGCCGTGCGACGGCCTGGCCCACCAGGAACGAGCCCTTCAGGTTGACGTTGATCACCGCGTCCCAGTCTTCCTCGGTGACGTCGAGGAATTCGGCGGCGCGGAAGATGCCGGCGTTGTTCACCAGGCCGTCGATGCGCCCGAACTCGCTGATCGTCTGCGCGGTGGCGGCGGTGACGGAGGCCTTGGACGAGACGTCGCAACGGATGAAGCAGGCGTCCTGGCCGGCCTTGCGAAGCTCGACGGCCAGCTCGATGCCGGGGCCTTCGGCGACGTCCCACAGCGCCACGCGCGCCCCGTCACGCGCGAGCCGGCGGGCGCAGGCGGCGCCGATGCCGTTGGAGGCCCCGGTGATCACGACGACGCGGCCTTCCAGGCCGAAGGAAATGCTGCTGCTCATGGAAGCTCTCTGGAAACGGGCGGAAGGGAAGTGCGCGCCCGTGGGCGTCGCGGTGCCTGTCACTATACGGCCCGCGCAAGTCGAGTCGGCGGCACCCGGGCGACGTTCAGGACGCCGCGGCCTGCCGCTTCGGGCGGTCCAGCCACGCGATGAGGCCGGCGGCGTTCAGGGCCGCGTCGTCTTGCAGCAGCTCGTCGATGCGCGCGTCGGGCAGGGCGACGCCGAAGGCGCGCGCGCCGTCGCCGTACAGCCGCATCAGGCCCGCGGTGATCGCGGCGAGGCGGTCGGGCGAATCGCGCTGCTCCAGCGCCACCGCCACGGTGGCGTCGAGCATGGCGCGCAGGCGCGCCGCGCAGTCGTCGACGCCGGTGATCCGGCTGTAGTGGGTCAGGAACATCTGCCGCGGCGACGCGGCCATCAGGCGATCGATGGACGCGTGCATGGCCTGCGGATCGAACTGCACCGGCGTGGTGGTGGGAAAGATGAACGCGCGGCCGTCGACGTTGAACTCGGGATAGGCCATGCCGAAGTTGTCGCCGGTGAACCAGCCGCCGCTGCGCGCGTCCCAGAGGCAGTGGTGGTGCAGCGCGTGGCCCGGCGTGTGCGCGAACACGAGCGGCCGGCCGGCCAGGTGCAGCGTCTCGCCATCCGCGGTGGACTGCACGCGCTGCGCGTCCACCGGCAGCAGTTCGCCATACGCGCGCGCCATCTGCGCGGCGCCGTACACGCCCAGCGCGCCCTGCCACAGGGCCGTGGGGTCGATCATGTGGCGCGCGCCGCGCGGATGCACCACCAGGCGCGCGTCGGGCAGCGCCCGCATCAGCTGGCCGACGCCGCCGGCGTGGTCGAGGTGCACGTGGGTGGCGATGACCCAGTCGACCGCGCCGCGCGGCAGGCCCAGCACGTCGAGCGCGGCCAGCAGCCGCGGCACGGCGAACGCGGTGCCGGTGTCGATGAATGCGGCGCGACCGCCCTCCGCCACCAGGTAGGCGGCATCGAAGCGGTCGCGATGGAAGCCGGTGTCGATGGCCCAGAGGCCATCGCCCAGCGGTTCGAGGAACGTCGGCAGCGCGGAGGACACCGACGTCCTCCGAGCCTCAGGAGGCTGCGCCGAGGGCGATGTACAGGCGCGCCACTTCGGGAGCGCCGTCGGTGCCCTGCACGGTGCGCAGTTGCTTGACGCCGGCGGCCTTGCCCTTGCCCGACTGCAGCATGGCCACGCCCAGCCGAAGCTTGGCGTCTTCCGGACGCTTGAGGCTGTCCTTGGCGATGCCTTCCTGGATCAGGGCGATGCCTTCGTCGACCTTGCCCATGGACACGACTTCGGCGCCGATGGCCACCAGGTCGTCGCCGGTCTTGCTGGTCTTGGCATCGGCCGTGCGCTTGGACAGCGAGGCGGCGGACTCGGTGGCGGTCTTGTTGACCAGGTCGCGCAGGCGCTGCTGGCGCGCGGCCTCGGCGCCGGTGCCGAGCACGCCGGCGGCGTAGCCCTTGTCGACGACGGCCTTGGCTTCGGCGGGCAGCTGGGCCTGCAGCAGCAACTGGGCCATCTCCATGAAGTCGGCGGCGGCGGTGAGGTTGCCCGATGCCAGGCGCAGGCGCAGCAGGTCGAGCGAGAAACGCGACGAGAAGCCCGACTTGCCCGGCAGGTCGGACAGGTAGATGCCCGTGTACTGCTTGTTGGACGGGTAGTACGTGACCAGCTTTTCCTTGACCGTCATGTCGCCGGCCTTGTTGCCGGTGTGGCGGTAGGCGTCGGCCAGGCGCAGCAGGTCGTCTTCATCGGGGCGGCGGCCGGCGGATTCGGCGGCCTGGATCTTGGCGGCGTTGTCGCGCGCCACCTGGCCGTAGTCGCCGCTGGAGCCCTGGACGTAGTCCTGGATCTGGCGCAGCGTGCTGCTGTTGTCGCCCGACGCCTTCGCCTTGTCCACCCACTGCATGGCCTTGGCGTTGTTGTGCTGTTGGGCGTACACCCCCGCGATGGTCTCGGCCAGCGGGCCGGCTTCGTTGCCCGGCACCTTGCCGGTGGCGAAGGCCGCCTCGAGTTGCTGGATGGCCGCGCCGTTGTCGCCCATGCGCTGGTAGGCGGCACCGCGAATGCGCGCGAGCATGTACGTGTCGTCGGGGCCCGAGCCGGAGACGCCCTGGAGCTTGGCGATGGCTTCCTTGCCCTTGCCGGCACGCACGAGGTCGCTGGCTTCCTTGAGCGGCTTGGCCACGGCGGCGGACACGGCGAAGGCGGCAGGCGCTTGCGACAGGCCGGCGGCCAGCAGCAGGGCGGCCAGGAGGCGGGTGGTCTTCATGGGTTGTACGAACCTGTAAGTGGACACTCTGAATTGGAGAAGGCGCACTGCGAGCAGTGCGCCTTCCGGGGGGGAGGTACGACGTTGGATCAGCGCGTGAACTGTTCGTTCCCGACGATGCCGATCTTGGTGACGCCCAGGCGCTGCGCCTCGGCCATCACCTCGGCCACGTACTTGTACGGGGCCAGCTTGTTCGGCAGCAGGTGAACTTCGGGCTGATCGGGCAACTGCGTCAGGCGATACAGGTGCGTTTCCAGATCGGCGCGATCCTTGATCACCTCGTTGTTCCAGCCGATCTGGCCGTCGAAGTCGACCACGATCTCGACCACGACCGGGGGCGTGACCACCGGCGCGTCGGACGGGATCGGCATGTTCAGCTTCACCGCGTGCGTCTGGATGGGGATCGTGATGATCAGCATGATCAGCAGCACCAACATCACGTCGATCAGCGGCGTGGTGTTGATGTCGACCATCACGTCGCCTTCATTGGAGGCTCCGCTCATTGCCATGTTCGTGGCTCCTTATTGGTTCGGCGGGGGTTCGATGATGAAACCGACCTTCGCGATACCCGCGCGCTGGCAAGCGTAGACCACACGACCGATGGACTCGTACCGGGCGCCTTGGTCGCCGCGGATGTGCACTTCGGGTTGCGG
>JBBQYL010000305.1:0-5118 GCA_038208735.1 Burkholderiales bacterium
GGCCCAGGGCTACCTGTCGGGCATCGCATCGGTCGCGTCCGCGTTCGACGGCAGCTCCGACGTGGCCGTGCCGTCCTACGACGAACTGCAGCCGAGGATCCTGGCGCTCTGCAAGGCCGACCCGACGACCGATCTCGTCCACGTCGCGCGCAAGCTGTCCGCCAAGCGCGGCCGGTGAGCCTCAGCGGCCCACGACCTTGAAGTCGAACACGACGGAGAGCTTGTTGTCGGCCACGCGCACGGACGTGATCGTCAGCGCCTGCACGTCCACCTGAAGCTGGCCGCCGGCGCCTTGCAGCATCGACCGGACGGCCTTCAGAACATCCAGTTCGAGCGCGCCCGGCAGCGTCGGCGCCAGGCCGGAATCCAGCACGATGCGGGTGTTCGCGTCGCCGACGTCCTCGACGCGGATGTTGGTCAGGCGGACGGCCGTTCCCTGCGCGCTGGGCTCGCCCGATACGGTGGCCCAGGACGCCAGGTCGACCCCCGCGCAGCTGTTGCCGAAGTCCATCCCCACGCGGGCGCTCAGGTGCGAGCGGATGACCACGCGCCCCCCGGACAACGTTACCGTCGGATTGTCGAGAAAAGCGCTGCAGGCGCCTTTCTGCAGCCAGTAGCGACCGTGGTCCCTGAACAGCGACTCGACGACCAGCTTCTGGACGGCGGACTGCTCGAGCACGATCTCGGCTCCGTTGGCCGCGGCACTCGCCAGGAACGCCAGCGCCACCAGGGTCGCGCGAAGAAAGGGAACTCTCATCCCGCGAGACCTCCCTGGCGGCTCAGCAGGGCCACGATGTCACCAGGCGCCTCGCAGAGATATCTCGGGCGCGCCGCCGCCAGCTCCTCCAACGACCCGAACCCCCAGCGCACGCCACACGCGTGAAGCGCGTTGCGATGCGCGGCGTCGACGTCGATCGCGCGGTCTCCCACCATCACCGCATCGTCGTCCACGAGCGCCTGCGCGCGCAACGCCGCGAGCTGCTGCCATTTGTGCACGCCGATGTCGCCGCTGCTCACGAACGAGAAGCGGTCGCGCAGCCCGAAATGGGTGAGGATGCGCTCGGCGAAGACCGGCAGCTTCGATGTGCAGACGCCGAGCACCGCTCCGTGGTCGCGCAACGTGTCGAGCATGGCGGGGACGCCTTCGTAGACCACGTTCTCCGCGTAGCCGACGTCGGCATAACGCTCCCGATAGCTCGCCACGAGTTCGCGCATGTGCGCCGGATCGTCGCGGCCGGTGAGGAGGGGGAACGACTCGTCGAGCGGCGGCCCGATGCAGCTGGCCAGCGCGGCGAGCGGACGTTCGGGATACCCGAAGCGCGTGAGCGCATGATTGATCGAGCGCCCGATGCCTTCGAGCGGGTCGCTGAGCGTGCCGTCCAGGTCGAACACGATCACCGGATGGGCGAGCGCTCGGCTCGATGGCGGGCGGGCAGGATCGGGCATGGAACGATTCTACGAGCCGCACGGCACGGGCCCGAAAAATGCTCCTGCTCGACCGGTCGCTCGCTTAGGCAAGGGCGTGCAGCCGTTCACTCCCGGAGACAGGACCATGCCCAAGCACACCGCCGCCGACTTCCAGCCGGAAGTCCTCCAGCTCTTCGACCAGTACGTGCACGGCGGCGTCTCGCGCCGCGGCTTCCTCGATGGCGCCGGCAGGTACGCCGTGGGCGGGATGACGGCGGTGGGCCTGCCGGAGGCGCTGTCGCCCAACTTCGCGCAGGCGCAGCAGGTGGCGCCGACCGATCCCCGGCTGGTGGTGTCGCGACTAGGCTACGACTCGCCGCAGGGCTACGGCAAGGCCGCCGGCTATCTCGTCAAGCCGGCGAAGGCGACCGGCAGCATCCCCGCGATCCTGGTGGTGCACGAGAACCGCGGCCTGAACCCGCCCATCGAGGACATCGCGCGCCGGCTGGCGCTGGAGGGCTACCTGGTCTTCGCGCCCGACGCGCTGTTCCCGCTGGGTGGCTATCCCGGCGACGAAGACAAGGCGCGCGACCTGTTCGGCAAGCTCGACCAGGCCAAGGTCAAGGCCGACTTCTTCGCCGCGGCGCAGTTGCTCAAGACGCAGGCGGGGACCAACGGGCGCGTGGGCGCGGTGGGCTTCTGCTTCGGCGGCGGCATCGTCAACATCCTGGCCACGCAATGGCCCGACCTCAACGCCGGCGTGCCGTTCTACGGCGTGGCGCCCGACCTGGCCGACGTGCCGCGCATCCGCTCTCCGCTGATGCTGCACTTCGCCGGCAACGACGAGCGCGTCGACGCCACCTGGCCGCCCTACGAGGCCGCGCTGAGGGCCGCGCATGTGAGGTACGAGGCTTTCGTCTACCCGGGCGTCGAGCACGGGTTCAACAACGACGCCACGCCGCGCTTCGACGCGAAGGCGGCGGCGCTGGCGTGGCAGCGCACGCTGGCGTTCTTCGCGCGGAACCTCAAGACGGCGTAGCGCGATGCGAGGCAGCCGCGTGCGCTGAATCCAGCAACGCGCGTTGCCAATCCAGCAGGCGGGCGGCGGCCCGCGCGCACGCGTCGGCCCGGGCGCTGGGAGTTACCCGCAACATGGTGCGCACGCTGCTCAAGCGCCACGGCTTGCTCGCCGCCGGCACGGCCGAGTTCGACGCGGCGGAGGGCGATGCGGCGGAGGGCGATGCGGCCGAACCCGAGGTCGCCGAGACGCCCGCGGCCGGGCACGACGCGCCGGGCGTCGTCCGCTTTTCGCTGTCCGCCGCCTAAGCAACGACGTTTATGTTCTTTGCCGCCGCCGAGCTGGATCCCCAGAATTGCATTCAGCTTGTGCTCAGCCTGCACCCCTCTCGATTCGAAACCCAAGGACCTCCCTGATGACGACCCCCCGCCTCCTTTCCCGAACGCTCCTGGCCGCGACGCTTGCCGTCACCGCCGCCGTGTCGTTCGCCAAGGACATCACGATCCTCAACGTCTCCTACGACCCGACGCGCGAGCTGTACCAGGACATCAACGCCGCCTTCCCCAAGTACTGGAAGGCCAGGACCGGCGACAACGTCACCATCAACGCCTCGCACGGCGGCTCGGGCAAGCAGGCGCGCTCGGTGATCGACGGTCTCGACGCGGACGTCGTCACGCTGGCGCTGTCGTACGACATCGACGCCATCGCCCAGAAGGGCCTGCTGGCGGCCGACTGGCAGAAGAAGTTCAAGGACAACAGCACGCCCTACACGTCGACCATCGTGTTCCTTGTGCGCAAGGGCAACCCCAAGGGCATCCACGACTGGAACGACATCACCAAGCCGGGCGTCGGCGTGATCGTGGCCAACCCGAAGACCTCGGGCGGCGCGCGCTGGGCCTACCTGGCCGCCTACGGCTACGCGCTGAAGCAGCCGGGCGCCACCGACGCCACGGCCCGTGCCTACATCAAGAAGGTGTACGAGAACGTGCCGGTGCTCGACTCGGGCGCGCGCGGCGCCACGGTGACCTTCGCCGAACGCGGCGTCGGCGACGTGCTGCTGGCGTGGGAGAACGAGGGCTACCTGTCGTTGAAGGAATTCGGCGCCGACAAGTTCGACATCGTCTATCCGCCCACCAGCATCCTGGCCGAGCCCCCGGTGGCCATCGTCGACAAGGTCGTCGACCGCAAGGGCACGCGCGCCGTCGCCCAGGCCTACCTGGAGTACCTGTACACGCCCGAGGCGCAGGAGATCGAGGCGAAGAACTTCTACCGCCCGATCGACCCGACCGTGGCCGCGAAGTACGCCAGCAAGTTTCCCAAGCTGAAGCTGTTCTCCATCGACGACACCTTCGGCGGCTGGACGAAGGCCCAGGCCACCCATTTCGCCGATGGCGGCGTGTTCGACCAGATCTACACGAAGAAATAAGGGGTCTGGCATCTCCGCCGTACCCGGCGGCGATGCCAGACCCCGAACGTGAGCTGCTCCGGGGATCACTCCAAACTCCGCCTCGTGAGACTTCACTCACGAGGCGTTTTTCATCCAGGGCCCGACATAGACTGCACTCCCAGAGGAGAAACCATGCAGTCGTTCGTTCGCCGAAAATCCCTGATCGCCGGCCTCGTTTTCGCGGGTCTCGCCGCGCTCGCGCACGCCGACGCCACGCTCAAGACGATGTCGCCCATGGGCGAGGTCGCCCTGGTGCGCCAGGTGCGCGCCACCTTCAGCGAGTCGATGGTGAAGTTCGGCGACCCGCGCCTCCCCGCGCCGCTGGACGTCGCCTGCAAGCCCGACGCCGCGCAGGCCGGCAGCGGCCGCTGGGTGGACGACAAGACCTGGGTCTTCGACTTCGCCAGGGACGTGCCGCCCGGCACCACCTGCAGCGTCGCGCCGCATCCCGGCATCAAGTCGGTGGCGGGCGCCGCCATCGCGGCGAACGCAAGATTCGACTTCTCCACCGGCGGCCCGGCCGTCGTGCGCGCCTATCCGTCGGCGGGCGGCCAGATCGAGGAGGAGCAGGTCTTCGCGCTGCTGCTCAATGGCGCGGCCACGGCCGACAGCATCCAGCGCTTCGCGTACTGCGAGGTGGCGGGCGTGGGCGAGCGCATCCCGGTCAAGTTGATCACGGGCGCCACGCGCGACGCGATCCTGAAGGCGGTCAACCTCGTGCCGCAACAGTCGCGCGGCGTGACGCTGCAATGCGCGCGGCCGATCGCGCCCGGGTCCAAGGTGTCGGTGGTGTGGGGCAAGGGCATCGCCACCGCGTCGGGCGTGGCCAGCACGGCCGACCGCCGGCTCGACTACGCGGTGCGCCCGGCCTTCACCGCCAGCTTCACCTGCGAGCGCGTGAACGCGCGCGCCGACTGCCTGCCGATGCGGCCGCTGCGCGTGGAGTTCTCGTCGCCCGTGCCGCGCCGCATCGCCGAGAAAGTGGTGCTGGTGGGCCCCGACGGCAAGCACAAGCCGCAGTTCGAACAGCACCGCGGCGAGACCTCCGACGCGCTGGTCGACCTGCACGAGTCGGGCCTGCACAAGTTCCTGTACTTCTTCGGGCGGAACAAGGGCAGCGTGGACGCGAGTCCGTCGGAGGAGGGCGTGACCGCGGTGCAGTTCTCCGACGTGCTGCCCGAGAAGGCCGACCTGCGCATCGAGCTGCCGTCGGACTTCGCCGACGACAGCGGCCGCAAGCTGGACA
>JBBQYL010000306.1:0-5103 GCA_038208735.1 Burkholderiales bacterium
CTTCTTGGCGCAGCTGCAGCAGCTCGCGGATGACGGAGCTGTTGTCGCGCTCGGCCGGGCCGAACTCGCTGGCCCGGGTCACGTAGGCGGTGTAGAGCTTCTCGCGCAGCGCGCGGTTGCGGCCCATCTGCATCACCGGCAGGTAGCTGGGAAAGTGCAGCGTGAGCTTGCACATGCCCGCGCGGCCGTCGGCCTCCGCGCCCGCGCGCGCCACCGCGATCGCGTCGGCGGGCACGCCCGCGAGGTCGGGCTCGGGCACGTACAGCGCGTAGCCGTCGGTGGCGTCGAGCACGTGTTCGCTGAACTGGCGCGACAGCTCGGCCAGGCGCTCCTGGATGGCGGTGTAGCGCGCCTTGGCCGCGCCGCGCAGGTCGGCGCCGCCCAGCTTGAAGTCGCGCAGCCAGTTGGCCAGGGCCTTGCGGCGCACCGGGCTCAGGTCGGCGGCGTTGGCGGCGAGCGCCCGGTACTTGGCGTACAGGCGCTCGTCGGCGCCCTGGCGCGTGAAGAACTCGGTGATGCGCGGCAGGTTCTCGGCGTGAACGGCGCGCAGCTCGGGGGTGTCGGCCACGCCGGTCAGGTGCTCCACCGCGCGCCAGGCGCGCGACAGCCGCTCGGTGGCCACGGTGAACACCGAGGACATCGCGTCGAAGTCGGGCGGCACGTCGGGGCCCACCACGCGCTCCAGCGCCGCATTGGCGTCGGCCAGCAGCACGTCCATGGCGGGCGTGACGACCTCGGGGCGGATGTCGTCGAAGTGGGGAAGGGCGGTGCCGACGAGGAGGGGGTTGGTCATGGAGGTCATTTGGTGAGGGCAGGCTCAGCCCGCGACGCGCTCCGCGGATTCGATGGTGTTCATGAGCAGCATGGTGATCGTCATCGGCCCCACGCCGCCCGGCACCGGCGTGATGAACGACGCCAGCGGCGCGACCGAGGCGAAGTCGACGTCGCCGCACAGCTTGTCTTCCTCGTTGCGGTTGATGCCCACGTCGATCACGATGGCGCCCGGCTTGACCATGTCGCCGCGCAGCGTGTCGCGACGGCCGGTGGCCACCACCACGATGTCGGCCTGGCGGGTGTGCGCGCCGATGTCTGCGGTGGCGCTGTGGCAGATGGTGACGGTGGCGTTGGCCTGCAGCAGCAGCAGCGCCATGGGCTTGCCCACGGTGTTGCTGCGGCCGATGACCACCGCGTGCTTGCCCTTGATGGGCACGCCGGTGCTCTCGATCAGCTTCATGCAGCCGTAGGGCGTGCACGGGCGGAAGCCGGGCAGGCCGGCCATCAGGTCGCCGGCGCTCTGCACCGAGTAGCCGTCCACGTCCTTGGCCGTGGAGATGCGCTCGATCACCTTCTGCGGGTCGATGTGCCTGGGCAGGGGCATCTGCACCAGGATGCCGTGCATGGCCGGGTCGGCGTTGAGGGCGTCGAGGCGCGCCATCAGCTCGGCCTCGGGCATCGCCGCGTCGTACTTCTCGAGCACCGAGTGCACGCCCGCGTCGGCGCAGGCCTTGACCTTGTTCTTGACGTAGGTGGCCGACGCCGGATCCTCGCCCACCAGGATGACGGCCAGCCCGGGCTTGTGCCCGCGCGCGGTGAGGGCGGCGGCACGCCGGGCGACTTCTTCGCGGATCTTGCGCGACAGCGCGACGCCGTCGATCAGTTGTGCGGTCATGGACGAGGTTCCTTCGAATCGAATATGGGGTGCGGCGCCGAAACGAAAAGAGGCCGCTGAATTTCAGCGGCCTCCCGTGATGCGGTGCCTGTCAGGCTTGTTTGTTGGAAGGCGCGCCGAGCGCGATCTTCAGCAGGTCGGCCACCGTGTTGGCGTTGAGCTTTTCCATGATGTTGGCGCGGTGCGCCTCCACCGTCTTGATGCTGATGCCCAGGTCGTCGGCGATCTGCTTGTTGAGGCGGCCGGCCACGATGCGCTCGAGCACCTGGGCCTCGCGCGTGGTGAGGCGCTGCAGCAGCGCGTCGCGGCTGGCCTGCTCCTGGTGGTGCGAGAAGGCCGCGCGGGCCTGGTCGAGCATGCGCTCCACCAGCGACACCAGGTCGTCTTCCTTGAAGGGCTTCTCGATGAAGTCCATCGCGCCCTTCTTCATGGTGGACACCGCCATGGGCACGTCGCCGTGGCCGGTGACGAACACGATGGGCAGCGGGCTCTTGCGCTCGATCAGCCGATCCTGCAGTTCGAGGCCGTTCATGCCGTCCATGCGGATGTCGCAGATGACGCAGGCCACCTCGCGCGGATCGAAGCGCGACAGGAACGACTCGGCGGAGTCGAAGCACTTGACGCGGTAGTCCTTGCCCTCGAGCAACCACTGCAGAGAATCGCGAACCGCCTCGTCGTCGTCGACGACGTAGACGGTACCTTTCTTGGGGATCAGGCTCATTCAGTAAAGCTCCGTCTTCGCACTATGCTGTTGCGCCCTCGGGCCGCCGTGCAGGCTCACGAGTCGTTGTCATTCGCACCGGCTTCGGTTCCGGTCTCGAACGTGCTGAGCGCGTTCGCGGAATCCACCCGTTGCGTTGTCTCGACCGGCAGGGTGAAAGCGAAACTGCACCCCACCACCGTCGTTCCATTGTAGAGGTTCTGTGCGCGAATCCGCCCCCGGTGAGACTCGATGATGGAGCGGCACAACGACAGTCCGATGCCCATTCCTTCCACTTTTGTCGAGAAGAATGCTTCGTAGAGCCGGTTGAGCACGTCTTCCTTGAGCCCCGGGCCCTTGTCGTTGACGCTGAATTCGATCACGCCGCCCTCGTCGGGCGTGTAGCGCGGCACCACCCGCAGCTCGATGTGGCGGCGCAGCAAAGGCAGCTGCGCGCCGTCGATCGCCTCGGCCGCGTTCTTCAGCAGGTTCAGCAGCACCTGCTCGATGAGGATCGGGTCGACCAGCAGCGGCGGCAGGCGCTGCGCCACGTAGACCTGGATGCCCACGTTGCGGCGGCGCAGCTCGATGGAGGCCAGCTCCACCGCGTCGTCCACCATCTCGCGCGCCTGCGCCACCTGGCGCTGCGGCTCGCGCCGCTTCACGAAGTTGCGGATGCGGTGGATGATGTGGCCGGCGCGCTCGGCCTGCTTGGCGGTCTTCTGCAGCGCGGCGATCAGGTCCTCGGTGGCGATGGACTCGTTGCGCACGCGCGAGACCATGCCGCTGCAGTAGTTGGAGATGGCCGTGAGCGGCTGGTTGAGCTCGTGCGCCACCGACGAGGCCATCTCGCCCACCGCGATCAGGCGGGCCGTGAAGTTGGCGCGCTCGGACTGCTGCTGCGTGAGCTGCTCGGCGCGCAGGCGGGCGGTGATGTCGGTGGCGATGAGCATCTGCGCCAGCCGGCCGTCGGTCCATTGCAGGTAGCGCGCGCGCACGTCGAACCACTTGTCGAGCGACTCCACGAACACCTCGCGCGGCGACGTGCCGGCCTCGGTGAGCTCGTTCTGCGGCAGGCCGCTGTAGCCGTCGACGCCGTCCTCGGTGTCCAAGTCGGGCGGCGGCACGCTGGCGTCGATGCCGCCGGCCAGCACCGCGTGGATGTGGGCGTCGGAGCCGAACCACAGCCGGTACGAGCGGTTGGCGAACAGCAGCTGGCCCTGCTGCACCGACAGCACCGACACGGCCGCGTCGAGCCCCTCCAGCACGGTGGTGAAGCGCTCGTGCGAGGCCGACAGCTGGTCGCGCACGCGCTTGGCCTCGGTGATGTTGGTGACCGAGGTCATCCAGCCGGTCTGCGTGCCCCTGGCGTCGATCAGCGGCGACACGTACATGCGCGCGTCGAAGATCGAGCCGTCCTTGCGCATGATCTTCACCTCGATGCCGCCGGCCGGGCTGCGGCCCTGCAGCTCCTGTTGCAGCAGGCGCGCGTTCTCCTCGATGCGGTCGTGCGGCCAGTGCGGGAACGGCGGCAGCCGGCCCACCAGCTCGTTGTCGGAGAAGCCCGTCATCGCGCAGAAGGCCGGGTTCACGTAGGTGATGCGGCCCTCCATGTCCATGGCGCGCATGCCGGTGAGCATGGAGTTCTCCATCGCGCGCCGGAAGTTGGTCTCGTGCACCAGCGCGGCCTGGATCTGCGCGCGCCGGCGCACGTGGCGCCAGGTGCCCAGCAGCATCCACACGGTGAGGCCCGACAGCGCCAGCACCATCCAGAACAGCGAGTTGGCCAGCAGGCCGGTGGACGTGCGGTAGCCCAGCCCGCGCAGGATCAGTCCGTTGGACGCCGGCGCCAGCGGGGCCTCGAACGCGATCGACGGCACCGCCGACGGACGCCCCGGCATCGAAGTGATGGTGCTGGCCAGCAGTTCCTCGTGCTCGTCGAGCACCTCGATGGCGCGCCGCTTGGTCACCTCCTCGGGCACCGCGTGGCGCAGCAGCGCCTCGATGGAGTACTCGGCCACCAGCGTGCCCACGAAGGCGGTGTGCGACAGCAGCGGGATCTGCACCTGGAACACCGCGGTGCCGTCCACGTCGATGAACGGCTTCGAGAACTGCGGCACGTGCGTGTTGCGCGCCGCGGTGAACGCCGCCTCGGATGCGGTGTTGGCGCCCAGGTGCGGCAGCGACGGATCCTCCGCGCTGTTGCGCAGGCTGGCGGCGCCGCGAAAGATCGAGCCGAGGAACGTGGCGCGCGGCGTGCGGTCGGCGCTCAGCCAGATCACCTGCGTCAGCTCGGGCCGAGCCGGGGCGAAGCTGGCGGTCTGCGTGAAGAAGGTGTCGGTGTCGACGTCGTGCGCCAGGATGTCGCGCGTCAGGCGCACCATCAGCTCCTGGTCTTCGCTCAGGCGCGAGCGGATCTGCTGCTGCGCCACCTCGGTGTCGCGCCGCACCGCGTCGGTGGCGCGCTCGATCTCCTCGTTGCGCAGCGTCCAGAAGGCGGCCACGATGGCCGCCAGGAACAACAGCACGGACACCAGCGGGCCCAGGGTGGCGAAGCGATCCTGGCGCGAGGGCGACTGGCGGCGCCACCAGCGGCCGAAGACGCGCTGCGTCCATGACGGTGACGGGGTCGAGCCGGACTCGGTGGCGGGTTCCATCCGGGCATTATCGAGGGACGACGGGGCCCGAAAGCACATGCTGCGCCGCAGCGAAATATCACAATATGAAACTCTCT
>JBBQYL010000307.1:0-5036 GCA_038208735.1 Burkholderiales bacterium
CCAGCAGGATCACCAGGCCGGGCGCGAGGGCCAGCGCATGCGATACGGGGGCCGGTATCACCATCATCTGCCCGAAATCCACCATCGCCGAGCCGTAGGGCAGGTTGATCGAGCCGCTGGTGCCCAGCACGTACAACTGCAGCCCGAGGATGGCCAGCAGTCCGGCGAGGGTGGCTACGAAGCTGGGCATGCCCAGCCGGTTGAACAGCAACGCATAGAGCGCGCCGATGGCGCAGCCGATCGCCAGCGCCGCGGCGATGGCCGGCAGCAGGGGCCAGCCCTGGTTCACCCACAGCGTGCCGACGAGGGCCGACGCGAAGCCGCTCATCGAGCCGACGGACAGGTCGATCTCGCCCACCATGAGCACGCTGACGATCCCCAGCGAGATCACGCCGACGGTCGCGCAGTCGAACAGCAGGTTGACCAGGTTGTTGGCCGACAGGAAGACCGGGTTCAGGCTGGTGAAGACCGTCCAGATGATGATCAGGCCGACCACCACCGGCAGCGAGCCGAGGTCGCCCGACTTGATCCGGTCGAAGAAGGCGGAGAGCGTGCTGGCGACGTCCGTGGCGTGCTTCACCCGGCTGTCGCTGCGATCGAGCAGCGCGGGCGACGGAACGGATGCGGTGGTGTCCTGGTTCATGACGGTGCCCTGTGCTCGGCGACCTGTTCGGTCTGGCGGCGGCCGGCGCGGCGCGACACGGCGTTCTCGGTGGCGCCGGTGATCGCGGCCACGAGTTCCTGGTTCGATGAATCCGGATAGAACACGCCGTTGTTGCGCCCGAGGCGCAGCACCACGATGCGGTCGGCCACGGCGCGGACGTCCTCCATGTTGTGGCTGATCATGATCACCGCGTGCCCGCGGTCGCGCACCCGCTCGATCAGGTTCAGCACCTCGGCGGTCTGGGCCACGCCCAGCGCCGCGGTGGGCTCGTCCAGCATGATCAGCTTCGGGTCGAGCAACAGCGACCGCGCGATCGCCACGGTCTGGCGCTGGCCGCCCGACAACGACGCGACGACGTCGCGCACGTCGGGAATGCGCGCCGACAGCTCGTTGAGCAGCGTCCACGCGCGCACCTCCATGGCCACCTCGTCGAGGCACGCCGGCCCCAGCTCGCGCCCCAGGAAGATGTTGGCCACGACGTCGAGGTTCTCGCACAGCGCGAGGTCCTGGAACACCGTGGCGATGCCCAGGTCGAGCGCCGCCGACGGCCCCGACAGCGTGATGGGCCGGCCGCCGAAATGGATGGTGCCGCTGCTGGGCGGGTGCGCGCCGGCGAGCACCTTCACCAGCGTCGACTTGCCGGCGCCGTTGTCGCCGACGAGGGCCACGACCTCGCCGGCGTGGACGTCGAGCTCGATGTCGGTCAGCGCCGAGACGGCCCCGAAGTTCTTCGAGACGCCCCGCAGGCTGAGGACGAGTTCGCCCCGGGGGCGCCGGGACAAGGGGTTGTCGTTCATTCAGCCCCCGATGCCCAGCCGCTTGCAGCCGTCCGCATAGCGCCCGGTGCACAGTTCCTTGGGGCTGGTGATGCCCTTGTCGATGATCTCGGCCTTCAGGTTCTTCGCGGTGACCACGGCCGGCGTGAACAACTGCGACGGCGACTTGTAGAGCATGGTCTCGCCTTTCGGGGCCTGCCCGTTGAGGAAGCCGACGGCCACCCTGGCGGCGGCCCCGGCCACGATCTCGCTGGGCTTCGAGATCGTGTTGTACTGGTCGCCGGCGATGATCAGCTGCAGCGCGGCGATGGTCGCGTCGTTGCCGCTGACGGGCGGCACCGGCGTCACGCCGGCGGCCTTGAAGGCCGCCACCGCACCGCCGCCGGTGCCGTCGTTGGCCGCCACCACGCCGACGATCTGCGTGCCGAAGCGGGTGATCTGGCCGCTCACCCATTGCTGTGCCTTCGGCGGGGCCCATTCGGGCGTGTCGAACTCGGCCAGCGTCTTGTAGCCGCTGCCCTGAAGGCCGGCGTGGATGCCGTTCCTGATCAGGCCGGCCGCGGCATCGGTGGGCGATCCGTTGACCTCGAGCACGCCGCCCTTGTTGGTTGGCACGCCCATCTCCTTCAGGTGCTGCACCAGCGACAGCGCGATCGCCTTGCCGATGCCCTCGTTGTCGAACGACACGTAGTAGTCGACGGGCGTCGACGGCACCGGACGGTCGTAGGCGATGACCTTCACGCCCTGGCTCTGTGCCATGTGCACGAGCGACGCCGCGGCCGTGGAGTCGACCGGGTCCAGCACCACCACCTTCGCGCCCTGCGCGATGACGGCGTTGAACTGCTGCTGCTGCTGCGACACGTCGCCATTGGCGTTCTGGTAGAGCACCTTGCAGTCCGGGCACAGCTTGCTCATCTCGGCCTTGAAGCCGGGAAAGTCATGCTGTTCGTAGCGCGTCGAGGCCTGGTCGGGCATGAGGAACGCCACGGTTCCCGAGGGCGCGGCCATCGCGGGCAAGGCCCCCAGCAGGCTCAGCCCCGCAGCGAGGGCGGTCATGGAAAAGGCTTGTCTGTTCATTTGTCTGTCTCCGGTTTTCGTTGAAATACGGCGCAGGGGGTGCGCTCCGCCCGGACGCCTCGCATTCCGACGGCGAGGATCCTGGATGGTTCTGGGGTCGACGCGCCGCGTCGATCGGCCGCTACGGTGCGGTGGCGGCGAGCCGCGCTGCTTCGCGGCGCGGCGGCCCGGCCGATCGGGAAGTCGAATCGCGAGAGCGCTCTTCGGCGTCGTCGGCGGCCTCGTCGTCCCCGCCCGCGTTCTCCGCGAGAAGGCTGCGGAAGCGCGAGGGGGACATCCCCTTCTGGCGCAGGAACTGCCGATTGAAATTGGAGAGGTTCGTGAAGCCGGAGGCGAAGCAGATGTCGGTGATCGACGTCGAGGCCTCGTTCATCAGCGTCTGGCTGGCGAGGTTGATGCGCAGCCGGTTCACGTACTGGCTCAGCGACATGCCCGTGTGGCGCCGGAAGCTGCGCGAGAACCCGCTGGGACTGAGTCGCGAGATGGCGGCCAGGTCGGTCTCGTTGAACGGCTGCGTCAGGTTGCGGCCGATGAACGCCAGCGCCTCGTTGATGCCCGTGGCGAGGAAGCCCGAAGGATCGGGGTGGTAGGCCGCGCTCGTGAGCGGCTGCACGCCCTGGGCCCGGCTCAGCGCGCCGACGATGGCCATGAACAGCTCGATGCGGCGCGCGTCGGCTGCCACGATCAACTCGGCGAACAACGGGCCGACCCGGGCGCCCGTCTCGGCCGTGAAGATGGCGCCTCGCCGGCTGAGCTCGAGCACCGTCGCGAACGACGCCAGCTCCGGAAGCAGGCGGGTGGCGTCACGGATGAACTGCTCGGAGAACTGGAGCACCCGTCCGCGCAGCGGCACGTCCGTGCCGGGGGCCACGTGGCTGACCCAGTTGTGCGGGAGGTTGGGTCCGGTCAGCACGAGGTTGCCGGGCGCGAAGTTGCCGATGAAGTCGCCGACGAAGTAGCGCCCGGACGTAGAGACCACATGGTGGAGTTCGTACTCCGGGTGGAAATGCCACCGCGCCGTGCGGAATGGAAAGCCGTGCTCCCAGGCCTTGAACGATTCCGCGCGCCCTATCTGCACCAACTCCAGATCCGGTTTCATTGGCCTTCTCCTGCGCGACAGCGGCGGTGAAGCCCGGTCGTGCGGTTGTCTCGTCTTTCGGTCGTCCACGTCTTCCAAACCGCGTGGGGTGTCCAGAATGTAGACCAGGGCCGTCCGCCCCTGCCACTACGTTTCCGGCACCCTACTGATATTTTTTTGACGTTCAGGCCCCGGGAATCGACCGGATTGCCCGGCCGCTGGGGCCGGCACCGCACGGCCGCGGATGCTGGCGCTGAAAGGAAGACGGCGGGCGTTCTTGCGTGCCCCGGGCGCGGTTGTTGCCCTTGAGTGCGGATGCCTGCGCCCAGGCGTTGCAGGCTCGCAGGCATGTTCCTGTACCGATCGGGGAGTTCGATTCGATGATTGACCGCCAACCGTCGTCCCGTGGAGGACCGGCGCTCCGGCTCGTGGGCATCGCCGCCGTGGTCGGCGTGGTCGCCGCGGCGTTCGCCGGCACCGCCGGCTGGCTCACGCCCGACCGCCTCACGCCGGCCAAAGTGGTGGACACGCTGGCTTCGGCCAGCGGGCCGGCGCTGGGCCACCGGCGCAATCACGCCAAGGGCGTCTGCTTCACCGGCACCTTCGAATCGACCGGCGCGGCCAGCGCGCTCTCCGAGGCGCAGATGTTCGCGCCGGGCAGCTACCCCGTCACCGGCCGGTTCAACCTGGCCGGTCCCGATCCGTCGATGGCCGACGCCACCGGTCGCGTGCGCGGGCTGGGCCTGAGCGTGCGCACGCCCGGCCGCCAGGAATGGCGCAGCGCCATGATCAACGCGCCCTTCTTCCCGGCCGCCACGGTGCAGGACTTCTACGACCTGCAGGTGGCCTCCGGCAAGAAGGACGATCCCGGCGCGATGAAGGCCTACGCGGCGTCGCACCCTGCCCTTCGCGCCTTCGGCGGGTGGGCCGGCAGCGCGCCCTTCACGGAGTCGTGGACCGAGGACCGCTTCAACAGCCTGGACAGCTTCATCTTCACCAACGCCCAGGGGCAACGGCAGGCGGTGCGCTGGTCGCTGGTGCCCGCGACGGCGCCCGTCGGCATCGCGGCGGCCGACCTGAAGACGCGCGATGCCGACTTCCTGGGCCAGGACATCGCGGCGCGGGTGGGCAAGGCGCCGCAGAAATGGTCGCTGGTGGTGACCCTCGCCAACCCCGGCGATTCCACCGCCGACCCGAGCCAGGCCTGGCCGGACGACCGCCGCCATGTCGAGGCCGGCACGCTGGTGGTCAGCCGCGTCGAGCCGGAGGTGGACGGCCCGTGCCGTGACCTCAACTTCGACCCCACCGTGCTGCCCTCCGGCATCGCCACATCGGACGATCCCTTCCCGGCGGCCCGGTCGGCGGCCTACGCGGTGTCCTACGACCGCCGCACGGCCGAAACGAAAGACTACCCGCATACCCGCGCCGGAGGCCAGCCTTG
>JBBQYL010000308.1:0-5016 GCA_038208735.1 Burkholderiales bacterium
GAGATGAATATGCTGGTCCGAATGCGCCTCGTCAGCGTCTTTTCCGGACATGCCGAAACCCCGTCATCCTGCGCGGAGCGAAGCGCAGTCGCAGGATGACCGGCTTCCTCGCTTCAATCAGCCTGCTTGCGCAGGAACGCCGGGATCTCGATTTCGTCCATGCCGTGCGAGCTCAGCGCCTCGACCTTGGCCGCGGCGTGCTGGCGATGGCGCCAGACGCTGGGCGTGCCCAGGTGGCCGTAGTCCGGGTTGGTCGGCATCGTCGGCGAGGACGGCATGCCGCCTTGCGCGTGCGCCGTGCCCATCATCGGCGCGTTGACCATCGTCTGCGGCATCTGCGTGTTCATGATCGGCAGGTTGTCGGTGCCGGTGCGCAGCGTCTGCGTGGTCTGGATCACCGTCAGCGGTGCCTGGGCGCGGCGCGACTGCGACAGGCCGGTGGCGATCACCGTGACGCGCAGCTGGTCGCCCAGGCTTTCGTCGTAGGCCGTGCCGAAGATGACGTGCGCTTCTTCGGCGGCGTAGCGCCGGATGGTGTTCATCGCCAGCTTGCTTTCCGACAGCTTGAACGTGGAACGCGACGCGGCGATCAGCACCAGCACGCCCTTGGCGCCCGACAGGTCGATGCCTTCCAGCAGCGGGCAGGCCACGGCCGCATCGGCCGCCTTCGTGGCGCGATCCGGACCGGTGGCGATGGCGGTGCCCATCATCGCCTTGCCAGGTTCGCTCATCACCGTCTTGACGTCTTCGAAGTCGACGTTGACCAGGCCCGGAATGTGGATGATGTCCGAGATGCCGCCCACGGCGTTCTTCAGCACGTCGTTGGCGTACGCGAAGGCCTGGTCCTGCGTGACGTCGTCGCCCAGCACTTCCAGCAGCTTCTCGTTGAGCACCACGATCAGCGAGTCGACGTTGGCCTCGAGCTCGGCCACGCCGGCGTCGGCCGACTTCATGCGGCGGTTGCCTTCGAACTCGAACGGATTGGTGACCACGCCCACCGTGAGGATGCCCATCTCCTTGGCCACGCGCGCGATCACGGGTGCGGCGCCGGTGCCCGTGCCGCCGCCCATGCCCGCGGTGATGAACAGCATGTTGGAGCCGGCGATGGCCGCCTTGATCTCCTCGACCGCCTCTTCGGCCGCGGCACGGCCCACTTCCGGCTTGCCGCCGGCGCCCAGGCCCTTGGCACCCAGCTGGATGATCTGGGTCGCTCCCGAGCGGTTCAGTGCCTGCGCGTCGGTGTTCGCGCAGACGAACTCGACGCCCTGGACGCCTTCGCTGAGCATGTGCTCGACGGCGTTTCCGCCACCACCACCGACGCCGATCACCTTGATCTGCGTGCCTTGATCAAACGGTTCGATCATTTCGATTGCCATGATTGTTCTCTCCTGAATGCTGTTGCAGTTGCCGTGCCAAAACCCCGTACCCCGTATCCCGTTCACCGTGCCCCGAAGGGGCCTGCGACTCGATCGCGTCGTGCGCGCCGCGTCTTATAGGAATGACGCCTCTTGTCGTCTTCGTCATCTCAGAAATTCCCCATGAACCAGTCGCGCGCCTTGCCGAAGAAGGTCTGCATCGAACCGGCCTGCGCCGCGGCCTTGTGGCCCCGGCTGTGCGCCACGCGCGCTTCCTCGAGCAGTCCCATCACCGTCGCCGAGCGCGGGTTGGCAACCATGTCGAACAGCGGGCCCGAATAGGTGGGCAGTCCCTTGCGGACGGGCTTGAGGAAGATGTCCTCGCCCAGCTCCACCATGCCCGGCATCACCGCGGTGCCGCCGGTGAGCACGATGCCCGAGGACAGCAGCTCCTCGCAGCCCGACTCGCGGATCACCTGGTGCACCAGCGAGAAGATCTCCTCGACGCGCGGCTCGATCACGCCGGCCAACGCCTGGCGCGACAGCATGCGCGGCGGACGATCGCCGAGGCCCGGCACCTCCACCTGCTCGGTGGCGTCGGCCAGCAGTTGCTTGGCCACGCCGTACTCCACCTTGATCTCCTCGGCGTCCTTCGTGGGCGTGCGCAGCGCCATCGCGATGTCGCTGGTGATCAGGTCGCCGGCGATCGGGATCACGGCGGTGTGGCGCACCGAGCCGCCGGTGAAGATCGCCACGTCGGTGGTGCCCGCGCCGATGTCCACCAGGGCCACGCCCAGGTCCATCTCGTCCTGCGTCAGCACGGCCTGGCTCGACGCGCTCGGGTTCAGCACGAGCTGGTCGACCTCGAGGCCGCAGCGGCGCACGCACTTGACGATGTTCTCGGCTGCGCTCTGCGCGCCGGTGACGATGTGCACGCGCACCTCGAGCCGGCTGCCGCTCATGCCGATCGGCTCCTTCACCTCGTGGCCGTCGATCACGAACTCCTGCGGCTCGACCAGCAGCACGCGCTGGTCGTTGGGGATGTTGATCGCCTTGGCGGTCTCCACCACGCGCGCCATGTCGGTGGGCGTCACCTCGCGGTTGTCGCGCACGATCACCATGCCCGTGGAGTTCTGGCCGCGGATGTGGCTGCCCGTGATGCCCGTGTAGACGCGCGAGATCTTGCAGTCGGCCATCATCTCGGCCTCCTTCAAGGCCTGCTGGATGGACTGCACCGTGGCGTCGATGTTGACCACCACGCCGCGCTTGAGGCCGTGCGTGGGCGCGACGCCCAGCCCGGCGAGCCGCAGTTCGCCGCCGGGCAGTATCTCGGCGACGACGGCCATCACCTTGGCGGTGCCGATGTCCAGTCCGACGACGAGATCCTTGTATTCCTTGGCCATTGCTGTCCGTTCCCTATTGCTTGCTAGAAGGTTGTTGCGGCTGCTTCGCGTCAGCGTTCACCGACAACCCTTTCAACTTGACTGCATAGCCTTCCGCATGGCGGAGGTCGGCGTTCTCCAACGTCGTGTGGAACTTTCCAAGCACCTGCGGCAACGTGCGGATGAAGCGCGTCGTGCGTTCCACCACCTCGTCCTGCGTGCCGCGGCCGAGTTCGACCGTGGCGCCGTCGTCCAGGTCCACCTTCCAGCTGCCACGGCCCGACAGGCGCAGCGCCGTCGGCTCGGCGTCCATGCCCGAGAACAGCGGCTGCAGCCGGCGGTACATCCCCAGCACCTGCGCCGACGTGCCGTCCGGGCCGGCGAACTGCGGCAGGCTGTCGTCCTCGACGTCGCCCACGTTGGCCTCGAATACCTCGCCGTGGCTGTTGACCATCTTGTCGCTGCTCTCGTCGCCCTCCCACAGCGCGACCGGCTGGTGCTCCTCAAGCGACACCACCAGCCGGTTGGGCCACACCCGGCGCACCACGGCGTGGCGAACCCAGGGCACCTGCTCGAATGCCGTGCGGGTCTTGCCCAGGTCCATCGTGAAGAAGTTGCCCGCCAGGTGCGGCATCGCGTTGGCGCGCACCGTGGTCACGCTGTTGCGTTGCAGGTCGCCCTCCAGCCGCACGTCGCCGAACTGGAACTGCGGGCGGCGCGACGCCCACGCGAGGCCCACCGCCACCAGCGTGACCAGCGCGAGCGCGAACACTGCGGCGGCGATCGCGTTCATCAGGCGCACGTCCACCGGCAGCGCGTCGGCGGGCGCGTCGTGGGGGGTGGTGGGTTGGCGCAGCAGCATCAGAGGCCCGGTTGCTCGTTCCTGGCGGCCTTGCCGCCCTTGCCTTGCGGGTCCAGCGCCGCGGTGGCCAGCAGGTGCGCGCACAGCGCCTCGTACGACAGGCCCACGGCGCGCGCGGCCATCGGCACCAGAGAATGCGTGGTCATGCCGGGCGAGGTATTCATCTCGATCAGGTAGGGCTTGCGATCCGAGTGGCGGATGATGAGGTCGGCCCGGCTCCAGCCGCGGCAGCCGAGCGCGCGGTAGGCGGCCACGGCCAGGCGTTGCACGGCCTTCTCCTCGGCATCGGGCAGGCCGCTGGGGCAGTGGTACTTCACGACGTCGGTGAAGTACTTGTTCTGCAGGTCGTACTGGCCGTCCGGCGCCACGATGCGCACCACCGGCAGCGCCATCGTGTCCATGCCCTCGCCCACCACGGCCACGGTCACCTCGTCGCCGTCGATGAACTCCTCGCACAGCACGTCCACGTCGTAGCCCGCGGCCAGTTCGACGGCGGCGGTCATCTGCGACCAGCCCTTGACCTTGGTGACGCCCACCGAAGAGCCCTCGTGCGGCGGCTTGACGATCAACGGCAGCCCCAGCTCGTCGGGCACCTTGGAGATGTACTTGTCGACCTGCTCCTCGCGGCTCAGCACGCGGCCGCGCGGCGTGGGCAGCACCTCGGCGCGCCACACGCGCTTGGTCATCACCTTGTCCATCGAGATGGCGGATGCCATGGGGCCCGGCCCCGTGTACGGGATGCCCATCAGCTCGAGCGCGCCCTGGATGCAGCCGTCCTCGCCATGGCGGCCATGCAGCGCGATGAAGCAGCGCGCGAAGCCTTCGCGCTTGAGGTCGTCGAGCGGACGCTCGGCCGGGTCGAACGCGTGCGCATCGAAGCCCTGGGACTTGAGCGCGGACAGCACGCCGGCGCCCGAGAGCAGCGAGATCTGGCGCTCGGCCGACGTGCCACCCATCAGCACGGCCACCTTGCCGAGCTTGCGCGCCTCGCCGGGGGTCATCGAGATGAAGTTCATTGCGCAGCTCCTGTCTTCATGTCGGCCACGCGTTGCGGGACGGCGGCGATCGAGCCCGCGCCCATCGAGATCACCACGTCGCCAGAGCGCGCGTGGTCGACGATGGCCGCGGCCAGGTCGCCCACGTCGTCGACGAACACGGGGTCGACCTTGCCGGCAACGCGCAGCGCGCGCGCCAGGGAACGGCCGTCGGCCGCCACGATGGGCGCCTCGCCGGCCGAATACACCTCGGTCAGCAGGATCGAATCGGCCTGGCCCATCACCTTGACGAAGTCCTCGAAGCAGTCGCGGGTCCGGGTGTAGCGGTGCGGCTGGAACGCCAGGACGATGCGCCGTCCCGGGAAGGCGCCGCGCGCCGCCGCCCGCGTCGCCGCCATCTCGACCGGGTGGTGGCCGTAATC
>JBBQYL010000309.1:0-4994 GCA_038208735.1 Burkholderiales bacterium
GGCGCAGGCCGGCTGCGACAGCGCGTGGGTGTCGATGCCCATGAACAGCGGGCCGGTGATGTGCCGGCCCTGGCGGTACTCGCAGATGGCTTGCGTGATCGCCAGCACATGCCATTCGTTGAACGAGCAATTGAACGATGAGCCGCGATGGCCGGACGTGCCGAAGGCCACCCGCTGCGCCGGCACTGCCGGATCGGGCACCCCGGTGTAGTAGGTCGTGACGAGCCGGGGCACGTCGACGAGCAGCGAACGCGGCGCCGGCTTGCCGGCCAGAGGACTGATCAAGGTGGGCATCGGCTGTCCGTCAGCGTTGGGGGCCAGGCGGGACCGGCCGGCGCTGTTGCCGGTAGCGCTCGATCAATGCGTTGGTCGAGCTGTCGTGGTCGAGCTGCCGCGACGGGGGCAGGGCCGCCGCGTCGAGCTCCGGAAGCACGCGCTGCGCCAGCGCCTTGCCCAGTTCGACGCCCCACTGGTCGAACGAATCGATGCCCCAGATCACACCCTGCGTGAAGACACTGTGTTCGTAGAGCGCGATCAATGCGCCGAGCGTCTGCGGCGTGAGACGGCGCGCGAGGATCGTGTTGCTCGGCCGGTTGCCTTCGAAGACGCGGTGCGGCACCAGCGCGGGCGCCGTGCCCTCGGCGGCCACCTCTTCGGCGGTCTTGCCGAAGGCGAGCGCCTCGCTCTGGGCAAAGAGGTTGGCCATCAGCAGATCGTGCTGGCTACCGAGCGGGTTGAGTGCCTGGCAGAAGCCGATGAAGTCGCACGGCACCAGTCGCGTCCCCTGGTGGAGCAGCTGGTAGAAGGAGTGCTGGCCGTTGGTGCCGGGTTCGCCCCAGAGGATCGGCGCGGTCTCGAAGTCAACGCGCGTGCCGCGCTGCGTCACGTGTTTGCCGTTGCTCTCCATCGTCAGTTGCTGAAGATATGCAGGAAAGCGCTTGAGGTACTGCTCGTACGGCAGCACCGCGGCGGTCGCCGCGCCCAGGAAGTTGTTGTTCCAGATCGCGAGCAGCCCGAGCAGCGCGGGCATGTTCGCCTCGACCGGTGCCTGGCGAAAGTGCTCGTCCATCGCGTGGAAGCCCGCCAGCAGATCGCGAAAGTGCTGCGGCCCGATCGCGATCATCGTCGACAGGCCGATCGCCGAGTCCATCGAGTAGCGACCGCCGACCCAGTCCCAGAATCCGAACATGTTCTGCGGCGCGATGCCGAACTTCGCCACGCCCTGCGCATTGGTCGAGACCGCCACGAAATGCCGTGCCACCGCCTTGTCGTCGCCGAGTTGGCCGACGGCCCACGCACGCGCAGCGTGTGCGTTCGTCAGCGTTTCCTGCGTGGTGAAGGTTTTCGAGCAGACGATGAACAGGGTTTCGGCGGCATCGAGGTCGTGGGTGGCCTCGACCAGATCCGTGCCGTCGACGTTGGAGACGAAACGCAGCGTCAAGTCGCGCTGGCTGTAGTAGCGCAACGCCTCGAAGGCCATCACCGGCCCGAGGTCCGAGCCGCCGATGCCAATGCTGATGACGTTGCGGATGCGCTTGCCGGTGTGGCCCAGCCAGCGACCGTTGCGCACGGCGTCGGCGAAAGTGGCCATGCGTTCCAGCACAGCGTGCACCTCGGCGACGACGTCGACACCATCGACGACGAGCTTCTCGGTGATAGGCGCACGCAGGGCGACGTGCAGCACCGAGCGCTTCTCGGTTGTGTTGATCTGGTCGCCCTGGAACATGGCCTGGATGTGCTCGCGCAAGCCGCATGCGGAGGCGAGCGCGGCGAGCAACTTCAGCGTCTGGTCGTCGATGCGGTTCTTCGAATAGTCAAGATACAACCCGGCTGCCTCGAGTGTGTAGCGCTCTCCGCGCCGTTCGTCGGCCGCGAACAGGTCGCGCAGGTGGACGTGACGTGTCGTCGTGAGATGAGCGTTGAGAGCCTGCCACGCCGCCAGCGTGACGGGCGACCCCGGCACGCCGCGCGCAGCAGCATCCTTGTCAACGGTCATTGGTGCACCCTGGCCAGGCTTGCGCCTTTTTCCTGGATGCCCGCCAGCAGCGCCTGCCACGATTTCGTGAAGGCATCGGCGCCTTCGCGCTGCAGGCGTGCTGCCAGGGCTCCGTCGTCGACGCCCTGGCGCCTGAACTCTTCCAGCACCGCCTCGGCATGACCGCCATTGGCCGGCAGCACGGCCTCCACCTGGCCGTGGTCGGCGAAAGCCTGCAGCGTCTTCTCGGGAATCGTGTCGATGGTGTCGGGTGCCGCCAGCGCCTGGACGTACAGCGTGTCGGACGCCACCGGATCCTTGGTACCGGTGCTGGCCCAGAGCAGCCGCTGCGGCCGTGCACCGGCTTGCGCAAGTTTCAGCCAGCGCGGCGAGGCGAGCAGGTCGCGGTACGCCTTGTACGTGCGCATTGCGATCGCGATGCCCAGCCGGTTGCGCAGCGCAGGCGCGACGGACTCGCCCACCGCCACGTCCCAGCGGCTGACGAACAGCGATGCGACCGAGGACACCTTCGGATCCAGGCCGGCCGCGAGGCGGCGTTCGATACCGCGCATGTAGGCTTCGGCCGCGGCAAGGTATTGCTCGCGCGAAAACAGCAAGGTCACGTTGACATGCACGCCGGCGAAAATCGATTCCTCGATGGCTTGGATACCTGCCTGTGTGCCCGGTATCTTGATGAAGAGATTCGGCTTGTTTGCCGCCTCGTGCAGCCGGGCCGCAGCCTCGACGGACTTGGTGGCGTTGTCGGACAGCAGAGGCGACACTTCGAGCGAGACCCAGCCGTCGAGCCCCTGAGTGGCATCGAACACCGGACGGAACAAATCGGCCGCCGCCTTCAAATCCTCCAATGCCAGCGAGAAGAACAGTTCCTCTGCAGGTTCGCCGCGTCGCGCCAGGCGCGCAATCGCTTCGTCGTAGAAGCTGCCATGGCCGATCGCGTGTTCGAAGATCGTCGGGTTCGATGTCAACCCGGTCACGGACCACTCGGCGATGTAACGAGCCAGTGTTCCCTTGACCAGCATTTCGCGGCTGATATTGTCGAGCCACAGGCTCTGGCCGAGGTCGTGCAGTTTCCGGGTGTTGGCATTGACAGTGGCATTCATGGCATCTCCTGGGACGCGAGCGTCTTGTCGGCGGCCCGCTTGATCAGCGGGGAAAGGTCAAGGTCGGCGAGTTCGCCGATACGCTCGATTGTCAAGTCGGCGGGCGGCTGGGCGGCGACGACCGCCGGGTCCAGTGCGTAGTGGCCCTGGCGCGGAAAGATGGTCGTGAGCCGCTCGCGCCAGATCGCCTTCATGGCCGCAAGGATGCGCAGCTTGTCGTCGACCATCACATAGTGCAGGGCCGGATAGTGGCGTTGCACGGCAGCCAGCATCTGTTCCTTGTGCACGTAGACGAGGGCACGACCGTCCACGACGTCCAACAGACCCGAACGCTGCATCTTGCGCGGCTGGAACACGATGTCGCCGTCGGTCAATATCACGGTCGTGCCGAAGCGGTCCAGGTGCGTGATGACCTCCAGCGCACGCGCATACAGGCGATCGGCGAACGGGTAGTCGATCAGGAATGACGCCATCTTCAGCAGCCGCTGCTCGTCGGCGCTGCCCTGTCCCACGTCGAGCCGGTAGCGCTGCAAGGCGCCCAGGTAATCGACATAGCCGAGCTCTTCGCGCAGCGCTTCGAAGATCACCCAATAACGCTGTGCGCGGACGCCGCCGAACTCACGCTCCAGGTGGTCGCGCAGGTCGGCGATGATGCGGTCGTTGTCGAGCAGCGTGTTGTCGACGTCCAGCAGGAAGACCACATCGGAGTTCATCGAACTCCCCGTTCCGCCGGGCGGTTGGGTGTCGGCACGCCAGTTGCCGGGTCGTGCCAGCCGCCATCGCCGGCGATCAGCGCGGCGGCCTCGTCCGGGCCCCAGGTCCCGGGTTGGTACGGCAGCGCGGGTCCATGCCCTCCCAGGACGGGCTCGACCACCGTCCAGGCCGCCATCACCGCGTCCTCATCGGTGAAGAGCGCGTCGTCACCGGCCATCGCATCACCGAGCAAGCGCTCGTAGGTCGACATCGTGTCCGGATCGCCTTCGCCCAGGTACAGCTCGCGCTGAATGCCGACGAACTCCTTGCCCGGCCGCTTGATGCGTGCCGCCAGCGCGATGCCGGCCGCGGGTTGCAGGCGAAAGCGGAAGTAGTTGGCGCGGCCGCCGGCGGGTCCGGAATCGTCGAACAACTGTTGTGGCGGCGGGTGCATCTGCACCTGCACCTCGACCACCGAGGCCGGCAACCGCTTGCCGGCGCGCACATACCAGGGCACGCCGGCCCAGCGCCACGAGTCGATGAACAGGCGCAGCGCGCAGAAAGTCTCGACATCGGAGTCGCTCGCGACACCTTGTTCGTCGCGGTAGCCGTTGTATTGGCCGCGCACCAGGTCACCTGGCTTGAGCGGCAGCATCGCGCGCAGCACGCTGGACTTGGCGCTGTGCACAGCCTGGAAGCTCTGGAACGACGGCGGCTCCATCGCCAGCAGTGCGATCACCTGGAACAGATGGTTCTCGACCACATCGCGCAGGCAGCCGGCGCTCTCGTAGAACGCACCGCGCGAGCCGACCCCGAAATCCTCGGCCAGCGTCAGCTGCACGCTGGCGACATGGTGGCGGTTCCAGACCGGCTCGAGGAAGGAGTTCGCGAAGCGGAAGTAGAGGATGTTCATGATCGCCTCCTTCCCGAGGTAGTGATCGATGCGAAAGATCGACGCCTCGGGAAACACCGCCTGCGTGATGGTATTCAGCTCGCACGCCGACGCCAAGTCGCGGCCGAACGGTTTTTCGACAATCACCCGTGCGCCGTGCGCCATGCCGGTGCTGCCAAGGCTTTGGATCACCGTGCCGAACAGTGCCGGCGGGATGGCGAGGTAGAAGGCCGGTCTTGTCGCCTCGCCGAGTGCCGCTTTCAAGGCGGTGAAGGTGGCGGTGTCGTTGTAGTTGCCGCTGACGTAACGCATC
>JBBQYL010000310.1:0-4985 GCA_038208735.1 Burkholderiales bacterium
TCGGATACCTGGTGGGGCAGGCGGGCCAGGGCCTGCGTTGCATGTTCCACATGATGAACGAGGCGCGCATCGGCGTGGGCCTGGGCGCCACGATGCTGGGCGCCGCGGGCTACGAGGCGAGCCTCGAGTACGCGAAGCAGCGCACGCAGGGGCGGCCGATCACCGCACGGCCGCCCGAAGGTGATCACACCGGAGCACGCAGTGCGCAGGCCTCCAGTGTCTCGTCCGGCGGCAAGGACGCGTCGGCGCCGCCGGTGCGCCTCATCGAACACGCCGACATCCGCCGCATGCTGCTGGCGCAGAAGGCCATCGTCGAAGGCGGCATGGGGCTCGCGCTGTACTGCGCGAGGCTGGTGGACGAACAGCGCACCGGCGACGCGGCGTCCTCCGCCGAGGCCGGCACGCTGCTGGAGATGCTCACGCCCATCGCCAAGAGCTGGCCCAGCGAGTGGGCGCTGGAGGCCAACAGCCTGGCCATCCAGATCCACGGCGGGTACGGCTACACGCGCGACTTCCCGGTGGAGCAGCACTGGCGCGACAACCGCCTGAACATGATCCACGAGGGCACGCACGGCATCCAGGCGCTCGACCTGCTGGGCCGCAAGGCCGTGATGCAGGGCGGCGCGGGCCTGAAGCTGTTGGCGCTCCGCATCGACGCGACCATCGCGCGCGCGCTGCCGCAGGCGCGTCTCGCCGCGCACGCC
This sequence comes from Burkholderiales bacterium, assembly GCA_038208735.1. Taxonomy (GTDB): domain Bacteria; phylum Pseudomonadota; class Gammaproteobacteria; order Burkholderiales; family Burkholderiaceae_C; genus Scleromatobacter. The sequence goes on from JBBQYL010000310.1 coordinate 705, forward strand.
AACGCGCTGGCGCAGGCGCTGCAGCGCCTGGGCGCGGCCACGCGATCGGCCTGGGCCACCGCGATGCCGGAGGATGCGCTGGCCAACGCCACGCCCTACCTGCAGGCCTTCGGCCACACCATCCTGGCGTGGCTTTGGCTGGACATCGGCGCCGCCATCCTGGAGTCGGGCGACGCCGAGACCAATGCCAACGTCGGGCGCCTCGCCGCGCTCGACTACTTCATGCGCTACGAGCTGCCGAAGAACGACGCCTGGTTGCGCGTCGTCGAGTCGCGCGACCGCACCTGTCGCGACGTGCCCGAAGACGCGTTCTGAACGACAACAACGACGACGAGACAAGACGATGACCACCGCCTCCGCTATCCCGACCACGGCGTATGCCGATCGCCGCGCCATCCAGAAGCTGTTCGACCTCACCGGCCGCACCGCGCTGGTGACCGGCGGCTCGCGCGGGCTGGGCCTGCAGATCGCCGAGGCGCTCGGCGAGGCCGGCGCCCGCGTGGTGCTCAGCGCGCGCAAGGCGCAGGACCTGGAGGCCTCGGTGGCGGCGCTGAAGGAACGCGGCATCGCCGCCGACTGGATCGCGGCCGATTCCAGCCAGCCCGCCGAGGTGAAGCGCCTGGCCGACGAGGCCATCGCCAGGCTGGGCCACGTGGACATCCTCGTCAACAACGCCGGCGCCACCTGGGGCGCGCCCGCGGAAGACCACCCGCTGGAGGCCTGGGACAAGGTGATGAACCTCAACGTGCGGGCCATCTTCCTGCTGTCGCAGGCCATCGGCAAGCTGAGCATGATCCCGCGCCGCAGCGGCCGCATCATCAACGTGGCCTCGATCGCGGGGCTGTCCGGCAACTCGGCCGCGATGACCTCGGTGGCCTACAACACCAGCAAGGCCGCGGTGCTCAACTTCACGCGCGCGCTGGCCGGCGAGTGGGGCGTGCACGGCATCAACGTGAACGCGCTGGCGCCGGGCTTCTTTCCCAGCAAGATGACCGCGGGCCTGCTGGCCCACGTGGGCGTGGACAACATGCGCGCCCATGTGCCGCTGCGCCGGCTGGGCGACGACGAGGACCTGAAGGGCGCCGCGCTGCTGCTGGCCAGCGACGCGGGCAAGCACATCACCGGCCAGCTGATCGCCGTCGATGGCGGCGTCAGCGCGGTGCACGGCGGCTGAACGCCGGTGCTCGAGATGACCACCGAACGCACCCCGCTCCAGTTCGCGCTCGACATCCCGTTCGTGCAGGCGCTGGGCATGCAGCTCTGGCGCTTCGACGGCGGCGTCGCCGAGATCAGCCTCGAGGTGCGTCCCGAGATGCAGAACTCGTGGGCCGTGGCGCACGGCGGCGTGGTGATGACGCTGCTCGACGTGGTGATGGCGCACGCCGCCCGCAGCGCGCGCGACGAGAGCGAGCATGCCACCCCGGGTATCGTCACCGTGGAGATGAAGACCAGCTTCATGCGGCCCGCCGTCGGCCGCCTGGTGGCCACCGGCCAGCTGCTGCACGGCACCAGGAGCATGGCCTTCTGCGAGGGCAGCGTCCACGACGAGAGCGGCAAGCTGTGCGCGCATGCCACCGGCACGTTCAAGTTCCTGCGCACGCTCAGGCGCGGCGACCATTTCCTGATTTCCTGATTCCCTGAAGATGCGCGAAGCGCGTCGCTTTCACAAACGATACGGAGACCCCATGTCCACCATCAACCGCCAGATCCTCCTCGCCTCGCGTCCCCAGGGCGAGCCGAGCGCCGAGAACTTCAAGTTGGTCGAGACCCCGGTCGCGCCGCTGGCCGACGGCCAGGTGCTGGTGCGCCACCACTTCCTCAGCCTCGACCCGTACATGCGCGGCCGCATGAGCGACGCCAAGAGCTACGCCGCGCCGCAGCCGCTGGACGCCGTGATGATCGGCGGCACCGCCGGCGAGGTGGTCGAGTCGAAGAACCCGCACTTCAAGGCCGGCGACAAGGTGGTGGGCATGGGCGGCTGGCAGGAGTACGCGGTGGTCGATGCCGATCAACGCGGCGTGCTGCAGAAGGTGGACACCACGCACGTGCCGCTGTCGGCCTACCTGGGCGCCGTGGGCATGCCCGGGGTCACCGGCTGGTACGGGCTCGTGAAGATCATCGCGCCCAAGGCCGGCGAGACGGTGGTGGTGAGCTCCGCCGCTGGCGCCGTGGGCGGCGCGGTGGGCCAGCTCGCGAAGGCGCGTGGCTGCCGTGTGGTGGGCATCGCCGGCGGCCCGGACAAGTGCCGCTCGGTGGTGGAGGAGCTCGGCTTCGACGAGTGCATCGACTACCGCCAGTTTCCCGACGTCAAGTCCATGAGCGGCGCGCTCAAGGCCGCCTGCCCCCAGGGCATCGACGGCTACTTCGAGAACGTCGGCGGCCACCTGCTGGACGCCGTGATGCTGCGCGCCAACGCGTTCGCCCGCGTGGCGATGTGCGGGATGATCGCCGGCTACAACGGCGACCCGATCCCGATGACGATGCCGCAGCTGATCCTGGTCAACCGCATGAAGATCGAGGGCTTCATCGTCAGCGAGCACATGGAGGCCTGGCCCGAGGCGCTGAAGGAGCTCGGCACGATGGTGGCCACCGGCAAGCTGAAGTACCGCGAGACCGTGGCGCAAGGCATCGCGAACGCGCCCGAGGCATTCCTTGGTTTGCTCAAGGGCAGGAACCAGGGCAAGCAGCTGGTAAAACTCGCCTGACCTCACTTCGACGGACGAGACCCATGCTGACCTGGGCCTGGACCCGCTTCGCGGGCCTGAGCGGCGACGACGTGTACGACATGCTGGCGCTGCGCTCGACGATCTTCGTGGTCGAGCAGGACTGCGTCTACCTCGATGCGGACGGCCTCGACCGGCAGTCGTGGCACCTGCTCGGTCGCGACGACGCTTCGGGCGAACTGCTGGCCTACGTGCGCGTGTGCGACCCCGGGGTCAAGTACGACCCGCCGTCCATCGGCCGCGTGGTGGTCGACCCGTCGCAGCGCGGCACCGGCCTGGGCCACGTGCTGATCGCCGAGGCGCTGCGGCGCTGCGACGCCACGTACCCCGGCCAGCGCAACCGCATCGGCGCGCAGGCGCACCTGCAGGGCTTCTACGGCCGCCACGGCTACCAGAGCGTCGGCGCCACCTACCTCGAAGACGGCATCGTGCACATCGACATGGAGCGCGCACCCGCATGACCGATTCACTGCATGCCGCGACGCATGTCGTGCTCAACCAGGTTCCGCCGTTGGAGGACGTGAACCTGTTCGAGACCAACGCCGCGTTGCGCGATGCGCTGAAGTTCAACGCGCCCACGCTGGCCACCGATTCGCTCGCCACGCTCGGCGCGCTGGCCGGCAGCGCGCCCATGCAGCGGCACGCGCGACTCGCGAACGTCAACGGCCCCACGCTGCACACGCACGACCGCGTGGGCCACCGCATCGACGAGGTGGAGTTCCACCCCAGCTACCACGTGTTGCTCGGCGCGGCGCTGCAGCACCGGCTGCACGGATCGCCGTGGGCCGCCGACGGCCCCAGCCACGTGGAGCGCGCGGCCGGCTTCATGCTGTTCACCGAGCTCGAGCCTTCGGTACTGTGCCCCGTATCGATGACCTACGCCGTGGCGCCCGCGCTGCGCGCCAACGAGGCCTTGCAGCACACCTTCGGCGGCCTGCTGGCCAGCCCGCGCTACGACGCGCGCTTCCAGCTCGCCAGCGCCAAGACGGCCATGACCATGGGCATGGGCATGACCGAGAAGCAGGGCGGCTCCGACGTGCGCGCCAACACCACGCAAGCGGTGCCGGATGGCAGCGACGCCTGGGGCGAGCGCTATCGCCTGGTGGGCCACAAGTGGTTCATGTCGGCGCCCATGAGCGACGCGTTCCTGGTGGTGGCGCAGACGCCCGCCGGCCCCACCTGCTTCTTTCTTCCGCGCTGGCTGCCCGATGGCTCGCTCAACGCGGTGCGCATCCAGCGCCTGAAGGACAAGCTGGGCAACAAGGCCAATGCCAGCTCCGAGGTGGAGTTCGTCGACGCGCTCGCCTGGCGCGTGGGTGACGAGGGCCGCGGCCTGCCGCAGATCCTGGCCATGGGCGCGCTCACGCGGCTCGATTGCGCGCTGGGCACCGCCGGCCTGATGCGCGGCGCGCTGGCGCTGGCCCTGCACCACGCCACGCATCGCCAGGCCTTCGGCAGGCGCCTGGTCGACCACGCGTTGATGCGCAACGTGCTGGCCGACCTCGCGCTGGAGAGCGAGGCCGCCACCGCGCTGGCGCTGCGGCTCGCGCGCGCCGTC
>JBBQYL010000311.1:0-4982 GCA_038208735.1 Burkholderiales bacterium
GATGCGCTCAGTCAGCTGCGCCTGGTTGCGCGCGTGCTCCTGGTCGAGGTGGCGCTGCACGAGCCAGCCCGACGCGCCGGCGAACAACGCCAGCGTGGCGATCACGGTGAGCCAGATGCGCAGATAGAGCGAACGCAAGACGAACCTTCAGCGGGTTTCAAAACGAAAACAGCGCCGGCTGGGCCGACGCTGCGAACGGGACACGGAGCGCGCAGGCGTCAGGCGTCCTGTTTGCGGGCGAACAGATAACCGGAACCACGAACTGTCAGCACGCGCTTCGGGTTCTTCGCATCTTCCTCAATCACGCTGCGGATGCGCGAGATATGCACGTCGATGGAGCGGTCGAAGGCCTCCAGCGGATGGCCCTTGAGCGCGTCCATGATCTGGTCGCGGCTGAGCACGCGACCGGGGCTGCGCGCCAGCACCACCAGCAGGTCGAACTGGTGGCTGGTGAGGTCGCAGCGCACGCCGTCGAGTCGCGCCTCGTGCGCGCCAAGATCGATCTCGAGCTTGCCGAAGCGCAGCACTTCCTCGTTCACCGGCTCGGGGCTGGCGCGGCGCAGCAGCGCCTTCACGCGGGCCAGCAGCTCGCGCGGCTCGAAGGGCTTGGGCAGGTAGTCGTCAGCACCCAGCTCGAGGCCGACGATGCGGTCGGTGGGCTCGCCGCGCGCGGTGAGCATCATCAGCGGCAGGCGGCGCGTGGCCGGCTGGCCGCGCAGCTCGCGCGTGAAGTCGAGGCCGTCGCCGTCGGGCAGCATCAGGTCGAGCACCAGCGCGTCGTAGGAACCGGAGGCCAGGCGCATGCGCCCATCGGCCAGCGTGCCGGCCGTGTCCACGTCGAAACCCTGGGTGCGAAGGTAGTCGCCGACCATGCGCGTGAGCCGCGCGTCGTCGTCGATCAGCAGGAGATGCGGATTGGTCATGGAGGAGTAAGCGTTCCGCGAGGTGGAAGCGGCAGGGCGAACTGCCTGCGCGGACGGAGCGTAACCGATCGAGTCGAAGGATGTCATCCGGTCAGTCATTTCGCGCGGCGGAGGCCGCAAAGAGGGTGGTGGAAGCCGGCGCAGCCGCGCGGCACATCGGCGATCTGGGCCGCGATGGCCTGGCGCTGCCATCGCGTCGAGCGCGAGGCTCATCGTGCCCACTCGCGGTCAACAGCGGATTGGAGCCGCGTAAAGCTTTGTGAACACCTTGCGTCGATATGGCGAGGCAACGCGTCCGGCAAATGGCTTGCGTGGGATACGCTCCGCACATCCCCACTCCACCATTCCCCGATGGCCTGGCACGCCCGCCTGAACCTCGACTACTGCCCCGATGCCGCGACCGCCGGCACGCGCCTGGACTTCCGCCACGACGGCCCGCTGCGCGTGCTCAAGAGCCTGTTCCCGGAAGGCCCCGGGGTGTGCCACACGGTGGTGGTCCACCCGCCCGGCGGCATCGTCGGCGGCGACACGCTCACCATCGACCTGGCGCTCGCCGACGGCGCGCACGCGCTGGTCACCACCCCCGGCGCCACCCGTTTCTATCGCAGCGCTGGCGCGCGCGCCGCGCAATCGATCGACGCCCGCGTGGCCGCCGGAGGCCGCCTGGAATGGCTGCCGCTGGAGACGCTCGTGCACTCCGGCGCGCACGCCGACAACCGCATGCGTTTCGACCTCGCGCCCGGCGCCGAGATGTTCGGCTGGGACTGCGTGGCGCTGGGGCTGCCGGCCGCCGACGCGCCGTTCGTGGCCGGCGACTACCGCCACGACATCGCGGTGGGCCCGCGCTGGCTGGAACGCGGCCGCACGTCCGCCGCCGACACCGCGCTGCTGGACGGCCCGTGCGGCTGGGCCGGCCACCGCGCGCTCGGCACGCTGTGGTTCGCCGCCGGCACGCCGCTGGACGACGCGCGCCGCGAGCAGTTGCTGGACGTGGCGCGCGAGATCGCCGGCGCGCACGCGCTGTCCGCCACCGCGGGCGCCACGGCGCCACAGCCCGACGTCGTGGCGCTGCGCGTGCTGGCGCCGCGCGTGGAGCCGATCCACGATCTCCTCGCGAGCGTGTGGCGCGCGTGGCGCCCGCTGGCGTGGCGGCGTGAGGCGTGCGTGCCGCGGGTGTGGAGAACCTGAGCGGCTGGGAGTGCCGCGATCCTTCCTTTCGGGGTCGACCGCGTGGCCGGGTCGGCCTCCCACGGACGCTTTCGGCCACGACCTCGCGGCTCGGGAGGCATGCCGGGACGCATTCAGGCCACGACCTCGCGGCCCGGGAAGCATGCCAGGGACGCATTCAGGCCACGACCTCGCAGCCCGGGGCGACGGGCAGGCCTCTCCCGACTCAGCGTCCCTATTCGCCGTGAGAGGCCTCCCCGCCGCCCCGGGTGGCAGCGTTGTTGGCTGTTGCTCGCCTACTGACTGGCTCCCGGTCGCGGAGGCGACCGAATCACACATTCACGGGAGGCTGGCGAATCGCGTCTGGCGCCTCTGCAGCTTGCGGAGGTGTCCTCCCGGAGGGTAGGCATTCGCAATGGCGGCTCAAGATTTCGTCGTGGCACCTTCAAACACGCACGCTTCGCGTGCCTTCGTTTGAAGGTGCCAGCCAATTCCACGAGCGCGGTGGTTGGGACAAATTCCCACGCGACTATTTGAAGGGTATTGGCATCGTCCCGGCCTCGATGGCCGTGACGATGCCAGACACCTTCAAAAGTCTCGACGCATTTCACCCAGCGAATGTTGTGTCCGTGCACCTTCAAAACGAACACGCAAAGCGTGTCTTCGTTTTGAGGTGCCACGACGAAATGCAACGCCGGGTCCGCGAATGTCCACCCTCCGGGAGGACACGTTCGCCGACTACAGAGGTGTACGACGCGACCCGCCAGCACGCCGTGACCGTGTGATTCGGTCGCCTCCGCGACCGGGAGTCAGTCAGTAAAGGAACAAGCGTTGACAACGCTGCCACCCGGGGCGGCGGGGAGGCCTCTCACGGCGAATAGGGACGCTGAGTCGGGAGAGGCCTGCCCGCCGCCCCGGGCCGCGAGGTCATGGCCAGAAATCGGACAACCTCGCTGATCTTCAACGACCAGCTTCAGGCCTTCTGCTACACCGACATCAGCGTCCGCACGCCATCGCTCTCCATCGCCGAGCCCGCGCCCTTCGCGATGACGACGCCGCGTTCCATCACCACGTACGCATCGGCCAATTCGGCGGCGAAATCGTAGAACTGCTCCACCAGCACGATGGCCATCGTCTTGCGGTCGGCCAGCTTGCGGATCACGCGGCCGATGTCCTTGATGACCGACGGCTGGATGCCCTCGGTGGGCTCGTCGAGCAACAGCAGGCGCGGTCCCGGCGCGAGCGCGCGGGCGATGGCCAGTTGCTGCTGTTGCCCGCCGGACAGGTCGCCGCCGCGGCGGTGCTTCATCTGCGCCAGCACCGGGAACAGCTCGAACATCTCGGCCGGCACGTCGCTGCCCGCCGGCATCGACGCCAGGCCCATGCGCAGGTTGTCCATCACGGTCAGGCGGCCGAAGATCTCGCGGCCCTGCGGCACGTAGCCCACGCCGGCGCGCACGCGCTCGTACGGTGCCTTGCCCGCCAGGTCCTTGTCGTCAAGCCGGATGGTGCCGGTGCGCGTGGGCACCACGCCCATCAGGCTCTTGAGCAGCGTCGTCTTGCCCACGCCGTTGCGCCCCAGCACCACGGTGACCTCGCCCACCCTCGCCTGCAGCGCCACGTCGCGCAGGATGTGCGAGCCGCCGTAGTACTGGTTGAGTCCTTCGACAGTCAACATGATTGCGGGTCCGTTGTATTCGATATCGAGCGAAGCTCGCAATCCAGAATCAAGCTCTCGGGAAGCGAGGGTCGCACCCGAGCCAATCCGAGCTCCCCCTCGGGGGGCAGCGACGGGAGGAGCGTGGGGGTCAACATGTCATCTCCCCAGGTACACGTCGATCACCTGCGTATTCGACTGCACCTCGGCGAGGGTCCCCTCCGCCAACACGGATCCCTCATGCAGCACAGTGACCTTGCGATGGCCCTGCGTGAGCATGTCCACGAACTTCATGTCGTGCTCCACCACCACCAGCGAATGCTTGCCCACCAGCGTGAGGAACAGCTCCGCGGTGCGCTCCGTCTCCTCGTCGGTCATGCCAGCCACCGGCTCGTCCAGCAACAGCAGCACGGGCTCCTGCGCCAGCAGCATGCCGATCTCCAGCCACTGCTTCTGGCCGTGCGACAGCAGGCCCGCGATGCGGTGCGACTCGGGCAGCAGGTGCACCAGCTGCAGGATCTCGGCGACGCGTTCGCGCTGCTCGCCCGACAGCTTGGCGAACAGCGCCGCGCGCACGCCGCGGTCGTTCTTCAGCGCGAGCTCGAGGTTCTCGAACACCGACAGTTCCTCGTACACCGTGGGCTTCTGAAACTTGCGGCAGATGCCGGCGCGCACGATCTGCGGCTCGCGCAGGCGCAGCAGGTCGATGTTGGAGCCGAAGTGCGCGTGGCCGGAATCGGGCCGGGTCTTGCCGGTGATCACGTCCATCATCGTCGTCTTGCCGGCGCCGTTGGGGCCGATGATGCAGCGCATCTCGCCCACGTCGATGGCCAGCGACAGGCTGTTGAGCGCCTTGAATCCGTCGAAGCTGACGCTGATCTCGTCGAGGTACAGCGCCACGCCGTGCGCGAAGTCGGGCGTGTGGGCATCGATCAGGCGGCCAAAACTGGCACCCCCGGCCGACGCGCTTGCCGCCTGCTGGTGGTGCCGCTCCAGGACGGCCGCACCGGCTTCTTGCAGATCCGGTGTCATGCCTTCACCTCCCCGCCCGTTTTCTCGGCATCCGTCCGCTTCAATCTGTCCTTGATGCCCATGATCCCGCGCGGCAGGAACAGCGTCACCGCAATGAACAGCCCGCCCAGGAAGTACAGCCAGAATTCGGGGAACGCCTGCGTGAACCAGCTCTTGGCGCCGTTGACGAAGAACGCGCCGAGGATCGGGCCCACCAGCGTGCC
>JBBQYL010000312.1:0-4972 GCA_038208735.1 Burkholderiales bacterium
CCACGCGGGTGTCGGTCCGGCTGCGCTCCGTCGAGTGGAAGTAGGTGACGCCGGCCACGCGCAAGTGGCCCGTGGCCATGCGCAGACGGAACACGCGCGTGCGCGTGGGGCGCGCGGCCGTCTCCATCTCGTGCTGCGTGCTCACCCAGGGCACGACGGCCGGCGGGGCGTCGGCGGGGATTTCGGGAGCGGGCGGCGAGTCTGGCATGGCGGGCATGGCGGGCTGGGCGGTGTGGGTCGATTGTGTGGCTGCGTCGTGCGAGGACAAAGAGAGATTGCCCTGGGGAAGGTGACGAAGTACCGATTCCCGGCCACCCACGGTGCCTCGACCCGGCCTCTTATAATCGATGGCTCCGCGCGAGCTCGTCGCGCGACTCATCGTCGATTGACGCCCGCCCCGGTGCAACCCGGGCGAGGCCCCCAGAAAGTGCCGGAATGAAAGCCGCAGAAATCCGTTCGACCTTCCTGAAGTTCTTCGAATCCAAGGGCCACACCATCGTCGCCTCGTCGCCGGTGGTGCCGGGCGACGATCCCACGCTGCTGTTCACCAACGCCGGCATGAACCAGTTCAAGGACGTGTTCCTGGGCTTCGACAAGCGCCCGTACACCCGCGCCACCTCGTCGCAGAAGTGCATCCGCGCCGGCGGCAAGCACAACGACCTCGACAACGTGGGCTACACCGCGCGCCACCACACGTTCTTCGAGATGCTGGGCAACTTCTCGTTCGGCGACTACTTCAAGCACGATGCCATCAGCTACGCCTGGGAGCTGCTGACGGTGCACTTCAAGCTGCCCACCGAGAAGCTGTGGGTCACCGTGTACGCCGACGACGACGAGGCCTACGACATCTGGAACAAGACCGTGGGCGTGCCCGCCGAACGCATCATCCGCATCGGCGACAACAAGGGCGCGCGCTACGCGTCCGACAATTTCTGGATGATGGGCGACACCGGCCCGTGCGGCCCGTGCACCGAGATCTTCTACGACCACGGCGAAGACATCCCGGGCGGTCCGCCGGGCTCGCCCGACGAAGACGGCGATCGCTACATCGAGATCTGGAACAACGTCTTCATGCAGTTCAACCGCACCGAAGACGGCGTGATGCACCGGCTGCCCAAGCCCAGCGTCGACACCGGCATGGGCCTCGAGCGCCTGGCCGCGGTGCTGCAGCACGTGCACTCGAACTACGAGATCGACCTGTTCGTGAACCTGCTGGCCGCGGCGAAGACGGCCGTCGATGGCGCGACGCCCGACGGCGCGGCAGCAGGAGCCGACGCCTCCGGTGCCGGGTGCGACAAGGACTCCCCGTCGCTCAAGGTCATCGCCGACCACATCCGCGCCTGCTCGTTCACCGTCGTCGACGGCGTGATCCCGGGCAACGCCGGCCGCGGCTACGTGCTGCGCCGCATCGCGCGCCGCGCCATCCGCCACGGCTACAAGCTGGGCGCGCGCACCCCGTTCTTCCACAAGCTGGTGGCCGCGCTGGTGGCCGAGATGGGCGAGGCCTACCCCGAGCTGCGCGCCGCCCAGGCCCGCGTCACCGAGGTGCTGCAGCAGGAGGAAGAGCGCTTCTTCAAGACCATCGCCACGGGCATGGAGATCCTCGAGGCGGCGCTCGCCAGCGGCACCAGGCAGATCGACGGCGCCACCGCGTTCAAGCTGCACGACACCTTCGGCGTCCCGGTCGACCTCACGGGCGACGTCTGCCGCGAGCGCGGCGTCACGGTCGACGAGGCCGGCTTCAACGCGCTGCTCGAGAAGCAGCGCGAAGGCGGCCGCGCGGCCGGCAAGTTCAAGATGGCGCAGGGCCTGAGCTACAGCGGCGCGGCCACGCAGTTCCACGGCTACGAGAACCTGGTGGTCGAGACGGTGAAGGTGGTGGGCGTCTACGTGGACGGCAACCCCGTCGATTCGGCCACGGCCGGCGACGACGCCGTCGTCGTGCTCGACCAGACCCCGTTCTACGCCGAGAGCGGCGGCCAGGTGGGCGACACCGGCGAGCTGCGCAACGCCAGCACCCGCCTGCTGGTGGAAGACACCATCAAGATCCAGGCCGACGTGTTCGGCCACCACGGACGCATCGTGGAAGGAACCGTCACCGTGGGCGACTCGTTCGTCGCCAAGGTGGACGTCGAGCGCCGCGCCAGGACCGTGCGCAACCACAGCGCCACCCACCTGATGCACAAGGCCCTGCGCGAGGTGCTGGGCGGCCACGTGCAGCAGAAGGGTTCGCTGGTCAACGCCGACCGCACCCGCTTCGACTTCGCGCACACCGGCCCGCTCACGTCCGCGCAGATCCGCAAGGTGGAAGAGATCGTCAACGCCGAGGTGCTGGCCAACGCGCAGGCCAGCGCCGTCACCATGGGCATCGACGACGCGCAGAAGTCGGGCGCCATGATGCTGTTCGGCGAGAAGTACGGCGACGAGGTGCGCGTGCTCACCATCGGCTCCAGCAAGGAGCTTTGCGGCGGCACGCACGTGCAGCGCACGGGCGACATCGGCGTGTTCAAGGTCGTGGCCGAGAGCGGCGTGGCCGCGGGCATCCGCCGCATCGAGGCCATCACCGGCGACAACGCGCTGGCCTACCTTCAATCGCTCGAAGACACCGTCGACAGCGTCGCCGGCACCCTGAAGGCGCAGCCCGACGAGGTGCCCACGCGTCTGGCCGCGGTGCTCGACCACGTCAGGCAGCTCGAGAAAGAGATCGACAAGCTCAAGGGCAAGCTGGCCTCGGCGCAGGGCGACGAGTTGGTGGCCCAGGCGGTCGACGTCAAGGGCCTGAAGGTGCTGGCCGCCAGGCTCGAAGGCGCCGACGCCAAGACGCTGCGCGACACCATGGACAAGCTCAAGGACAAGCTCAAGACCGCCGCCATCGTGTTGGCCGCGGTCGACGGCGACAAGGTGCAGATCGCCGCGGGCGTCACCGCCGACTCGGTGGGCCGCATCAAGGCCGGCGAGCTGGTCAACTTCGTGGCGCAGCAGGTGGGCGGCAAGGGCGGCGGCAAGCCCGACATGGCCATGGCCGGCGGCACCGATGCCTCCAAGCTGGCCGGCGCGCTCGCCAGCGTGCAGGGCTGGGTCGCCGAACGCGCCTGACCCGGACTCTCGTCGCGCGGCCTCGCGTCGCGCCATGCCAACGCCGCGCCCCCCCTCGGGATCCGCGGCGTTGCTTTTTTCCGCGACCGCCGGCATCTTCAGCCCTGCAACCTGACAGGAGTCCTTCGATGAACCGTCCCACCGATCGCTCGAACCCCGCGGACACCCGCACGGCCGACGCACGCATCGTCGTGCGCCGGATCACTGTTGCCGATGCCGACGCCTTCGCTGCCATGTTGGGGCATCCGGAGGTCTTCCCGTGGCTGTTGCAGATGCCCTACGCGAACCCCGAGCAGTGGCGCGCGCGCCTGGCCGAGAACACCGCGCCGGGCAAGCCCGACGTGATGCTGGTGGCGGTGACCGACGACGGCGTGGTCGTCGGCAGCGCCGGCCTGCACCCGGTCAGCAACTCGCCGCGTCGGCGTCACGCGATGAGCCTGGGCATGCACGTGCTTCCCGCATGGCAGCGCCAGGGCGTGGGCACGACGCTGATGCAGGCCCTGTGCGACTACGCCGACCACTGGCTCGGGTTGTTGCGGCTGGAGCTGGGGGTGTACGCCGACAACCACCGGGCGCTGGCGCTCTACGAGCACTTCGGTTTCGTGCGGGAAGGCCTGCATCGCTGCGACACGTTGCGCGGCGGCCAGTACGTGGACAGCGTGTCCATGGCGCGCCTCAACCCGGCGCCGTTGCAGGGATTCCCGCGCGATTGAACCGGGTGCCGTGCGGACGGCATGAGAAAATGCCGTCCGCTTCCCGCCTTTTGATTGCCCCAGATGACCACCCCGTTCACGAATATCGTCCACTACCCGACCAACACCGACGCCGAGCTCGACCGCCTGCAGCAACTGGCGGAGCAGCTCTCGGGCTTCGACGAACGCGTGTCGCTCGAGTGGCTCGACGGCGCGATGACGGCGCTGGCCGCGGGCCCGCGCGCCAAGACGGTGATCGAGTGGCGCGACGCGCTGCTGGGCGATGCCTGGGGCCGCGCCTTCGCCGATCCGCAGGCCGACCGCGAGGCCACGGCGGTGCTGCAGGCGCGCTGGACGGTGCTGCTCAAGCAGCTCGACCCCGAGCTGCTGATGGACGCCGTCGACGAGCTGCGCCTGGCGCCGGTGATGCTGGAATGGACCGACGAGGACACCCAGCGCCTGGTGGCCGAGGGCACCATCGCCCCCGGCTCCGAGGCCGAAGAGATCCCGCTCACCGGCGAGATCTGGGCCCATGGCTTCATGGACGTCGTCGAAGCCTTTCCGGACGACTGGAAGGAGCCCGACGAGTCCGCCGAGGAAGGCATGGCCGACGCCTACGACGAGGTGCTGGCGCGCATCGCCATGCTGACGCTGCACGACCCGGAAGAGCTCGCCAAGACGCTGGAGGAGATGTACCCCGGCGAGAAGCTCGAGCGCGACGACCTGATCCAGGAGGCGCTGTACGCCGCGCAGGATCTTCGTTGCTACTGGGTGCAGAACGCCGCCAAGCCGGTCACGCGCGTGGTGGGGTCCGTTCCCGGGCGCAACGATCCGTGCCATTGCGGCAGCGGCAAGAAGTTCAAGAAGTGCCACGGCGCCTGATGTGTCCGCTCGCCTGCGCGAAGCACGCGATCACGCTACATTGCGCCCATGACTGAACGACAAGACCTCGCCGGCAAGCACATCGTGCTGGGCCTGTCCGGCGGCATCGCGTGCTACAAGGGCGCCGAACTCGTGCGCGCGCTGGTCAAGGTGGGCGCCACCGTGCAGGTGGTGATGACCGCGGGCGCCGAGGCGTTCATCACCGCCGTCACGCTGCAGGCCCTCAGCGGCCGCGCCGTCTACACGAGCCAGTGGGACGCGCGTCCCGACAACAACATGGCGCACATCAACCTGTCGCGCGA
>JBBQYL010000313.1:0-4963 GCA_038208735.1 Burkholderiales bacterium
GGTGCACGGCTTCTACATCGAGGTCACCAGCTCGGGACTGGACAAGGTGCCGGCCGACTACCAGCGCCGCCAGACGCTGAAGAACGCCGAGCGCTACATCACGCCCGAGTTGCGGGCGTTCGAGGACAAGGCGCTGTCGGCCCAGGAGCGCTCGCTGGCGCGCGAGAAGCTGCTGTGGGAGACGCTGCTGGACGACCTGCAGTCGACGCTCGGCATCCTGGGCGAACTGGCGCGCGCGCTGGCCTCGCTGGACGCGCTGTGCGCGCTCACCGAACGCGCGCAGACGCTGGGCTGGTGCCGTCCCGAGTTCGTCAACCACCCGTGCCTGGACATCGAGCGCGGCCGCCACCCGGTGGTGGAGGCGCGCCTGGCCGAGACCGGCGGCGGCAGCTTCATCGCCAACGACTGCCGGCTGGACGCCCGCACGCGCATGCTCATCGTCACCGGCCCCAACATGGGCGGCAAGAGCACGTTCATGCGCCAGGTGGCGCTGATCACGCTGATGGCCGCCATCGGCTCGTACGTGCCCGCCGCGCGCTGCCGGCTGGGCCCCATCGACGCGATCCACACCCGCATCGGCGCGGCCGACGACCTGGCCAACGCGCAGTCCACGTTCATGGTCGAGATGACCGAGGCCGCGGCCATCCTCCACTCGGCCACCGACCGCTCGCTGGTGCTGATGGACGAGATCGGCCGCGGCACGTCGACGTTCGACGGCCTGGCGCTGGCCGGCGCCATCGCGTCGCAGCTGCACGAGAAGAACCGCTCGTTCACGCTGTTCGCCACGCACTACTTCGAGCTCACCGACTTCCCCACCAAGCACTCGGGCGCGCACAACATGCACGTGTCGGCGGCCGAGAGCGGCGACCAGATCGTGTTCCTGCACGCCATCGAGGCCGGCCCGGCCAGCCGCAGCTACGGCGTGCAGGTGGCCAAGCTGGCGGGCATGCCGGCCGGGCTGGTGCGCCAGGCGCGCGCCACGCTCGAGGCGCTGGAGGCGCAGCAGTCCAGCGGCGCGGCCCAGGTCGACCTGTTCGCGGCGCCCGCGGCGGCCGACGCGGCGGCGGCGGCGGCCGGCCCGTCGCGCGCCGAGGCCGCGCTGATGGCGCTCGACCCCGACCAGCTGGCCCCGCGCGAGGCGCTGGAGGCGCTCTACCGGCTCAAGGCGTTGTTGCCGAAAGACTGAAACCGGACGTCCTTGCGCGGTTTAGGCGGGCTCGTGCGGACGAACCGCCCGCGAGGCGCGACAATCGATCCCGCACCGCACAACAAGAGACACACCAATGACCTATTGCGTCGGCATCCGGCTCAACGCCGGGCTCGTCTTCCTGTCGGACTCGCGCACCAATGCCGGGCTCGACCAGATCAGCATCTTTCGCAAGATGATCGTCTACGAGAAGCCCGGCGACCGATTCATGACGCTGCTGTCGGCCGGCAACCTGTCCATCTCGCAATCGGTGCGCGAGATCCTGCAGACCGAGTCGCTGCCCAACGGCGACGACGAGCCCATCACCATCTGGAACGCGAAGAGCATGTTCGACGCCGCCCGCGTGCTGGGGTCGGCCGTGCGCCGCGTCTACGAGAACGACGGCCCGAGCCTGAAGAACAACGGCATGGACTTCGTGGCCAGCTTCATCTTCGGCGGCCAGATCGGCAACGAGGCGATGCGCCTGTTCCTCGTCTACTCGGCCGGCAATTTCATCGAGGCCACGCGCGAGACCTGCTTCTTCCAGATCGGCGAGTCGAAGTACGGCAAGCCCATCCTCGACCGCGTGCTCACGCCCACCACGCCGCTGGAAGAGGCCGCCAAGTGCGCGCTGGTGTCGATGGACTCCACGCTGAAGTCCAACCTGTCGGTGGGCCTGCCGCTCGACCTCGTCGTCTACGAGAACGGCAAGCTGCAGTCCGACCAGATCGCCTGCATCGACGACCAGAACCCGTACTTCCGCATGGTGCGCGACTCGTGGGGCCGGCGCCTGCGCGAGGTGTTCGAGGGCATGGACGACCCGCAGTGGGGCGCCGATGCCAACAACACGAACACGCCGCTGATCGTGGACGCGCCGCGCTACGAGTCGCTGAAGAAGATCCACAACGAGACCGAGAAAGTCGTGTGATGACCGCCCCCAGGTCACTTCGTTCCCGGCCCCCGAGGGGCGCTCTCGCTGCTCCGGAGCGGCCGAGCGCTGCTCGATGACCCGGACGATCGTCTTCGCCCACGCGAACGGCTTCCCGGCGGGCACCTACGAACCGATCTTCGACGTGTGGCGCGCGCAGGGCTGGCGCGTGGAGGCGCCGCCGCGCTTCAGCCACGACGCGCGCTACCCCGTCACCAGCAACTGGCCGCGGCTGCGCGACCAGCTGGTGGATTTCATCGTGGCCAACGACCTGCCCGGCGCGATGCTGGTGGGCCATTCGCTGGGCGGCCTCGTCAGCCTGCTCACCGCCTGCAAGCGGCCCGACCTGGTGGGCGGCCTCGTGATGCTCGACTCGCCCATCATCACCGGCTGGCGCGCGCACAGCGTGCACATGGCCAAGCGCGCCGGCCTGATCGAGCGCGTGGGCCCGGGCGCCATCTCTCGCAAGCGGCGCCACGAATGGCCGTCGCGCGAGGCCGTGCACGCGCATTTCGTGGCCAAGGCGGCATTCGCGCGCTGGGATCCGCGCATGCTCGACGCCTACGTGAAGGCGGGCTTCGAGGAGTCCGACGACAAGGTGGTGCTGGCCGTCCGGCGCGAGATCGAGACCCGCATCTACAACACGCTGCCGCACCACGTGCCGGCGCTGCTGAAGAAGCATCCGCCGCGCTGCGCGGTGGGCTTCATCGCCGGCACGCGCTCGGCCGAGATGCGCCAGGGCGGCTTCGCCAGCTCTCACAAGCTCGCGGGCGACCGCTGGCGCTGGATCGAAGGCACGCACCTCTATCCGATGGAGCGGCCGGACGACACGGCGATGCTGGTGCTCGAACTGCTGAGCTCGATGACGCCGGTGCCCCCGAAGCCGCGCCATCCCCGGCCCGCGACCTGAGGCTTCAGGCGAACATTCGTCGGTCCGGCGCGCGGCAAGCGCCCGCGGCGCAGGAATATCCCGCGAGGCGCCACGGCGCGGCGCATTTCGGAGCGTCCTGCGCCCGCCGGTCCGGGCCAACGCGAAGGCCCTGCCCGCCCCGCAGCCACTAAGATCGAATGCGACCGCCGCAAGCGGCCAGGCCCCCTCGCCCGCCACCGCCGCAAGGGGTCTGGCATCTCCCGCGTAGCCGCGGGCAATGCCTGACCCCGATCACGCAAGAAGCAAGCGCGCGGCCACAACGTTCATCGGAGACCGCATGCGCGCACGCGACAGGAAGAACCACGGCCAGAGCCACGCCAGGCTCCCCGCCGCCGGCGCGCCGCGCGCCGCGGCCGTGGCCTCCGCCGTGCCGGCGCCGCAAGCCATCGCAGCGTCCGCGTCCGCGTCCACAACAGCAACCGCAACCGCAGCCGCGCCCGAACTGGCGCTCCCTGCCGGTCTGGTGATGCCCACCGGCACCGTCACCATCGGCACCTGCCCGCCGCCGCTCGATGAACCCGTCGACATCAAGCCGCTCGACGACTCCTGGTGCCAGTGGATCTCCGACGCCGCGCTGCGTCGCACGCCGGTCGACGAGATGATCGCCACGGTGGCCGCCGCGGGCATCGACCCCGCGCAGGCCAGTGGCTTCATCGCCGGGCTGCCGCGCAACCCGATGTTCCGCAGCGCCGAACGGCTGCGCGAGCGCTACGAGCGCTATGCCCGCGCGATGCAGAACGTGCAGGCCGTGCACGAGGCCGCGGCCGACTACGCCGTGGTCGAGAAGCGCGCCGGCGTGACGCGCGACGAGTTCATCGAGCGCTACGTGCGCGGCTGCCGGCCGGTGGTGCTCACCGACATCGCGCGCGACTGGCCCGCCATGCAGCGCTGGAGCTTCGCCGAGTTCAAGCGCCGCTACGGCTCGATGGCCGTGCAGGTGCAGGCCGGGCGCGACAAGGACGCCGACTTCGAGGTCAACAAGA
The DNA here is from genome assembly GCA_038208735.1 of Burkholderiales bacterium. Lineage (GTDB taxonomy): Bacteria > Pseudomonadota > Gammaproteobacteria > Burkholderiales > Burkholderiaceae_C > Scleromatobacter. The sequence goes on from JBBQYL010000313.1 coordinate 4,029, forward strand.
TCCGCCACCGCCGCGACACCAACTTCGCGGCCTTCCTCGACCGCGTGGCCATCAGCGGCGTCACCAACGACGAATACCTCACCGCCAACAACGAGCTGCTGCGCCGGCCCGACTTCGCCGGCCTGCTCGACGACATCGGCCCGCTGCCCGACTTCTGCGACGGCAACCTGCGCAACGCGGCCTCGCTGTGGGTGGGCCCGGCCGGCACGCGCACGCCGCTGCACCACGACACGCTGATGCTGCTGCACACGCAGATCGTGGGCCGCAAGCGCTGGCGCTTCGTCTCGCCGCTGTCGGCGCCGCGTCTGTACAACGACTTCGACGTCTACAGCCCGGTCGACTTCGAATCGCTCGATCTCGAGCGCTTTCCCGAGGCGGCCGACGTGAAGGTGCTCGACGTGGTGGTGGAGCCCGGCGAGACCGTGTTCCTGCCCCTGGCGTGGTGGCACCAGGTGACCTCGCTCGACAAGTGCATCTCGCTGTCGTTCACCAATCTCGACGTGCCCAACAAGTTCGACTTCGGGCATCCGCCCTGATCGCCGCGCGCGCAATGACAGCGCTTGCCCTCCCGTATAATCGTGCTTTACCACCATGGCATTCCTGCGGCCTCGACGCAGATGCCCACTGACATGACCAAGTTCGTCTTCGTCACCGGCGGCGTGGTGTCCTCGCTAGGCAAGGGCATCGCAGCGGCTTCCCTGGCGGCGATCCTCGAATCGCGCGGCCTCAAGGTCACGCTCATCAAGCTGGATCCTTACCTCAACGTCGATCCGGGCACGATGTCCCCGATGCAGCACGGCGAGGTGTTCGTCACCGACGACGGCGCCGAGACCGACCTCGATCTCGGCCACTACGAACGCTTCATCACCACGCGGATGAAGCGCGCCAACAACTTTACCTCGGGCCAGATCTACAAGTCAGTGCTCGAGAAAGAG
>JBBQYL010000314.1:0-4934 GCA_038208735.1 Burkholderiales bacterium
TCGGCCAGCAACTGGGGTTGATCCGCAAGGTGGGCGAAGTTTCCTGTGCGCAGGCGGTTGCGCTTGGCGTCGAACTCGTCGGACAGCCGCTTCAGGAACAGCAGGCCGAAGATGAACTCCTTGAACTCGGAGGCGTCCATCTTGCCGCGCAGGATGTCGGCCGCGCCCATCAGGAAGGATTCAAGCTGCGCCAAGGTAATTTTATCGGGGGTCAAAACGGGGTTCCTTTGCGGGCCAGGGCGTGAGCCATGGCGGGGTTTATTTAGTCCGTAGAGGCTATGTGACTCAGCGAATTGGCTGGTTGTCACAGCCCCCGATTCGTGACATCAAACGGCTTTCGTTTCCAGAATACGCTGCACGCAGGTCAGCACGATCCCAATCATCGCGCTGCGGCAAAGTCTCGTGCAGCAGGTGGCGCACGCGGCCTATCAGCGTTTCGGCCTTGCTGGAGCCGACCACCACAGAGAGTACGTCGTGCCGACTCGCGTGGCTGATGACACGCAACTGTTCGGCGATGTAGCGCTGCACGGCTATCCGGCCTTTCATCTGCTTAGCGCCGACGACGCTTTGGGGAAAACGAGAGCTGGCCGTCCAGCGGCTCGAGCAACCCGTGATCAGGATCGTCCGGCTCTTCTTTTGCCCGGTTGGGGCGAGGGAGAGCGTCAAGTTCATCCTGATCAGTGCAATGAAGCAGCGTCAGGGTTTGGTCGTAGTCGGGCAGGAAGAGGCTCGATTCGAGCAACTCCACGTCCTGCCAGCCGTCAAACCACAGGTCGCCTGCGCAGGTCAGCGTGCCGTTTCCGTCTGCACTTGTGCGCAATGCGTGCGCCGCCGAGGCTGCAGGCAGCAAGGTGCCGGTCGGGATCCATACATTCGCGGCGCGCAGTGCCGTCGAACGGATTGCATGCCGGACGTGGCCGTTCTCACTGAGCACATAGGCACAGGGAATCTTGCTTGTCGCCGCAAGGCGCGATGCGACCGCCTCACGCGAGGCGAAGCAATCCAAGGCCAAACGGTGAACGGTGTTGAAGTCCAGCGTCTGACCAGCGGCCTTGGCCAGGAACAGCTTGTAGGGTAGAAGAATTTCTGCCGCAAAAACGTCGCAATATATTTCTTCCGGCGGGCGCCGTGCATAGCTCCATTCGGGACCGTGGCCGTGCTGGGACGGCAACTTCAATACGACGTGGGCGATTTCGTGACACTGGGTGAAGCGACGGCGCGCAGCTCGGTCCTGAGCGTTCAAGGTGATGACCGGACCCCTCGGCGTTGTCATCGTGTATCCCGCTTCGTCGGGTACGAGATCCTCGACCAACACCTTTCCGCTCACCTTGGCGACATAGCGCGCCAAGTCGACCGGCAGCGCCGAAATCTCGACCTCCTGAACGAATTTGCGTGCCCGCAGTTCAGCCTCGAACTCGTTCACTACTCCTCCATGGCCCTCTTGGCCCTTTTTGCCCGCTCCAGCCATTGCGCTGGTGTCGGCCTGCCTGCGCCGCGATGAACCACCGACACCGCGATGGCCAGGATTTCCGGCGTAACTTCCGGATCGATGAGTGCCTGCATCGCCAGCAGTGGATCAACAGCGTTGTTGCCGTGCAGAAACTTGAGCAGCGCCAGCTCGTGGGCGCTGGGCTTCAGGTGACGGCTTAGCCGGACAAAGGTTTCGTCGGGCGGCGGCTCCTTATCGCCCCTCTCAATTTTTGAGATGTAAGCGTGATCGACTTCGGCCAGAGCGGACAGGTCCCGCAGGGAGAGTTCGCGCCGTTCGCGCAATGCGCGCATCACCGCACCAAATGCGGACTCACCCACGACGGGACTTGACGCTGATTTCGCGAAGGCGTACTGTGGTCTGGTCTGGACAACAGAAGCACGGTAACAGGCATAAAACAGCGTCAAATCGGCTCATTTGGTGTCTGTCTGTGTGAGGTCTGGGCCAGGCGACGCAGTATTGCACGGGCTGTATGGGCTGACAACGACCTAAAGGAAACTCCAATGACCACAGATTCGATTGATTTTTTCATCCATGAGGGCCACCAGCCGCCGCGGCTGGCGAAGGCTCGCGGCGACGAAACGCTCGAGGCCATCCTGCGGCGGGAGGGGGTAGCGCTCGACGATGACGTCCACCTGTTCGTCAGCGATGCCGCTGCCGACGACGAGGCGGACGGCGAGCCGGACGAACACGAGCCGCTGCCACCGGGACTCACGATGACCGCCGCAGGCGTCATGCGGCATGGCCACGTGCATTGCCATCACTGCAAGCGCGTGCAGGTCAGCGTCAACTACCAAAGCAAGACGAAGGAGCGGTTGTTCGCCCCGCATGCGCGCATCCGCCGGATCCGGCGCTGGGCGCAGAAGGAGTTTGAGCTGACCGGGCCGGCGGCGGGCGATTTCGTCCTGCAGCCGTGCGGGTCGGACGTGGACGCAGGACTCCAGCAGCATGTAGCCGAGTTCGTTCGCGATCAAACGTGTTCGGTCTGCTTCGACCTCAGCAAAGAAGTGACGCCGCAAGGCTGATGGTATGGAGCCGTCCCAGCGCATCTTGCTAGCGCACCTGCAGGCCCCGGAGTTTCACGCCGGGGCCGCGGGCGGATGGTGGGGGTACGTGGCGGATGATCGTGTGCCGTGGCCACACGTCCTGCTTTGGATCGCGGCCCCCGAGCGGCCCGGTGCACCCGACCGTTTTCATGCCCGACTGGATGTCACGGGCTACCCGGGCGAGGCGCCGACCGGCAATCTCGTCGAGCCGGTCTCTTGGGAACCGTTGGACCCGGCGCGCCGCCCGAAGGGCAGCGCGGAGAGCCGGTTCGCGCGCGTGATGCGAACCGACTGGGAAGGCGGGCGTGCCTTTTACCATCCATTCGATCGCGTGGCGGCCAAGTCGCACCCAGATTGGCCGACCACGATGCCGCGCAAGCAGTGGACGGCCACCCACACGATCACGCGTTGGCTGGAGGAATTCCACGCACTATTCCAGTCCGAGGAGTACGTCGGTGTCTGACCCGAAGCAGTTGACGATTTCGCGACGGATCTGGCGCCAGCTCATCGGCGAACTCCGGCAGCGCGGCCAAGGCAGAAGGGAGAGTGGGGCATTCCTGTTGGGCGACCGCCACGGCGGACAAGCTTGCGTTCGCGACTTCGTTTGCTACGACGATCTCGACCCGACCGCTCTCGATCAAGGCTATGTGACTTTGCATTCACGTGGACTCAAAGCACTGTGGGCGCAGTGTCGCGCACGGCAGTTGGATGTCGTTGCCGACGCGCACACCCATCCTGGCGCGGACACGCGACAGAGTACGTTGGACCGGCGGCACCCGATGATCCCGGTGGCCGGACACCTGGCGCTCATCGTCCCGAACTTCGCTGTGACTTCTCACTGGCACCTCCACGGTGTCGGGGTTCACGAATACCTCGGGACTGGCTGGCACAGCCATATCGCGCCTCAGACCCGCTTGCGCCTGAGCTGGTGGCCGTGATGGACGTCGATGTGTTCTCGCGGATCGACAAGGTGTTGATCGACTCGCAACAGCTTTCGGTCGAGGACGCGCAGCAACGGCGTGCCGAGTGCCGGCTCGACCTGGTCTGTGGCCCTGAGGTCGTGCATTCGCGGACGCTGCAAGCCGCCGCAGCGACGGTTTTGCGCACCGCAGCCCGATGCTACCCAGGGGCCGTCGGTCTGGTTGCTTCGCCCGAGATCCGTCAGGTGCTGCATGGCAGTGCGGGGGTTGCGGGGCTGCCAGCACCAACGGCCGGTATGCCGCCGCGCTATGTGATCGCGCTTGGCTCGACGACGAGCGGCACGGACGCGTTGCAGGTGAGTTTCGACGGGTGGACCGCGCAAGCGGCACCGAGCTCCAGTAGCCGTCTCGCCGAACGCGAGGGCTGCCCGCTGGCCGGAGTCCTAGCCGGTGCTCTCGCCGTGTCGGAGACCTTCCTTCACTTCGCCAGCGTCGCTGGCGAGGCGACGCATCGACGTGTCCAGCTCTCGTTGTGGCAGCCCGGGGCTCGCTCGCCGGAACCGGGCCCAGCGCTCGCCTATCTCCCTTCGCGCGCCTGGCTCGTCGGCCTGGGGCACCTAGGTCAAGCCTACGCTTGGGGTTACGCGTGGTTGCCGTGGGAACGTACCCACACTCCCGAGCTGTGGTTGGCCGACGACGACAAGCTTGTCGAGGCCAACGTGGAAACGGGCGTACTCAGCGAGCGCGATCGGTTGGGTTGCTACAAGACCCGCATCGTGTCGGCGTGGCTCGAGGCTCGTGGCATCCGCACACGCATGATCGAGCGCAGGTTTGGGGACGGCTGCATACTGGCCCCAGACGAGCCGCAGCTGATTTTCGGAGGCGTCGACCGCAACCGTGCACGACACGCACTCGCCGGTGCTGGGGGTCGCCTCATTGACGTCGGTTTGGGAGCGACTGCGAGCAACTTCGACACGATCGCCGTGCGTTCCTGGCCCAATCCTCGAAGTCCGGCTGATCTGTGGCCTGTCGACGCACCGAACGCGGGAGCCGCTGAACGACTGGCAGAAGCCAATCCGGCCTATGCCGCCTTGTCGACCGATCGCTGCGGGCGTGTTCAACTCGCTGAGCGCGCGGTGGGCGTGCCTTTTGTCGGAGCTGCAGCGGCAGCCTTCGCGTGGGCTCAGATCCTGCGAGAACTTCACGGTGGCGAGCACGTGTCTGACCTCAAGCTCAAGTTGGCTTCACCTGGATACCTCGAGGCGTATGGCCGGCCCATGTCGGTTGAAGACATCGCGTCTGTGCCATACCTCCGCGTAACGCGTCCGTGAGACCTACCGCGACGATGCGCCAGAGAATGAGGGCATCAGCGCGAGAAGTCCGTGCAATAGAGATCGTGAGGATTCACGACAAGATCGAGCAAAGGGCAGCCGATTCTGGGAGAGAATGAGGGACCTCATGAAGTTGGGCAAGCGAGAG
>JBBQYL010000315.1:0-4892 GCA_038208735.1 Burkholderiales bacterium
CGAACCGGTCCAGACCATGCTCATGGCCGGCGACCTCGACATGGGCCACGCCCGCGCGCTGCTCACGCTGGAACCGGCCCAGCAGATCCTCAACGCGACCGAGATTGTCGCGAAGAAGATGTCGGTGCGCGACGCCGAGAAGCTCGTCGCCCGCAGCCAGGTCAATGGCCGCCAGACGCCGCTGCTGCGCGTGAAGAAGGAAAAGCGCGGCGACCTGGCCCGCATCGAGGAGCAGCTGGCCGACAAGCTGGCCGCCGTCGTCGAGATCCGCATGCTCAAGAAGACGCGGCACGGCGAGTCGGGCGAGATCGCCATCTCGTTCGGGTCGAACGACGAGCTGGGCGGGCTGCTGGAACGGCTGGGGCTGGCGGACGAGCAGTGAGGATGGCTCCTGCGACTCCGCGCAGGATCCACGCCCGCGTGAGCGATCGCCGATCAGGGCACGTTGCTGGTGATCCGCGTGAGCGAGCCGCTGGCCGACGGCGTGAACTGCCACGCGTCGCGATGGTCGGTCTCGTCGTCGCCGAAGCCGCCCGCGCCGCCCAGGAACGTCTGGCCCGCCAGCGCTGACGGCAGGCCGGCGATGGCATCGCCGCGCACCCACGGCGCCGCGGCCGCCAGCGTGCCCACCGACACCGTGCTGCCCGACAGCGCCACCTGAGTGAGGCCGCCAGGCGCACAGAAGCCATCCACCGGCCCCGCCACGCAGGCCAGCACCGCCACCGGCGCCGCCGGTTGATCCATCCGGGCGCTCGCCGAACGCACCGCGCCGACGAACTGCAGCGACGCGCCCAGCGTGGTCTCCCGGGTCTTGTCGCCGCTGACCAGCGACACCGCGCGCCCCGCCTCGGACGTGCCGGCGATGACCAGTCCCTGGTCGGACGCGCCCAGCAACACCAGGTCGCTGGTGGCCGAAGCCACCAGCGTCAGGCGGCCGTCGGCCTTGCGCAGCGTCTCCACCTGCGTGGCCGTCTGCGTGACGGAGACCGTCGTGAGCTCGGCGGCAGCCACGCTGTCGCCGGCTTCGAACAGCTGCGACGGACTCTGCGAAAACGTGCCGGCCACCCGCGCCGCGCCGTTGGCCAAGCCCACCAGCGTGACGCCGTCGTTGAACCAAAGCGACCGGGCGTCGGCGGTGGAGACGACCACGCCGGGCGCGGCGAAGTCGTACAGGTCGTCGGCGTCCACCGTGACGCTGCCCGCGCTCCAACGCAACGCCCGCAAGTGACCGGCGATGCCGACATAGCCCAGCCCGGGCTGCGCCGGATCCACGCCGACCCAGGTGTCGCTCGCGACCATCGCGGCGATGGCCGGCAGCGCGACCGGCGCGAACGACGCGTCGAACACCTGGTAGGTGGTGGCCGTGAGGTGGCCATCGACGTGCGCGCCGAGCGCCGCGAAGAACGCCTGCGGCACGCCGGTGGCCGCGTCGCGCAGCGGAGACAGCATCTGCCGCATCGACACGGGCGCGGTGGTGGCGCTCATCGTGGTGCGGATGGCCCAGTCGTGGCTGCCGCCCTGCGCGTCCACCCAGGCGTCGTCGCCCGCGGCGTTCATCGGCGTGGCGCTCACGGGCAGGAACACGTCGACGGCGCTGGACAGCCGCACCGGGGCGTGCGACTGGCCACCGCGCAGGTCGACGGAATACAGCTTGCCGTCGTTGTCGTAGATCACCTTCGCATGGCCCAGCGTGGTGAACGTGCGCGTGGCGGCGTCGTACGTGCGCGCATCCGAGAAGACGAGATGCGACGACGCCCATGCGATGCCGTTGCTCATCACGAGCTTGATGTCCTGTACTGCCACCGCCGGCTGCGCCGGATCCCACACCCGCACGGACTGGCTGTTGCCGTCCGCGGCCACGAACTCTGCCAGCAGGTACGCCGACTCGGAAGCCGGCGGCGGGGGCGGAGGAGGCGGCGGGACGCTTCCGCCTCCGCCGCCACCGCACCCGGCCACGCCGGCAGCGAGGGTCGCGCAGGCAAGGGCCAGCCACAGGAGGCGCAGGCGCGTCTCGATTCGAGTCATCGGGTGTCTCCGCAAAGGACAGGGAGCCGCGAGGGCCCGGAAGACCCGGACAGGCGGTGCGGTGCACGACAAGACGAGGGCGTCGCCGGGGCCGGCGCGATGGGCACGGGCGGGGGCGAGCGGGTCTGTTGGCGCACGCGTGGAAAGAATCACACAGGCGAGTTGAAATGTAGATCGAGAAAGGTGAAGATGAAACCGGAACAACACCCTATTCGACGCTTGGCACAACACAAATCCCGCGCACGCTGTACCCTGTGGATTCAGAAATAGCCTCCTCGTCCCGACCCCGCTGAACGGACTGCTCTGATGGCGCCTTGACCCTCCGATACGTACTTCCCGCAAGAACGTTTCGGTCCGGTCCGGACTCCATCAAAACATTCCAGACGCAAGCGCCTGGCCCGACCCGACCTCGATCGCGTCCGGCGCTTGCAGTGTCACTTCAGCCCGGAGGTTTGCCATGGACGTGATCAGCCAGTTCGCAGCCCGCTACGAACGCACCCGCGAGGAAGAACTCTCGCTCGAGGAGTACCTGGCGGAGTGCAAGCGCAACCCCCTGGCGTATGCCACGGCGCCGGAGCGCATGCTCAAGGCCATCGGCGAGCCGCAGTCCATCGACACGCGCAACGACCCGCGCATGTCGCGCCTGTTCGCCAACAAGATCATCAAGATCTATCCGGCCTTCGCCGAGTTCTACGGCATGGAAGATGCCATCGAGCAGGTGGTGTCCTACTTCCGCCACGCCGCGCAGGGCCTGGAAGAGAAGAAGCAGATCCTGTATCTGCTGGGCCCGGTGGGCGGCGGCAAGAGCTCCATCGCCGAGCGGCTGAAGTCGCTCATGGAGCAGGTGCCGTTCTACGCCATCAAGGATTCGCCGGTCAACGAGTCGCCGCTGGGGCTGTTCAACGCGCTGGAAGACGGCGGCATCCTGGAAAGCGAATACGGCATCCCGAAGCGCTACCTCAACCGCATCATGTCGCCGTGGGCGGTCAAGCGGCTGGAGGAGTTCGGCGGCGACATCCGCAAGTTCAGGGTGGTCAAGCGCCGTCCGTCCATCCTCAAGCAGGTGGGCATCAGCAAGACCGAGCCGGGCGACGAGAACAACCAGGACATCTCGGCGCTGGTGGGCAAGGTCGACATCCGCAAGCTCGAGAGCTTCGCGCAGGACGATCCCGACGCCTACAGCTATTCCGGCGGCCTGTGCCTGGCCAACCAGGGCCTGCTCGAGTTCGTTGAAATGTTCAAGGCGCCCATCAAGGTGCTGCACCCGCTGCTCACCGCCACGCAGGAGGGCAACTTCAAGGGCACCGAAGGCTTCGGCGCGATCCCGTTCGACGGCATCGTGCTGGCCCACTCCAACGAGAGCGAGTGGAAGACCTTCCGCAACAACAAGAACAACGAGGCCTTCCTCGACCGGATCTACATCGTCAAGGTGCCTTACTGCCTGCGCGTGAGCGAGGAGGTGAAGATCTACGAGAAGCTCATCCGTGGCTCGTCGCTGGCCGAGGCCACGTGTGCCCCGGGCACGCTGAAGATGATGGCGCAGTTCGCCATGCTCACGCGGCTGAAGGAGCCCGAGAACTCGTCGCTGTACTCCAAGATGCAGATCTACGACGGCGAGAACCTGAAGGACACCGACCCGCGCGCCAAGAGCTACCAGGAGTACCGCGACTACGCGGGCGTCGACGAGGGCATGAGCGGCATCTCCACGCGCTTCGCCTACAAGATCCTGTCGCGCGTCTTCAACTTCGACAGCCAGGAGGTGGCCGCCAACCCGGTGCACCTCATGTACGTGCTGGAGCAGCAGATCGAGCGCGAGCAGTTCCCGTCCGAGACCGAGCAGAAGTACGTCTCGTTCATCAAGGAGAACCTGGCGCCGCGCTACGCCGAGTTCATCGGCAAGGAGATCCAGACCGCCTACCTCGAGAGCTACTCCGAGTACGGCCAGAACATCTTCGACCGCTACGTCACCTACGCCGACTACTGGATCCAGGACCAGGAGTACCGCGACACCGACACCGGCGAGGTGTTCGACCGCGGCTCGCTCAACGCCGAGCTCGAGAAGATCGAGAAGCCGGCGGGCATCTCCAACCCGAAGGACTTCCGCAACGAGATCGTCAACTTCGTCCTGCGCGCCCGCGCGCAGAACTCGGGCAAGAACCCGCTGTGGACCAGCTACGAGAAGCTGCGTGTGGTCATCGAGAAGAAGATGTTCTCCAACACCGAGGAGTTGCTGCCGGTCATCAGCTTCAACGCCAAGGCCAGCGCCGACGAGGCCCGCAAGCACGAGGACTTCGTCAACCGCATGGTGCAGAAGGGCTACACGCCGAAGCAGGTTCGCCTGCTTTGCGAATGGTATCTCCGCGTGCGCAAGAGCTCGTGATCCACGGTCGCCCTTAGCCAACAGGTCACCTCATGCTGCAGCAGATCATCGATCGACGTCTGTCCGGCAAGAACAAGTCGGTCGGCAATCGCGAGCGCTTCCTGCGCCGCCACAAGGAGCAGATCCGCGAGGCGGTGCGGCGCGCGGTCGACGGCCGCGGCATCCGCGACCTCGAGAAGGGCGAGGACGTCCACATCCCCAAGCGCGACCTCAGCCAGCCGGTCTTCGGGCACGGGCAGGGCGGCAAGCGCGAGGCGGTGCATCCGGGCAACAGCGAATACATGACCGGCGACCGCGTGAAGCGGCCCGATGGGGGTGGGGGCAGCGGCGGCGGCGGCCAGGCCAGCGACTCCGGAGAGGGCGAGGACGACTTCGTCTTTCACCTCACCAAGGAGGAGTTCATGCAGGCCTTCTTCGATGACCTCGCGTTGCCGAACCTCGCCCGCACGCAGCTCGCCGACATCCCCGAGTACAAGTCGCACCGGGC
>JBBQYL010000316.1:0-4890 GCA_038208735.1 Burkholderiales bacterium
GGCACTACAGCGCGAAGTCGATGCTTGGCAGCGCGCGAGGAATGCGCTTCGGCGCACGATTAAATGGAAGTTCACTCGGCAAGATGCTGACCGCAAACTCAGCCGACACTATGTTCCGAAAGTTGCGTGTTGAAGTACTAGCTTCAACCAGGGATGCCACGAATTCACTCAGCGAGCCCTTTGGGCCGTAGTTGCCGGCCCAGGCGGCGATGGCCTCTATGCCGGCGGCGTCCACCGAGCTGTCGAACAAGCCCAGCGCTTGGTCAAGGGCAGCCAAGTCGGCGCGGAGCTTGACCACGTTCGATTCGACCTGCTGCAGGAGCCGCTCTTGAGGCTCCAGCGCGCCGGCAACACGAGCGCGCTTTTCAGCGAGCCACTTCAAAGTGGACGGCGTTTTCAACATTTCCAGGTCTTCCATCAAGTGACGATAGACCAGTACAGCGACCTCGACGCCCGGCGAGGAGCCAAAAACATGCCCCTATATTGCCTTCTCAGGGACTGTTACAAAGGTGGGGCCAACAGCGTAGTAACACCCATGTTCGAGCTGATGACCGACACGAAGTCCGTCTCATCCAGCCAAGCGACGCACGTTCGGGGCCGGGCGCCGCCGCCGCGTACGGCGGAGATGCCAGACTCCTCTGGCCGCCTACCGAACGATCGGCACCTGCATCGCCACCTTCGCCTTGATCTGCGGCAGCATCGCCAGCGCCGCCTCGCGGCCCGCCTCGATGTTCTTCTTGCGGACGGTGAAGTCGGTGCCGGCAACACCGGGGAGCTTCGGGCGCAGCACGATTTCGGCTTCCTTCAGTTCGAGCTCGTTGATGCTGCGGCCCATGATGGAGAAGGTCTGCAGCAGCATGTGCAGCGCGTTGCTGGTGTCGCCGCCGTCGGGCAGTTGCGAGATGTCGACGGCGATGATGACGTCGGCGCCCATCTCGCGCGCGGAACGCACGGGCACGGGCGACGTCAGGCCGCCGTCCACGTACTCGTGCGTGCCCAGCCGCACCGGCTGGAACACGGCCGGTACGGCGCTGGACGCGCGCACGGCGGTGCCGACATCGCCGCGGCGGAACAGGATGGGCCTGCCGCTGTCGAGGTCGGTGGCCACGATGCCCAGCGGGATCTTCATCTGCTCGAGCGGCTTGTTGCCGGTGGCCTCGCGCACGTAGCGCGCCAGCGCCTCGCCACGAATGAGGCCGCGGCCGGGGAACGACCAGTCGGTCAGCGCCGACTCGTCCATGTTCAGCGCGATCGACTCGAGCTCCTTGCCGGTGTGGCCCGACGCGTACAGCGCGGCCACCAGGCTGCCGGCGGAGGTGCCGGTGACGATGTCCGGGTGGATGCCGTTCTCTTCCAGCACCTCGATGACGCCGATGTGGGCGAAGCCCCGCGCGGCGCCGCCGCCCAGCGCCAGCGCGATCCGCGGCGGCCGGGTAGGCTTGGGCACCGGCACCACCTCGGCCACGCCAGGCAGGGAACCCGGCTGCGGGCAGACGGCCGCTTGCTCGGCAATGGGACGGCTGGCCGGGTTCGTGCCGCAGGCCGACAGCAGCGTTGCCGCCGCCAGTGCCAGCAGCGCGCCGACGTCACGAATCGTCGAAAACCGAGTTTCCATATTCCTCACAAGCATGATCCCATAGAAAAAGTGTAGTTCCAGTTATGAAGGAGCTCCACTACATTGTCCCTTCAATCAGGGCCAGGGCGTCTGCCTGCAGCCGAGCAACGAGAAGACAACGATGTACCAGTACACCGAATTCGACCGCCAGTTTGTGCACGCCCGCGCCGCACAGTTCCGTGACCAGCTCGACCGCAACCTGGCCGGGGAGCTCGGCGACGACGAATTCCGTCCGCTGCGCCTGCAGAACGGCTGGTACATCCAGCGCCATGCGCCGATGCTGCGCGTCGCGATCCCCTATGGCGAGCTCGCCAGCCGCCAGCTGCGCCAGCTGGCCCGCATGGCCAAGGAACTCGACCGCGACTTCCTGCACTTCACCACCCGCCAGAACGCGCAGTTCAACTGGATTCCCATCGAGAGGTCGGCCGATGCGATGGATCTGCTTGCCGAAGTGGACATGCACGGCATCCAGACCTCGGGCAACTGCATCCGCAACATCACCTCCGATGTATTCGCCGGCATCGCCCCGGACGAGATCGTCGATCCGCGCCCTTATTGCGAGTTGCTGCGTCAATGGAGCACGTTGCAGCCCGAATTCGCCTTCTTGCCGCGCAAGTTCAAGATCGCCGTCAGCGGCGCCCTGGAGGACCGCGCCGCCATCGCCTGGCACGACATCGGCCTGCAGCTGGTGAAGGACGACGCCGGCGAGATCGGCTTCAAGGTGCTGGTGGGCGGTGGCATGGGCCGCACCCCGGTGATCGGCAGCGTGGCCACCGAGTTCCTGCCATGGAACCAGATCCTGGTCTACATCGAGGCGATCGTGCGCGTGTACAACCGCTTCGGCCGCCGCGACAACGCCTACAAGGCGCGCATCAAGATCCTCGTGAAGGCCGAAGGCCAGAAGTTCTTCGACCAGGTCAACGAGGAGTTCCGCAAGATCCTGGCCGACGACGTCGGCGGCACCGCGCACCTCATCCCGCAGGCCGAGTTCGATCGCGTCGCGGCGCACTTCACGCGTCCCGAGAAGGTGCGCCCGGCCATCGGCGGGTTCGACCCGAACCGCACCGGCGCCGCGCCCGTGGCCTTCCTGCGCTGGCTCGACCGCAACGTGCACGCGCACCAGATCGAGGGCTACCGCGCCGTCACGCTGTCGCTGAAGCGCGCGGGCCTGCCGCCCGGCGACGTCACGTCGGCGCAGATGGAGGCGGCCGCCACGATGTCCGATCGCTACTCGCTGGGCGAGTTGCGCGTGTCGCACGACCAGAACCTGATCCTGCCGTGGGTGCGCGAGGCCGATCTCCGCGCCGTCTGGCACGCCGCGCAGGAAGCCGGCTTCGCCACGCCCAACATCGGCCTGCTGACCGACATGATCGCCTGCCCCGGCGGCGACCTGTGCGCGCTGGCCAACGCCCGCTCGCTGCCGATCGCGGCCGCCATCACCGAGCAGTTCGACGATCTCGACGCGCTGCTCGACCTGGGCGACATCGACCTGCACATCAGCGGCTGCATGAACTCCTGCGGCCACCACCATACGGGCCACATCGGCATCCTGGGCATCGACAAGGACGGGGCCGAGTGGTACCAGGTGAGCGTCGGCGGCTCCGACGGCAGCACCCTCAGCGGCGCCTCGGTGCCGGCCAAGGTGATCGGCCCGTCGTTCGCGGCCGAGGAAGTGCCGGGCGTGATCCAGGCGCTGATCGAGACCTTCCGCGACGCGCGCGCCGCCAACGAGCGCTTCGTGGATACCGCCCGCCGTATCGGCATCGCGCCGTTCCGCAAGGCCACCGACGCCGTGCGTCGCGAAACCGCCGTCGCGGCTTGACCAGGAGCGCCCCGTGAAATTCATCGACAAGCACACCGATTCCTGGCTGCTGCTGCCCGACTCCGAGATCGCCGGCCCCACGCCGTACCGCCTGCTGACGCTCGCGCAATGGGAGGCCGTGCGCGAGGCCTGGTGCGCCGACGTGCCCGTGGGCCTGCTGCTGACCAACACCGTCGACGTGGAAGACCTGGCGGCCGACCTGCCGCGCATCGCCATGATCGCGCTCGAGTTCCCGAAGTGGGTCGACGGCCGCGCCTACTCGCAGGCCCACGTGCTGCGCGCCCGCCTGCGCTTCGCGGGCGAGGTGCGCGCCACCGGCGAGGTGGTGGTCGACATGATGCCGCTGCTGCAACGCTCCGGCTTCGACGCCGTGGTGCTGCGTGAAGGCGAACGCCAGAGCTCGGCCGAGCGCGCGCTGGGCTTCTTCCCCGCCGGCCACTACCAGGGCGACGTGCCGCAGCCGCGGCCGCTGTTCGCCCGCGAAGGAGCGTGACATGAGCGACCCCGCCGGCATCAGCGAGATCGGTGGCTTTTCTTCGCTGCAGGCGCCGGCCACCGCGTCGGCCATCGCGCTCTACGCGCGCCCCAGCGCCGACTTCGCCGCCAAGCTCGACGCCACCATCGAGCTGCTGCGCGCGGCCGCGCAGGATCACCGCGGCAGCATCGTGCAGGCCACCAGCCTGGGCGCCGAGGACATGGTGGTCACCGACCTGATCGCCCGCCTGGCGCTGCCCATCGCCATCGGCACGCTGGAGACCGGCAAGCTGCATCCGCAGACCTCGGCGCTGATCCCGCGCATCGAGCAACGCTACGGCCTGGCGCTGGAGGTCTACCGTCCGCGCGAGGAGCAGGTGATCCACTTCGTGCGCGCCAACGGCGAGGACGCGATGTACAAGAGCCTCGAGCTGCGCAAGGCCTGCTGCGGCGTGCGCAAGATGGAGCCGCTGGGCCGCATGCTGGAGGGCCGCTCGGCGTGGGTCACCGGCCTGCGCCGCGAACAGTCGAACAACCGCGGCACGGTGCCCTTCGTCGAGACCGAGGCCAACGGCCGCGCCAAGATCAACCCGCTGGCCGACTGGACGTGGAGCGACGTGTGGCACTACATCGCCGCGCACGACGTGCCCTACAACCCGCTGCACGACGAGTTCATGCCCAGCATCGGCTGCGCGCCCTGCACGCGCGCCATCGCGGTGGGTGAAGATTTCCGCGCCGGCCGCTGGTGGTGGGAAGACGAGGCGGCCAAGGAATGCGGGCTGCACGCCACGAAGACGCCCGAGACGGCCCCCGCGTGAGCCAGCCATGACCCGAGTCACCATCGTGGGCGCCGGCCCCGGATCCGCCGACCTGATCACGCTGCGCGGCGCGCGGGCGCTGGCCAGCGCCCGCGTGGTCCTGCACGATGCGCTGATCGACCCGACGCTGCGGGAGATGGCGCCCCAGGCCGAGGGGATCG
>JBBQYL010000317.1:0-4883 GCA_038208735.1 Burkholderiales bacterium
CGTCGACTTCCAGGAGCTGAAGTCGCGGGTGTCGGCGCCGAGCATGTGGGACTCGGTGCACGACGAAGCCCGCTTCACGCTCGAGGCCTACCAGGGCATCGCCAGCGTCGCAGAGCGGCGTGCCGCGCAGGCCCTGCTCGACGCGTTGCGGGTGATGGCGGAGGCTTGAGGGATCTGACGGGTCGTGCCCAGAGCGTCAGGAAATGCTCAGCCAAGCTCAGCTGAGCGTGGCAGACCCATCGCCGAACGATGAGTCGGGAAAGCTTGGTCCCGGCCATGAGCGGTCGCAGGTGGATGGCGGCTTTCCGAACCGGCCTGCTCACCCTGGCCTCCGCGGCACATCGATTGCACAACCAACACACGTGATGCGAAATGGAGGAGCGCCGGGAGGCTTGCGGCAACGCCTTGGCAGTGCGCGGCGGGTTGAGGCCGAATGCTCAGCCCTCACGCAGCTTCAGAAATGCCAATCCCGCCATGACCGCGTCGTTCAAGGCATCGTGTGCATTTCGCAGTGGCAGCGCAAGGTCGGCCATGAGCGTCGCGAAGCGCAGGTCGATCCTTCCGTCGCGCGCGTCGAGCGGTAGCTGGCGGTTCTTGAAGTCGTAGTACAGCGTCGAGACTTCGATCTTCGCCTGGGGCAGACGCACTCCGAGCAAGGGTCGTATTTCGCGGTTGATCATCGCCACGTCGAACTCGAGGTAATAGCCGACGAGCGGCCGACTGCCGATGAATTCCAGCAGCAGGCGCATGGCCTGCGCAGGGGCCATGCCCTGGGCAACGTCGTGCTCGCGCAAGAGGTGCACGCGCATGCTGGCGACGTCCAGCGGGCGCTCGGGACGGACGAGCAGTTCCAGCCGCTGGCTGGTCAACAGGCGGTTGCCGACGATTCGAATGGCGCCGATCGAGATGATCCGGTCGTGCCGCACATCCAGCCCGGTGGTCTCGCAGTCCAGTGCCACCCATTCGTCCTCGGGTGGCGGGTCGACCAAGAACGAGAAGTGCGGGTCGGTCAGGCGATGCAGGAACCAGCGGCGATGCAGCACTCGAAGCACGCTCTGCATGGCGTGCCATGGCGTCAGCGCCCCGGACCTTGTCACCGTTCTTCCAGATGGAATTGATTTCTGACCATGGCCTTGAAACGCTTGACCACTGCGAAGGCGTCGTTCATCAGGTCGCGCTCCAGGCTGCTCAGTTGCTCGGTCCGCACACCACCGCTCACCGCGCCGGCGGCATCGAGTTCGGCCAATCCGGACTTCAGTTTCAGACCCATCAGGAACTGCAGGCTGTCGGCGAGATCGCCGGCAAACGCGGCGGACAGGCGGCCGGTGGCCACGAGGGCGTCGAGCCGCTGCGACGTGCCGGTCGCCTGCACGTGCTCGCGCAGCGCGAGACTGCGCACGCCATGCACGATCGGGAAGATGGCCGCCTTTTTCAAGTCAAGTGTCTGCTTTGCATGTTCGCCGACCAGCAGCAGCCTGTTCCACCAGCCTCCCGTTTCGTCCGGGAACGAGTCGATGGCTGTGGCGAAGCGGCCGAGTAACGCGTCATCGGCGACGACGAGCCGGTCGACTTCGGCCCGCACCCCGGCCAACAGCGAGACGTCGCCGGCAACGGCATGGGCGTCGATGAATATCGCCAGCGCCATCAGGCCCTGCGGATCGGGGCGCAGGAGCCAGTTGCGCACCGTCGTCGCAAAGTCGCTGGCGCTGCGCCGCCACAACGGGTTGCTGACCATGATCTTGCCCGGGCAGTCGGGATAGCCGAAGTCGCGCAATGCCGCGGAGAATCGCTGGCAGGCCTCGGTCACGGCGGCTTTGCTGGTCGTAGCGCCGTCGCGGAGGATCAGGCCATTGTCCTGGTCGGTTTTCAGCAACTGCTCGCCGCGCCCTTCGCTGCCCATGACGAAGAGGCAGCTGTCGGCCAGCAAGTCCGGCGGGGCGACGAGTTGCCAGGTACGCTCGAACAGTTTGGCGTTCAGCGCTTGCACCAGCGCGCCGATCTGGAAGACCCGCGTTCCACCGCGGAACAGCAGGGCGACGAAGCGGGTGATCTTCTCGGCCTGCACGCGCAGGGCATCGAGGTCACGGGCCTGGACGATCTGCACCGTGATCAGGTACGAATGGTTCGACAGGAAGCTGAGCAGATCGAGTTGCTCGAGCAGCCCGACGATCCGTTCGCCGTCCTTGACGACCAGCCGATGCACCTGATGCTGAATCATCAGCGCGAGCGCATCGAACAGCGGCGCTTGCGATGCGATGGACACCAGCCGGAACGTCGCCAGTTCGCGCACCGCCAGCGTCGCCAGGTCACGGCTGTCGAGAACGGCGCGTTGCAACCCGGTGTTGGTGAAGATGCCCATCCGCTCGCCGTCGCGTACGAGCACGCTGCTCACACGCTCCGCCTGCATCAGCCTGGCGACGCCGACGATGTCCGTGCTGCCGTCGACGACATGCGCCGGCCGCAGGAATGCCTCGGCGACCGGCGCCATGGCGAGGGCGTGCATTTCGCGCTCGCTGTGGCGCTGGGCCACGGCGCCGAGCTTGTTCGAGAGGTCCGAGAACAGCAGTGCGCCGAACGTCGCGTTGCGCGAAATCAGTTCGTTGACGGCCGCCTTCGCCAGCTCGTAGACCAGCACTTCCTCGGTGGCGACGAAGCGGCTGCGCGCGCGCCCCGCCACCAGCGCCCGGCCATCGAAGCAATCCCGCGGCCCGAAGGTGGCGACGATCTCGCCGCCTTCGAGTTGCGAGACATGTCCCTTGATGACGACGAACAGATGGGTCGGCAGGGCCCCGAGCTCGAGGATCGCCTCGCCCTCGCGGAAGTAAGCGATGTCGACGGCGTCGCGCACGAGGCGCTGTTCATCGGGATCGAGGCAGTCGAACGGCGACGACGCGAAATCGAATGCGTTGGGCATCACTCATCATGAACCCGGGAGCGCCGCCGCCGGCGTTCGTTTTCGGGCGGGAAGCTGCGCCTGTGGAAGCGCAAGCCTTCGTCTCCGTACGTTGGCGCACAGACCGCGCCGGGGTCAGGGTCCACTCTGCGTGATTCATGACTTGACGCATACGCACACGGAAGACTCGAATGGCCCGATCCCTACCAGGCCTTGACACTGCGCCGGAAACGGCCGTGAAAGGGGCTTTCATCTCAGGCATGGCCGCCTACGAAGCATTGGTGGCCGAGGCCGAGGCCGACCACAGCGCCTACTGGGCTCGCCTGGCGCGCCAATTCGTAAGTTGGAAGACGCCGTTCACCCGATCCCTCGACGACACCGAGGCGCCGTTCTACAAGTGGTTCGCAGACGGCACGCTGAACGTCTCGTACAACTGCCTGGATCGCCAGGTCGAACGCGGGCTGGGCGACAAGATCGCGATCATCTTCGAGGCCGACGACGGTCGGGTGTCGCGTGTCAGCTATCGCGAGTTGCTGGAGCGGACCTGCCGCCTGGCCAATGCGTTGAAGGCGCGCGGCGTGAAAAAGGGCGACCGCGTCGTCATCTACATGTCGATGAGTGTCGAAGGCGTCGTCGCGATGCAGGCCTGCGCACGCATCGGTGCGACCCATTCGGTGGTGTTCGGCGGTTTCTCGGCCCACAGCCTGCGCGACCGCATCGAAGGGGCCGGCGCCGTGCTGGTGCTCACGGCCGACGAGCAGGTGCGCGGCGGCAAACACCTGCCGCTGAAGGCCATCGTCGACGAGGCGCTTGCGCTCGGCGGCTGCGAGACGGTGAAGAACGTGATCGTGTACCGCCGCACCGGCGGCGGCGTGGCGTGGGATGCGACGCGCGATCACTGGCTGCACGACGAGACGAAGGATCAGAACGCGAGTTGCGAACCCGAATGGGTCGGCGCCGAGCATCCGTTGTTCCTGCTCTACACGTCGGGTTCGACCGGCAAGCCCAAGGGGGTCCAGCATTGCAGCGGCGGCTACCTGCTGCATGCCGCGGTGACGACGCAGTGGACCTTCGACCTGCGCCCCGACGATGTGTTCTGGTGCACCGCCGACATCGGCTGGGTTACCGGCCACACCTACATCACCTATGGCCCGCTGGCGCTGGGGGGCACGCAGATCGTGTTCGAGGGCATCCCCACCTATCCCGACGCGGGGCGCTTCTGGAAGATGATCCAGGACCACAAGGTCAGCATCTTCTACACCGCGCCGACGGCGATCCGCTCGCTGCTCAAGGCGGCCGAAGCGAACCCTTCGGTGCACCCCGATCGTTACGACCTGTCCAGCCTGCGCATCCTGGGTTCGGTCGGCGAGCCGATCAACCCGGCGGCGTGGGAGTGGTTCCACAAGCACATCGGCGGCGGCCGCTGCCCGATCGTCGACACCTTCTGGCAGACTGAAACCGGCGGCCACATGATCACGCCGCTGCCTGGCGCGACCCCGCTGGTGCCGGGCTCGTGCACGCTGCCTTTCCCCGGCATCGCGGCGGCGATCGTCGACGAACTGGGCCACGACGTGCCCAACGGCCAGGCCGGGCTGCTGGTCATCAAGAAGCCCTGGCCCAGCATGATCCGCACGATCTGGGCCGACCCCGAGCGATTCAAGGCCAGCTACTTTCCGGCCGAGCTCAAGGGTTACTACCTCGCCGGTGACGGCGCGATCCGCGATGCGACCACCGGCTACTTCACCATCACCGGCCGCATCGACGACGTGCTCAACATCTCCGGCCATCGCATGGGCACGATGGAGATCGAATCGGCGCTCGTGTCATGCACCGAACTGGTGGCCGAGGCCGCGGTGGTCGGGCGGCCCGACGACACCACGGGCGAGGCGATCTGCGCGTTCGTCGTCTTGAAAGGCGCGCGCCCGACCGGCGCCGAGGCGCAAGCCATTGCGAAACGATTGCGCGACTGGGTCGCCAAGGAGATCGGTCC
>JBBQYL010000318.1:0-4873 GCA_038208735.1 Burkholderiales bacterium
GGGCGGCGTCGCCATCGCGGGCGGGCTGGGCTGGACGTCCACCGGCTGGGTGGGCGTGGTGCTGGCCCTCTGCGGCATGGTGGTGTTCGGTGCGTCGATCCGGCTGCAACGCCGCATGCGGGCGCGCGGCGAAGCGCACGCGTAAGTCAAGCGACGTCATCCTGCGTGCAGCGACGCTGCGCGCAGGATGACAGGATCACCGAATCTGCATCCCGCGCTCCAGCCGCTTGCGCGCAGGACTCTGCACCTCGGACTCGAGCCACAGGCAGAACTTCTTCGCCTCCGCGTCGGTCGACCTGGCCAGCACGCAGGCCAGCGCGTCGGCCGTGACGCGCCACACCCGCGGCTTGCCAGTCTCCTTTACCTGTCCCGGCTGCAGCCGCAGCATCACGGCCTCGGAGGGCAGCGACGGCAGGAACTTGCGCACGTGGTCAGTGCTCACCCAGCACGTGGCGCGGGTGTCGATGTCGATGTCGACATGGCGCCCGCGAAATGCGTAGTAGCGCCCCTCGTAGCGTCGCAGCGCGATGCGGTTGACCCAGCCAGGGAAGGCGCCGAGCAGGTCGAGCGACGGGATCGCGCAGACGGCCAGCACCGGCATGCCGTACACGAGCCCGAACGGCCCGAACCAATGCCAGAACCCGTACAGCACGGCCACCGACACGGCGATGCCGAAGGCCAGGTTCACGAGCATCTTCGAATTCATCGATCTGCCTTGGTCGCGTGCTTGAGCAGGCCCAGGCGCCGCAGGCTCTCGGCCGTCGCGACCACCGCATCCTCGGCCGAGCGTGGCGTCCAACCCAGCTCGCGCTGCGCCTTGGCGCTGGTGGCGTTCTTGCGCTTGCCCAGTTCGGGCACCACCTGGCCCACCGACTTGTCGAACAGCGCCAGCACGCGCAGCAGCCAGTCGGGCAGCTCGCGCGTGGGCACGCGGCGCGCGTCGTCGCCCAGGCGGCGCCGCAGCATCAGGCCGATGTCGCGCAGCGACACGAACTCACCGGCCACCGCCAGGTAGCGTTCGCCGGCGGCGTCGGGGTGCGTCATCGCCATCAGGTGCAGGTCGGCGACGTCGCGCACGTCGACCACGCCGAACACCAGCCGCGGCACCGCGGGCAGCGCGCCGTCCAGCATGCGCTTGACGATCTCGATGGAGGTGGAGAAGTCGGCGCCCAGCACCGGCCCGAATACCCCCACCGGGTTCACCACGGCCAGTTCCATGTCGCCGCCCTCGCGGGCCATGAAGTCCCATGCCGCGCGCTCGGCCAGCGTCTTGGACTTCGCGTACGCCGTCACGCCCTCGCCTTCCGGCTTCGACCAGTCGTGTTCGTTGAACGGGCGATCGAGCGGCGGGTGGCCGTAGCCCACCGCCGCGAACGACGACGTCTGCACGACGCGCTTCACGTTCGCGGCGCGCGCGGCGCGCAACACGCGCAGCGCGCCCTCGCGCGCGGGCACGATCAGCTCGTCCTCGTGCTTCGGCACGTCGAGCGGGAACGGCGAGGCCACGTGCAGTACATAGTCGCAGCCGGCGGCGGCCTCGGTCCAGCCGGCGTCCGCGGTGAGATCCGCGACGAAGAACGAGAGCCGGTCGCCGGCGTCGACACCGGCGGCCTTCAGCGTGGCGCGCACTTCGGGCTCGCGCGCGAGCGAACGCACGCTGGCGCGCACCACCCAACCCGCGGCCAGCAGCTTCACGATGCAGTGCATCGCGATGAAGCCGGATCCGCCGGTGACGAGGACGGTCTGCCCGCTCACGATTGGCTCCGGGCGAGGACGGCAAGTGGGCAATGGGTCATGGTGGCGATTCCTGCGGCGAAGTGCCGGCAGCCTACCATCGCCCGGAGGGGGCCACCACGTATCATCGGCGCCGGACCAACACCGGGCGCGGCCGCCTCGCCGTCGTGCCGATCTCACCCATGCGCTCCCGACACCTCGCCGCCTTCTCCCTCGTGACGCTCGCCGCCTGCCTGGGCCTGGCCGGCTGCGGCAAGAAGACCGGCACCGCCGCCCCGCAGGCGGCCGCGTCGGCGCCCGCGCCGGCGGCCAGCGCGGTGGTCGGCGAGTTGAAGGAGGTGCTGGCCGCGCACCGCCAGATCATCGTGCTGTTCGCCGACGAGAAGAAGCAGACCGAGGCGCAGCGCACCGCGGCCGACGACGTGGGCCAGGCGATCTTCCACGCCAACCGCGAACACGTCGACAAGGCCGAGGCCCAGTTCGCCGCCGTCGCCGGCTCGGGCGACGACCCGACGCCCGCGCTCGCCCCGGTGCTGGACTACGTGGAGAGCGATCCGTCGCTGTTCGACGCCGACCGCCTGGCGTTCCGCGACCTGCTCGCCAGCCTGCAGGCCGACGTGGCCCGCAACCAGACGCTCGGCGCGATCCGCCTGCACAAGCGCATCGGCGACGACATCGACGCGCTCGACGAGATCGAGAAGAACTACGACGCGGAGATCCGCGCGATCTTCTCCCGCTTCGAGCAGCGCGCCATCGTGCAGAAGCGCGAGCGCTGGGACGACTACGTCAAGCACCTGGGCACGCTGTACACGCGCGACCAGATCCTGAAGGCCCACGGCGTCGTGCTGCCGCCCGCGGCCGCCCCCGCGCCGCCGTCGGCGCCCGCGTCGAAGCCGCTCGCGGCCGGCAAGCCCGAGACGGGCCCCGAGATCTTCGGCACCGGCCTGCCGCCCAAGGTGGTGGCGCTCACGTTCGACGACGGCCCGCACCCGATCTACACCGCCGAGATCACGGCCATCCTCAAGCAGTACGGCGCGCCGGGCACGTTCTTCGAGGTGGGCAACAACCTCGGCAAGGTCGACGCCGACGGCACCACGCACCTGAGCAGGAACGCCGAGATCAGCCGCCAGCTGCTGGCCGAGGGCTACGTGGTGGGCAACCACAGCATGACCCACGCGCAGCTGTCGAAGAAGACCGGCGACGCGCTGAAGACCGAGATCCTCGACAACGACAAGCTGCTCAAGGCCATCGACCCCGACCGCTCGCCGCTGTTCCGCTTTCCGTACGGCGCGCGCAACGCCGAGGGCAAGGAGATCCTGGCCAAGGAGCACCTCACGTCGGTGCTGTGGAACGTCGACTCGATGGACTGGGCCGACCCGATCCCCAACTCCATTGCCGACCGCGTGATGCGCGAGATCGACAGGAACGGCCGCGGCATCGTGCTGTTCCACGACATCCACGAGCGCACCGTCAAGGCGCTGCCGCTGGTGATGAGCCGGCTGGTGGCCGAGGGCTACCAGTTCGCCGGCTGGGACGGCAAGGTGTTCGCGGTGATGAAGCCGGGCGAAGCGTCGGGTGAAAAGCGCGGCTTCGTCGACGTGCCGCAGGACGCATCGGGCGCCGCGCCCGCCGCGTCGGCCGCGGCGTCGATGGCCGCCGTGTCCGACACCACCACGGAGGGCGACTCCTGGGCCGTGGTGATCGGCATCGACGACTACGCGCACTGGCCCAAGCTGGGCCACGCGGTGCGCGACGCCGAGTCGGTGAAGACGTTGCTGGTCACGAAGCTGGGCTTCAAGGCGGATCACGTGATCTCGCTGCAGAACCGGTCGGCCACGCGCACCAACGTGATGGCGGCGTTCAACGAGCAGCTGCCCAAGTCGGGCCTGAAGAAGACCGACAACCTGTTCGTGTTCTTCGCCGGGCATGGCGGCACGCGCCACCTCAGCTCGGGCCGCGACCTGGGCTACATCATCCCGGTGGACGCCGGCACCGACGACCTGGCCGGCGACGCGATCCCGATGACGGAGCTGCAGAACATCTCCGAGGCGCTGGTGGCGCGCCACGTGATCTTCGTGATGGACGCCTGCTACAGCGGTCTGGGCCTGGTGCGCGGCGGCGGCGCCAGCACGCGCAACGGCAACTTCCTGCGCGACAACGCCCACCGCGTGGGCCGCCAGATGCTCACGGCCGGCGGCGCCGACCAGATGGTGGCCGACGGCGGCCCCGGCGGCCACTCCATCTTCACGTGGACGCTGTTGCAGGGGCTGTCCGGCAAGGCCGACCTCAACGGCGACAACATCATCACCGGCACCGAGCTCGCGGCCTACATCGCGCCGGCGGTGGCGTCGGTGTCCGCGCAGACGCCGGCCTTCGGCAGCCTGCCCGGCTCCGAGGGCGGCGAGTTCGTGTTCACGCTGGCGGCCAACGAGGAGTACATCAGCGACGCCACGCCGCAGTTGCCGGTGGATGCCATCGCGCTCAACACGAAGCTGGACAAGACCACCGCGGTCGTCGCGGCGAGCGCGGCCACCGACGGCGTGGTGGTGAAGGACCTGCAGGGCAAGGACCAGAAGATCGCCGCGCCCACCGCCGCGCCCGTCAGCGACCGCCAGCAGGCGCGCCAGCTCAACGACCGCGGCATGCAGATGTTCAAGGAAAAGAACTACGTATCGGCGCGCGACCAGTTCGCGCAGGCCCTGAAGCTGCAGCCCGATTTCGCGCTGGCGGCCAACAACCTGGGCTACGTGTATTGGAAGACCAACGACGACGCCAACGCCGTCAAGTACTTCGAGGCGGCGCTGAAGATCGACCCGTCACGCGCGGTGGCCTACGTGAACCTGGGTGACGCGCTGCAGCGCCAGGGCAAGGCCGACGACGCGAAGAAGGCGTTCGAGACCTACCTGCAGCTGGCGCCCACGGGCGGCCTGGCGCAGCACGCCAAGGACGCGATCGCCGCGCTCTGAAGTGGCTGGAGATGCCCGATCCTCAGAAGTGAAAGTCCGCCCGCAGCCCAAGATTGAACGTGTTCGCCGCCGTGAACGACGAGGCCTCCACACCCAGTGACCAGCGGCGGCCCAGGCGATAGTTGGTCGACAGGCTCACCATCGGGCTCGTCTTGTGTTGGTGCGTGCTGCCG
>JBBQYL010000319.1:0-4849 GCA_038208735.1 Burkholderiales bacterium
CGTCCGATCTCGAGAACCCCAGCGCCCATGAACCCGCCCTGAGCCGCGACCACGCCGCCGGCGTGCCGCGCGAGACCGCCAGCCCGGCCGAACGCGCGCTCGCCCCCGAGGGCGACGCCCCGATGCAGAGCGCCAACGCCACCGCCGACGACGGCACCTACGTGGGCCAGGGCGGCGGCTACATGGGCGCCCCGCTGCCGGCCGTGGAAAGCGGCCATGCCGAGGTGGACAAGTCCAATGTGCGCGGCGACGGCTCGTACGGCTTTCCCGCAGGCCCGGGCGTGGGCATGCCCGGTGGCGAGCACCAGCCGGCGGCGCAGAAGCCTGACGTCGTGACGAACCCCTATCCCGAGCGCTGAAGAGTCGTCCAGGAAAAGAAAACAGCCCGGAGGTGAGTCCGGGCTGTGAAGCCGGCAGCCAGGGAGGAAAGAGGAAAGTTGCGCTGCCGGGGTATACCCCATCGAAGGCATGCCAATGATTGGAGCTTGATCGCGTATGGGAGGTATGGCCGGTTTGCGTCACCGCCGATACAAGGTCGAGTTGTCCGTTCGCACTGTGTACACGTCCAGTCGGGGGGCCCAGCGTGAAATGGTTCCGCTTTGTAGCGAAGGCCATTTCTGTTTATGCCGGCAAGCGCCCGCGCGGGGTCCGGCCGGCGGAATAATGGGGAATGGACATGAGAATCCGCATCCAGCGACGACGCGTCCAGCGTTCCTCCGGCCGCCCGAGCCCGGGATTCACCTTCATCGAGCTGATGATCGTGGTGCTGATCATCGGCATCCTCGTGGCGATCGCCATGCCGTACTACGGCAGCTGGCGCAATCGCGTGAACACCGTGCAGGCCGCCAGCGACATCATCGGCAACGAGGCCATCGTGGAGCTCTACGTCTCGATGAACAGGACGCTGCCGACGTCCTGGGCCGACATCCCACGGGCCCGCGCCGTCGACCCTTGGGGACGGCCTTACGTCTACTACAACATCCAGGCGAACGGCAAGGGCGGTGCGCGCAAGGATCATGCGCTGAACCCGCTCAACACCGACTACGACATGTACAGCGTGGGGCCCGATGGCGTGAGCAAGGCGCAGATCACGCAGAAGGACAGCCTGGACGATGTGATCCGGGCCAGCAACGGCGCCTACGTCGGCATCTCCACGGGCTTCTGATCCATGTCCCTGTTCGGCCGCGCACGCGCGCACCTGGAAAGTCGCCTCGAATGGCGGCTGGTGGCCGTCTTCCTTGCGGCCGCCCTGATTCCGCTGGCGACGTCGGACTGGATCGCGACGAACGTGATCAGCGGCATCGTCCAGCGCATCGCGCTTGACCGCGACAACTTCGCCACGCGCACGGCGTCGCGCCAGATCCTGGACCGGCTGATGCTCTCGCGCACTTTGCTGACGTCCATCGAAGCCGCGCATGGAGAGGCGCGCGCAGGTCTCGTCGCGGGCAACATCGGCGGCCATGGCGTCTTCACCGCCGTGGCCTGCGCCGACCCCGGATCGATCCTGCCGGCCGAGCTGGTCGGCCGATGGAACGCCGGGCGCAGCGGCCTGCCCGACACTGCGCCGTCACTCGGCGCCGCCGCGACGTTGCGGGTCTCCCCTGGCGCCTCGGGGTCGTCGGCCCTGATGCTGGCCACCGGCGACGTCACCGCCCCCCGTTGCCTCGCGATCGTCGATGGCGACTACCTGTGGGAACCGATCCGCGACCAATCGGACAGCAGCACCTGGCAGGTGCACGCCGATGACGGGCGGACGATCTTCACCTGGCTCGGCGCAGATGCTTCCGCCCGAGGCAACGCACATCCTGCCCACTTCACGGCGCACCTGTTCCTGATGGCTGAATTCGGCTCGGGAAACTGGACGGTGCAGCAAGACGCCATACCGCCGCTGGTCGACTGGTATGGCATGCCGGTGCAGGCGTGGCTCGCGTGCATGGCGGCGATCACGCTGCTGCTGATCGTGCTTGCCTCACGTCGCACGATCCGCCGCGTCCTGCTTCCGCTCGACGTGCTGGCCGAAGGCTCGCGCCGCCTGGCCGCCGGCATCGGACCCACGCGGGTGGACATCCGGCGCAGCGATGAACTCGGGAGACTGGCAGACTCCTTCAACGCGATGGCAGCCCAACTCGAGCAGCGCATCGCATCGCTGCGCGCCCTCGCCCGCATCGACGAGGGCATCCTGGCCCACGCACCGTTTTCCGAGCTCGCGGGCTCGGTGCTCGACAGGCTGGCCTCCCTGCATCCCACGGCGCAGATCGCCATCGCGTGGAAGGACGACACGGACCGGATCGCCCTGTTGCGTCGCACCGGCGCGCAGGTTTCGCAGGGCAGCGTCGTGCCCGTGACGGTCGACGAGATGCAGGCGTTCGAACGCATCGCCGATGGCGCGCCACCGTCAGTGGCTGTGCCATGGCTGGACGCAGGGAACGAATCGGGGGCGCCGTCGTGGCAGTTGCTGGGGGTGCGCGACAACGGCACGAACCGGGCCCTCATCGCGCTGCGCTTCGCGGAGGTCGCGCAGCCGTCGGCCGAGGCATCGTCGCTGCGCGACCGACTGTCGGTGGCGCAGGCCGCGCGAGCGCGCGAGGAGCAGTTGCAGCATCGCGCCACGCACGACCTGCTCACCGGCCTGCGCAACGCCTACGGCCTGCAGCGAGCACTCGAGCCGCTGCTGGTGTCGGACCAGCCCTTCGCCGTGCTGTTCGTCGATCTCGACCACTTCAAGGACGTCAACGATTGCTACGGCCACTCGGTGGGCGACCGCCTCCTGCAGGCGGCCGCCCGCCGGCTGCAGCGCCTTGCGCCGCCGCAGGCGCTCGTGTCGCGCAATGGTGGCGACGAGTTCGTGGTGGTGCTGCCCGGTTGCGCGCTGCAGGGTGCTTCCGAGATCGCGTCACGCATGCTGGAGGGCCTGTGCGAGCCGTTCATCCTGTCCACCACCGAACACCGCAGCGGGGCAAGCCTGGGGATCGCTCTTTTCCCCGCCCATGGACACGACCTCGCGGAGCTCCTGCGGTGCGCCGACATCGCGCTGTACGAGTCGAAGAATTCGGGCCGCGGCCGTTGGACGGTCTTCGAACCCGCCTTCGACGTCCGGCTGCGCGAGCGCAATGACCTCCTGACGGGTCTTGACAGGGCCCTGCGGAGATCCGAGTTCGTCGTCCATTACCAACCGCGGTTCCACGCCACCAGCGGCGCCCTGGTGTCCGCCGAGGCCCTGGTGCGCTGGCAGCATCCGGAGCGCGGGCTGCTGCTGCCCGGCTCGTTCATCCAATTGGCGGAATCCTCGGGCCTCATCGACGCCATCGGATCCGTGGTGATGGAGGCCACGATCGCGCAGTTGGGGCAGTGGGGTCGCGAGGGGCTGGATTTCGGGCGGGTGTCGGTCAACGTGTCGCAGAGACAGTTCGAGAGCGGCCGGCTGGTGGGCCTGGTGAGCGGCCTGCTCGAAAACCACGGCGTGCCCGGCCATCGACTCGAGATCGAGGTGACCGAGAGCGTCCTGGGTGGCGAGATCGACAGCATCTGCCGACAGCTGCAGGCCCTGCGCGCGCTTGGGGTCACCGTCGCCATGGACGATTTCGGCACGGGCTACTCCTCGCTCGCACAACTGCGCAAGCTGCCCATCGACGTCATGAAGATCGACCGTGCCTTCGTCAAGGACCTGGAGACGGCACCCGATGCCGTGGCCATCGCGCGCACGATCGTCACGCTGGCGCGCGCGCTTGAACTGCGGATCGTGGCCGAAGGCATCGAGACCCGGGGACAGGCCGACATGCTTGTCGCGATGGGCTGCGACGAGTTCCAGGGCTTCCTGTTCAGCCGGGCAGTCAGCCCCGAAGCCCTGGCGGCTCTCGCCAGGACGCCGGCGACCGTGGCGACGCACTGAGTCGCCCCCCGGCCAAGACAGGTCGAACCACAGGTCTCTGGAAACAACCATACTGCGCAGTGGGCGCCGACTCGACGGCGCAGGAGTTCGCGCGGATGGTCAAGGGCAAGTGGATCCGACGGTCGATGTGGGCCACGGGCGTGCTGGCGATCCTGTGGGTCGTCACCTGGCTGGCCGTGCCGCCCCTGGTGCGCTGGCTGGCGCCGTCGTGGCTGTCGGCCGCGCTGGGGCGTGACGTCACGCTCGGCGCGGTCGACTTCCACCCGTGGTCGCTCGAGATCGTGCTGCACGACCTGGTGGTGGGCCCGACGCCCGGCGCCAGTGCCCCGCCGCTGCTGCGCGTGGCCCGCATCCGCGCCAACGTCGCCCTGTCGTCCCTCGTGCGCCGCGCGCCGGTCATCGAGGCGATCGACATCGACCAGGCCCGCATCGCGCTCGCCCGCAGCGCGCCGGGCCACTACGACATCGACGACCTGATCCGCCGCTTCACGCCCAAGCCCGACGCCGCGCCGTCCGAGCCCGGGCGCTTCGCGCTGTACAACCTGCAGGTGCACGACCTGGGCCTGCGCTTCGACGACCGGCCCGCGGGGCACGTGCACGTCGTGGAGGCACTGAACCTGTCGCTGCCCTTCCTGTCGAACCTGCCGGCCAACGTCGACGTCACGGTGCAGCCGCACCTCGCGTTTCGCCTCAACGGCGCCATCTTCGACAGCGCCGCTCTGGCCACGCCCTTCGCAGCCACCGACCGCGCCACGTTGCGGCTGTCGCTCGCCGACCTCGACGTGCGGCCCTACCTGGGCTACGTGCCCGAATCGCTGCCGGTGCGCGTGGCCAGCGGTGCGTTGTCGGCCGACGTGTCGCTCGCCTTCTTGCAGCCGCCCAAAGGCGACCCCAGCGTCACCCTGAAGGGCTGGGTGGCGGCGCGCGACTTCGCGCTGGACAACGCCACCGGCGCACCGT
>JBBQYL010000320.1:0-4828 GCA_038208735.1 Burkholderiales bacterium
CGCTCTCGAGGGTGGCGGAGCAGCAGCGCAAGGAGTTGTAGGAGTTCTAGTCCACGGAGACGCTCTGGCTCGGCGCCGACGGCACGCCGCTGGCGAGCGCCACCTCCACCAGCGTGAAGGGCCGGGCGTTCGTCGTCGTCAGCTTCGAGGCGCTGGACGAGAACAACTGCACCTACGGCGTGGTCGGCGACCGGCTGATGACGTTGCGCAGCGAGAACCACACGTCCAGCAGCGGGGCGGGGGAGCGGGGCGAGGAGCGGGTGGTGAAGACGCTGCAGCCGCAGGGGTAGAGCGCAGGAATTCGCGGTGTCTGCGCGCGTGGATCCTGCGACTGCGCGCAGGATGACGAGCGCGCGTGGATCCTGCGACGGCACGCGGGACGACAGGCTTTGTGGCTAACTTCCCGACGTAGCGGCGGCCGGCATGTTGGCGCCCCCGTCGCTGGCCGGCGCCGCGCGACCGGCCTGCGGCGTGCCGTTGTCGCGGCTGTCGGTGTCCGGCCGGCCCAGCGTGTTGGGGCCGGGCCTGCTCAACGGCGTCGCCTTCGTGTGCCCGTCGAACGCGGGGTCGAACTTGAGCTTGCCGCGCACCTTGCTGACCTCGTCGGCGGTCACCTGCGGCGCGGCGTTGCCCCAGTTGTTGCGCATGTAGGTGGCCACGGCGGCCACCTGGCGGTCGTCCAGCTTCCACGCGAACGCGGGCATCGTGAACGGCGTGGGTTCGGCGCGCGTGGGCGCCGCCCGCGCGCCCGCGAGGATCAGGTGCAGCGCGGTGGTGGGATCGGTCTGCTGCACGTTGGCCGAATGCGCCAGCGGCGGGAAGGCCAGCGCCTGGCCCTGGGCGTGCGACAGGTGGCAGGCCGAGCACTCGTCGACGAAGATCGCCTCGCCCGTCTTCATGATGGACGCGTCGGGCGCCGTCATCGACACCGCGGGCGACGGTGCGCGATCGCCCAGGTACGCCGCGATGGCTTGCAGGTCGTCGTCGCTCAGCTGCGACGTCGAGTCCTGCACCACCAGCCCCATTTCGCCGGATGCCGACGCGTGCGCGTTGCGGCCGGTGCGCAGGAACGCGACGGTCTCGTCGCGCGTCCAGCCGCCCAGGCCGGTGCGGCCGTTGGGCGTGAGGTCGGGGGCGAACCATGTGCCGAAGGCCCCGCCCTGGAAGTCGTGGCCGGTCTTCGGGCCGCCCAGCACCGTCTTGGGCGTGTGGCAGGCGGCGCAGTGGCCCGGGCCCTCCACCAGGTAGGCGCCGCGGTTCCATTGCTCGGTGTGCGACGGGTCGGGCTTGAACGTGGCCTTGTCCAGGTACAGCAGGTTCCACACCGACATCAGCGCGCGGATGTTGAACGGGAACGGCAACTGGTTGCGGTCGGGCGCGTTGGCCACGGGCGGCAGCGACTGCAGGTACGCGAACAACGCGTCGGTATCGGCGCGCGTCATCTTCGCGAAGTAGTTGTACGGGAACGCGGGGTAGAGATGCTCGCCGTTGGCCGCGATGCCTTCGTGCATCGCGCGATAGAACTGGTCGGCGTTCCAGCCCTTCAGGCCGGTGGCATCGGGCGTGAGGTTGGCCGACAGCACCGTGCCGAAGGGCGTCTCCAGAGGACGGCCGCCGGCGTAGGGCGCGCCGCCGGTGGGCGTGTGGCAGCCGGCGCAATCGCCGGCGGCGGCGAGGTAGCTTCCGCGTTCGACGAGCGGCGCGTCGGCGGCGGGACGCACGACGACCGGCGCCGACGCCGCGCCTTGCGACGCCGCCCCTTGCGACGCGGCGGCCGAGGCCGCGGAGGCCGCCGAGGCGACCAGCCACGGCGGCACCGCCGTCGATGCCGCCGGCGTCGCCGGATGCGCGTCCAGCGCGGCATCCGCATGCCGCGGCTTCTTCGCCGGGGCAGCCGGCCGCGCCGGCGCCGATTGTCCGAACACCGTGACGGTGGTGATGGCCGTGGCCACGACGGCCAGCGCGATCAGGGGATGGGTTCGCATCGCGCGCTCCTCAGGCCAACGCCCCGGGGGCCTTGAGGTAGCGCTGCACGATGGCCTCCGCCGAGGCGTAGGCCAGCGCGGCCACCGTGCCGGTGGGGTTGTAGCCGGGGTTCTGCGGGAAGGCGCTGGACCCCATCACGAACACGTTGGACACGTCCCACGACTGCAGGTAGCGGTTGACCGCGCTGGTGCCGGGATCGCTGCCCATGATCGCGCCGCCGGTGTTGTGCGTGGTCTGGTACGGCACCACGTCCCAGCTGCCCTTGCGCTTGTTGACGCGCATCTCGCGCGGGTTCATCGCGCGGGCGATGTCCGCGGCGCGCTCGGTGAGGTAGTCCGACATGCGGTGCTCGTTGTCGGTGTAGTCGAAGGTCATGCGCAGCAGCGGCCGGCCGTAGACGTCGCGGTACGTGGGATCGAGGTCGAGGTAGTTGCCGCGATGGCTCATCACCGCGCCGTGCGTGGCGATGCTCATGGACTTCAGGTAGTTGGCCGCGACCGCCTTCTTGAACGCGCCGCCCCAGTTGGGCGTGCCCTCGGGAACCGGATGCGTCTCGATCGGACGCGCGCCGGTCTGCACCACGCCCACGAAGCCGCCGCCGATGAAGCCCAGGCCCGTGTGGTCGAAGTTGTCGCCGTTCCACTCGTCCACCAGCATGCCGTGCGCGCCGGCGCCGATGAACGGGTTGAGGATCTTGTCGTCGTAGAACAGGTTGACCGACGAGGTGATCTGGTAGGCGTAGTTCTTGCCGATCACGCCCTGGCCCGTCTGCGGGTTGTAGGGCTGGCCGATGCCCGACAGCAGCATCAGGCGCACGTTGTTCAGGATGTAGGAGCACAGCACGATCAGGTCGGCGGGCTGCTCGAACTCCGCGCCGGTGGCGTCGACATAGGTGACGCTGACGGCGCGCTTGCCGCTGGCGTCCAGGTTGATCTTCGTCACCTCGCACTCGGTGCGCAGCTTGAAGTTGGGCTTCTTCATCAGCACCGGCAGGATGGTGGTCTGCGCGCTGGCCTTCGAGTAGTTGCCGCAGGCGAACTTCTCGCAGAAGCCGCAATACGTGCAGGCCTCCAGGCGCACGCCCAGCGGGTTCACGTAGGCCTGCGACATGTTGGCCGACGGCTGCGGGAACGGGTGGAATCCGAGTCCCTTGGCAGCCTCGGCGAACAGCGTGGGCGGATAGCTCATCGCCATCGGCGGGTTCGGATATTCGCTGGAGCGCGGGCCCTCGAATGGATTGCCGCCCGCCTGGATCTGCCCCTTGATGTTGCCGGCCTTGCCGCTGATGCCGCACAGGCGCTCGAAGCGTTCGTAGTGCCGCTCGAGGTCGTCGTAGGTGACGCCCCAGTCCTGGATGGTCATGTCGTCCGGCAGCGCCGCCGCGCCGTAACGCTGCAGGTTGTGGCTGCGCGCCAGGAAGTCCGACGGCAGGAAGCGCCAGGTCTGGCCGTTCCAGTGCACGCCGGCGCCGCCCACGTTGGTGCCGGGCAGGTACGAGCCGAGCTTGCGCATGGGCAGCGCCACCTGGCTGGCGTCGTTGCGGATCGTCTGGGTGTCGTGCGCCGTGGTCTGGAACAGGTCGTGGCGCCAGAAGTAGCGCAGCTCGTCCTGCGCGAAGGTGGTGGCGAACTCGCGCGACGTGTCGCCCCAGGCGCCGCGTTCGAGCGCCAGCACGTCGAGGCCGGCATCGGTGAGTTCCTGCGCCATGATCGCGCCGGTCCAGCCGAAGCCGATCATCAGCGCGTCGACCGAGGGAAGCTTCTTCGCCATGTCAGCTCCGGATCCATTCGACGCGGCCCTTGAGGCCGACGGGCGGCAGCGGGTACGCCTGCCCGTGCTGGGCCACGTACGGGGAGTTGTCGTAGCGGGCGCCGGGAAAGCCGATGAGCTTCCAGCCGGCCAGGTCGCGGTTGCCGCCGTAGATCGGGTCGCTCCAGAAGCCTTCGAGCGTGTTCTGGAGCAGCTGCGCGAAGAAACTCCTGGCGTCGAGGCCGTCGAGCGCGACGTCGCCTTTTTCCAGGCGCTGCAGGAACGCGTCCTGGTCGGCGGCCGCGAGGCGCGCGAAGCTGGCGCCGCGGGACTCGCGCACGACTGCCGCATCGATCGCCTTGATGCCCGCGCGATACAGGCCGGCCGGCGTGAGCCGTGTCTGGTAGCCCTGAGTGGGCAGGCCGGGGCTCCAGGGCCCCTGCATGTACCAGCGCTCGCCGCGGCCGTAGGGGCCGGCGAGCTGGCGATCGATGAAGGTGGGCACGCCGGCCTCGACGGCGCCGGGCCCGAGCTCGTCGGCCGGGATCAGGCGGGCGACGGCGGCGTTGATGAACGCCGCCTCGGGCTCGGTGAACCACGTCCATTGCGTGCCGGTGTCCACCGGGGTGGGCGCGTTGGCCAGGCCTTCCTTGAAGGGAACGTCGGCGCCGCCCAGGGCCGCGGCGGCGGCCGTGGCCACGGGCACGGCGGTGATGACGGCGCCTGCGGTGAGCAGGCGGCGGCGACTGAGTCGCGCTGAGTCCATTCGGTGTCCTCCGGTCGAGCTGGGTGGACACCATTGGGCAATCGGCGTGCGAGGACAGGGATTGACCCGAGGCGCCAGCGGGGGCGCGGCCTGGCGGGCGAGCGGCTGCCCTCGTGGGGCGGTCTCGGTGCTGTCATGTTTGCAGAACGTGGGCAGGGTTGAACGCTTCGCTTGTGTTGAAGTGAGGGTGGGACGCTTCGCGCGGGTCGGGTGCCCGCGCTGCGGAGCGACTGGCATGCACTTGGCTCGACTCCGCACGTGCGCCTTGAATCCGACCTGGACGGCCGGATTCCGAGGGCGTTCGATCAAGGTTCGTCCGCGCGGCGT
>JBBQYL010000321.1:0-4802 GCA_038208735.1 Burkholderiales bacterium
ATGGCCATCTCGGGCATGCGCTCGATGCCGTAGTCGTCTTCCAGCCGCTTGGCCGCGGCGCACTTCGACTGCACTGAAAAGCTGTTCCAGGCCGCCTGCACCTTCACCGGATCGAGGCCGTTCTCCTGGGCGAAGCCCACCATGTCGCCGATGCTGTCGATGGGCTTCTTCTGCACGTGGAAGCGGGTGAACGTCTTCAGGTGCATCTGGTCGACCACGCCCAGCGCCTCCCAGGTGTAGAAGATGCGCTGGTGGATCTCCTTGCGCGCGTCGAAGCCCACGGGAACGCGCGTGAAGTGCACGGTCGACGGCAGCCGGGCGATCCACGGCTCGAGGGCCGGCTCGAAGGCGAAGCAGTGCGGGCAGGCGTACCAGAAGAACTCGATGACTTCGATCTTGCCGTTGGCCGGCACCGCGATGGGCTTGGCCAGGCTCTGGAAGTCGCGGCCCTCCAGGGGCACGAAGCCTTGCGCGCGGGCGCGCAGGGGCACGCCGGCGCCCGCCAGCACGAGCGCGCCGGCGACGCTGGCCGCATTGCGCGAGAAGCTGCGGCGGTTCATCACGGTCATGGTGGAATCTCCGTGCTGCGCACTGCGAACTGACTGCTGCGGGCGGCCGTGCGCCATCAGGCGCTCTTGCGCAGCTGCGCCACCAGGGCGTCGGTGGTGGCCAGGCACTCGGCCGGGCCGCCCATCGACGGCGAGGTGGTGTAGCGGCCGTGGATGCCGATCATCGGCACGCCGTCCACGCCGTAGTCGTCGGACAACTGCTTGGCCTGGCCCAGCTTCGTGCGCACCGAGAAGCTCTCCCACGCCGCCTTGACCTTGGCCACGTCGAGACCGCTCTCCTGCGCGAAAGCCAGCATGTCTTCCTCGCGGTTGATCGGCTTGTGCTGGAGGTGGAAGCGGTTGAACGTCTTCGTGTGCATCGCGTCGACCAGGCCCAGCGCCTCCCACGTGTAGTAGATCTGCTGGTGGATCTCCTTGAGCGCGTCGAACTGCACCGGCACGCGTCGGAAGTGCACGTCCGGCGGCAGCTTGGCGATCCAGGGCTCGATGGTGGACTCGAAGGCGAAGCAGTGCGGGCAGCCGTACCAGAAGAACTCGATCACCTCGACCTTGCCCGTGCGGGGCAGGTTGATCGGCGTCTTGAGCTTGTTGTAGTCCTTGCCTTCCACCGGGGCGCCCTGCGCGAACGCCGTCAGCGGCACGCCCAGGGCCGCCAGGGTGGCGACGCCGGCAGCGCCGGCCAGGTGCAGGGAAAACTCACGGCGGTTCATGCGGATCCTTTGACGGGAAATGGGCGGGGTCAGGTTTGCGGGGTCTGGCCCCGCGCCAGACCCCGGGGTTTCATTGTTTCGAGCGGTCGACGCGCACCAGCGATGCGTCCGGATCAATGGCTTTGGCGCGATCGGTCTGCGCGTCGGCCTCGTCCTTCCTGTCAAACGGCCCAAGTCGAACTCGGTGCACCGTGCGGCCATTCTGTTCGCGCTCGGAAACCGTGGCGCGCAGGCCGGACATCGCGAGTTTCGCCCGCTGCTGCTCGGCATCTTCCGGTTTAGAGTAGGCGCCCACTTGCACGAAATAGATGAACGGATCGACACCGACGGTCGTCTTGGTCGCATCGGCGGCGTCGCCACCGTTGAGGATGGCGGCCGCGTCGCGCGAGCTCTTGGGGGTTTCCACATTTCGCGAGGCGGCGGCGGTCGACGGCGTTGCCTTGCCCGCGTCGGCCGCAGGCGGCAGCACGGGACCGGGAGCGCGTGGCACGATGGCGGTGTCGGAGGCTGGAGTCGACGGCGCTGCCGGCGCCACCGCGCGCACCGCTTGCTTGCCGGCCAGCGCGGCGTTGGGATCCCAGGTCTTGTTGCGCTCCACCTCGGCCGCGTCCTGCTCCGGGGTGTGCTGCTGGCCCTTGTTCATCAGCGGCACCGGCGTCTTGGTGACGTACAGCGCCACGCCCAACGCCACGGCCAGGCCGACCAGCAGCCCCACGACAAAGCCCAGGGCGAAGCCGCCCTGTTGGTTCTTCAAGGAAGGTTTCACGACGGGTTCCGGGTTCAGGAGGCGGCAGGGGTCGAGTCGGGCGCGGCGGGTTCGTCGCGGCTCATGGCGTGGGGCGCGCTCACGCCCAGCACGGCGAGCGCATTGCGCAGCACCTGCGCCGACGCGGTGAGCAGCGCGAGGCGGGCCAGCGCCAGCGCGGCATCGTCCACCAGGAAGCGCTCGGCGGCGTAGTACGAATGGAAGCTGGCGGCCACGCTGCGGGCGTAGTAGGCGATGTCGTGCGGCGCCAGGTTGCGCGCCGCAGCGGCCAGGGTCTCGGGGAACTCCGACAGCTTGAGCATCAGCGCGGCCTCGGCCGGCGCGGTCAGCAGCGACAGGTCGGCCTGGGCCACCCTGGACAGGTCGCCCCCCTTGTCGGCGTACTGGCGCAGCACCGAGCAGATGCGGGCGTGCGCGTACTGCACGTAGAACACCGGGTTCTCGTCGCTCTGCTTGAGCGCCATGTCGATGTCGAACACGAACTCGGTGTCGGCCTTGCGGCTCACCAGGAAGAAGCGCACGGCGTCGCGGCTGGTCCAGTCGATGAGGTCGCGCAACGTGACGTAGCTGCCGGCGCGCTTGGAGATCTTCACCTCTTCGCCGCCGCGCATCACGGTGATCATCTTGTGCAGCAGGTAGTCGGGCCAGCCCTGAGGCACGCCCTCGTCGGCCGCCTGCAGGCCGGCGCGCACGCGGGCGATGGTGCCGTGGTGGTCGCTGCCCTGCACGTTGATGGCCTTCTTGAAGCCGCGTTCCCATTTGTTCAGGTGGTAGGCGACGTCGGGCACGAAGTACGTGTACGTGCCGTCGGACTTGCGCATGACGCGGTCCTTGTCGTCGCCGTACTCGGTGGTGCGCAGCCACAGCGCGTTGTCGAGCTCGTAGGTCTTGCCCGAGTGCACGAGCTTGCCCACGGTGGTCTCGACGGCGTTGTTGGCGTACAGGCTCGTCTCGAGGAAGTAGTTGTCGAAGTGCACGCCGAAGGCCTGCAGGTCGAGATCCTGCTCGTGGCGCAGGTAGGCCACCGCGAACTGGCGGATGCTGTCGAGGTCGTCCGGATTGCCCGAGGCGGTGAACTCGCGGTCGTCGGCCTTCACCGTCTTCCCGGCGAGGAAGTCGGCGGCGATGTCGGCGATGTACTCGCCGTTGGAGAACTTCTTGCTTTCCGGGTTGTCAGGACCGACGGGCCAGCAGGCGTCGCCGGGCTTGAAGCCCTTGATGCGCAGCTGCGTGCTGTGGGCCAGCGTGCCGATCTGCACGCCCGCGTCGTTGTAGTAGAACTCGCGCTGCACCGACCAGCCCTGGCTGGCGAGCAGGTTGCACACGGTGCTGCCGAGCGCGGCCTGGCTGGCGTGGCCCACGTGCAGCGGACCGGTGGGGTTGGCCGAGACGAACTCGACGATCACCTTGTCGCCGTTGGCCGGCTGCATGCCGAAGCGGTCGGCGCCTGCCAGCACCTCGGCCACCACGGCCTGCTTGGCGGCCGGCGACAGGCGCAGGTTGATGAAGCCGGGGCCGGCGATCTCCAGCGCGGAGACCCAGCGTTGGACGGCCGGCTGCGCGTTGAGCGCGTCCACCAGTTGCTCGGCGACGACGCGCGGCGCCAGGCGCAGCGGCTTGGCCAGCTGCATCGCGACGGTGACGGCGAGGTCGCCGTGCGCGGCTTGCTTGGGGGACTCGAACGCGGGGATGAGCGCGGCGTCCGGCGCGACCTGGGCGACGGCCGCCGCCAGGGCTTGCGCCAGCTCTGATTTGGCTTGGATCATGGGAGCGATTCTACGGTTCGCGGGCTGGCCGATCGGGCCGACGGTCGGGCGAGGGCAACCGAACAGCCGGCAAATGCGGTGCTTCTTGAAGGATCACGACGTGCCCTGACACGTCAATATCGATCCTGACACATGGCGCCTGCCCGGCCGCCGGCGTCCCCGACAACAAGACCCTCCTGATGAGCGACACCGTCTTCAACGCAGAGCAGACCGAGCGTGAACCGCCGCCCGGCGACCTGCCGTCGGCGATCGGCAAGTACGCCATCCTCGGGCGCCTGGGCGACGGGGCCACCAGCGAGGTGTTCAAGGCCTATGACGACTTCAACAAGCGCGACGTCGCTATCAAGCGGCTGCGCCTGTCGTCCGAGACCGCGGCCGTCGACGCCCACTTCTGGTCGCGCTTCTTCGCCGCCGAGGCCGCGCTGGTTGGCCGCCTGAACCACCCCAACGTCGTCCAGCTCTACGAGGCCTTCAGCGATGCCCAGGTGCCCTACCTGGTGATGGAGTGCGTGCCCGGCGTCACGCTGCGCGAGTTCTGCCGTCCCGACCAGTTGCTGCCGCTGGAGCAGGTGGTGGAGATCGGCTTCAAGTGCGCCATGGCGCTGGGATACGTGTACCGCCAGGGGTTGATCCACCGCGACGTCAAGCCCGCCAACATCCTGGCCGTGGTGCAGGACGGCGAGGTGGTGGACGTCAAGCTGAGCGACTTCGGCAGCGTGCTCAACACCAACTCCGACCGCACGCAGATCCACCGCGTGGGCTCGCTGGCCTACATGTCGCCCGAGCAGATCGAGGGCAACACGCTCGACTGCCGTACCGACATCTACGCGCTGGCCGCGGTGCTGTACCACCTGATCTCGGGCCGTCCGCCGTTCGATGCGCAGACGCAGGTCGCGTTGATGAACCAGATCTTCCACAACGAGCCGCCGCCGCTCACCAGCCTGCGCGAGGGCGTCACGCCCGCGCTGGAGGCCGTGATCATGGGCGCGCT
>JBBQYL010000322.1:0-4796 GCA_038208735.1 Burkholderiales bacterium
GTGTTGGCGCGACTACGAAGCCGCCGAACGCGGCCCGCCAACGCCGCGAGGGCGAACTTTGACCGAACGCCCTCGGAATCCGGCCGTCCAGGCCGGATTCAAGGCGCACGTGCGGAGTCGAGCCAAGTGCATGCCAGTCGCTCCGCAGCGCGGGCACCCGACCCGCGCGAAGCGATCCACGCAACCAAGCCAGGAACGCCAGGAACAACAAGCGCAATGCGCATCGCAAGCCAGTCCCCTTTCGGAGCCAGGCGCCGCGGCTCAGCGGCTCAGCGGCTCAGCGGTTCCGCTTGGCCGCGCGCGCCGCGCGTTCCGACGCCTTCGTCGCCTCGGCCGCCCGCAGCTTGTCCTTCTTGCTCGGCCGCTTGCCCTTCACGCCGCCCGCGTTGTTGGGCGTCTCGGCGGCGCCCTTGGCCGGCAGAACCTCCGTCGGCTCGAACCCGGCGATCACCTCGCGTTGCACGCGGATCGCCTGGCGCTTCTCGATCAGGCGGAAGTGGGCCTCGCTGGGCACGGGCACGAAGCTCACGGCCACGCCGCTCTCGCCCGCGCGGCCGGTGCGGCCGATGCGGTGGATGTAGTCGTCGGCCGAGCGCGGCAGGTCGTAGTTGACGACCACCGGCAGCTGCGCGATGTCGATGCCGCGCGCGGCCAGGTCGGTGGCCACCAGCACCTGCACGCGCGAAGCCTTGAAGTCGTCCAGCATCTGCGTGCGGCGGCCCTGGCTCAGGTCGCCGTGGAATCCCTCGGCCTTGAGGCCGCCCACGTACAGCTTGTGCGCCACATGCTCGGTGGCGTGCTGCGTGGCCACGAACACGAGCACGCGCTTCCAGCCGTGGTCGCGGATCAGCTTGAGCAGCAACTGCGTGCGGGCCGCGGTGTCGACGGTGATCGAGCGCTGGCGGATGTTGGCCACGGCGGCGGCGGTGGCCTCGGCGTCGGCGGCGGCCTCGGCCTCCGCGCCGGCCAGCGCGATTCGCACGGGGTCGTGCAGCAGCGCATCGGCCAGGGCCTGCACGTCGCGCGGGAAGGTGGCCGAGAACAGCAGCGTCTGGCGGCTGGGCGGCAGCATGGCCAGCAGGCGGTTGAGCTCGTCGGCGAAGCCGAGATCCAGCAGTCGGTCGGCCTCGTCCAGCACCAGCGTCTGCACGTCGCGCAGCGAGACGGCGTTCTGTTCGACCAGGTCCAGCAGGCGGCCGGGCGTGGCCACCACGATGTCGGCGCCGCCGCGCAGGCGGATCATCTGCGGGTTGATGGACACCCCGCCATAGGCGATCACGATCTTCAGCGCCACCGCCAGGTGCTGTGCGTCCTCGCGCAGCGACTCGCCGATCTGCGCCGCGAGCTCGCGCGTGGGCGCCAGCACCAGCGCGCGCACGGGACGCGGCTGCCCGGACGCGGGCACGCCCGCGTCGGCCAGGCGCTGCAGCACGGGCCAGCCGAACGCCTGGGTCTTGCCGGAGCCGGTGCGGGCGCCGCCCTGCACGTCGCGGCCCGCGAGCACGGGGGGAATGGCCGCAGCCTGGATGGGCGTCGGGCCGAGATAGCCGCGCTGCCGGGCGGCGCGCTCGAAGGGCTCGCCGAGGCCGAGGGATTGGAAAGTCATGCCCGTATTAGACACGGGTCGGGGCCGCGACAGGCGAACGGGCGAGCGCGACCGGCTCGTTGGCGACTTCCTACGGCTTCGCGCAGGTGGTGGAGGCGAGCTCGAAATGCCGGTCGCCCAGGCGCAGCCGGGCGACGACGGTGCGAGCGGCGGCGTCCGGCGCGGCCTCGCGGAAGTGCAGCGTGATCGAGTCCGGGCCGTCCTGCGCGGGGCTCTCCATGCGCACCAGGCGCGCGTGCGCCATCACGCCGTCGCAGCCCGCCGCGGGTGTGTAGGCCACATACTTGCGCAGCGCCTCGGGCTGGCGCGCGATCATGTTCACGCGCGACGCGGAAAGGTCGCTCGCGTATTGAATGGTGTCCTTCGGACGCGCCGTGCAGTGCTTCGCGTCGTCGATCCAGGCCTCGTGCGTGGCGGCGTCGGGCCGCGGCGGCGCCCAACCGCCGGTGCGCCCTCCGGCGAGCACCCGGTGCGTGGCGCGGCAGAAACCCGCGGGGTCGGCCACGGGCGTGCTCCAGACGTCGGCCTGCAGCCGCCACGGGCCCGCCTTCGCGCCGGTTGCGCGGCTGGCCGAGGACCGCAGCGTGGCCAGGTCCAGCGACTCGGTCTTCGACAAGGCCTTGAGTTGGCGATCGAGCCCGGCCTTCTCGCCCGCGCTGAGCGCACGCGTGTCGTCGGCCTGCGCCGACGCCGCGCCGCCTGCCAGCGCGCACGCCAGGGCCAGCGCGGCACCGCGAACCAGCGCGCTCACGACTTCTTCGCCCGCCGCTGCTGCCACGCCAGCAGTTCGCCGACGAACCCCTTGCGGAAGGCCACTACGCACAGCACGAAGATGCCGCCGATGATGACGATCGTCCACGAGCCGGCCGTGTCGGACAGGTAGTTCTGAAGGCCCACCACCGTGAACGCGCCCACCACCGGCCCGGCGAAGGTGCCCAGGCCGCCCAGCAGCGTCATCAGGATGACCTCGCCGGATTGCTCCCAGCGCACATCCTGCAGCGTGGCGAGGTGCAGCACCAGCACCTTCAGCGCGCCGCCCAGTCCGGCCAGCGAGGCCGACAGCACGAAGGCCAGCAGCTTGTAGCGGTCGATGTTGTAGCCGAGCGAGATGGCGCGCGGCTCGTTCTCGCGGATCGCCTTCAGCACCTGGCCGTAGGGCGAGTGCACGATGCGCAGCACCAGCAGGAACACCGCCACGAAGATGGCCAGCACGAACCAGTACAGCGCCATGTCGCTTTCCAGCGAGATGAGGCCGAACAGCTTGCCGCGCTCGATGCCCTGCAGGCCGTTCTCGCCGCCCGTGAACGGCGCCTCGAGGAAGAAGAACGACAGCATGTAGGCCAGCGCCAGCGTGACCATGGCGAAGTAGATGCCCTGGCGCCGGATGGCGATCAGGCCCACCACGATGCCGGCCACCGCGGCCGCGGCCATGCCGCCGAGCAGCGCGAGCTCGGGCGTGAGGTGCTGCGACTGCAGCAGCCACGCCGTGACGTACGCCGCGCCGCCGAAGAACGCGGCGTGCCCGAACGACAACAGGCCCGTGTAGCCCAGCAGCAGGTTGAACGCCATCGCGAAGATGGCGAAGCACAGCGCCTGCGCGATGAAGATGGGATAGACGCCCACGAAGGGCGCCACGATCAGCGCCAGGAGCGCCACGATCCAGGTGATCCTGCCGGCGCGTTGCGTGCCTTGTCCGAGCCAGCCCATCACTTTTCCTTCCCGAACAGTCCGGCGGGCCGGATCATCAGCACGATGGCCATGATGAAGAACACGACGACGTTGGACGCCTCGGGCCAGAACACGCGAGTGAAGCCCTCCAGCACGCCCAGCACGAGGCCGGTGATGATGGAGCCGATGATGGAACCCATGCCGCCGATGACGACGACGGCGAAGACCACGATGATGAGATTGCTGCCCATCAGCGGGGTGACCTGGATGACCGGTGCCGCCAGCACCCCGGCCAGCCCGGCCAGCGCCGCGCCGCCGGCGTAGGTGAGGGTGACCATCAGCGGCACGTTGACGCCGAAGGCCTGCACCAGCGACGGGTTCTCGGTGCCCGCGCGCAGCAGCGCGCCCAGGCGCGTGCGCTCGATGAGGAACCACGTGCCGAAGCACACCACCATCGACGCGCCGATCACGAAGCCGCGGTACTTGGGCAGGATCATGAAGCCCAGGTTGATGGCGCCCGAAAGTGCTTCCGGCGCGTCGTACGACTGGCCCGACGAACCGTAATGCTGCAGGAACAGGCCCTGCACCATCAGCGCCAGGCCGAAGGTCAGCAGCAGGCCGTACAGCGGGTCGAGCTTGTAGAGCCGCTTGAGCAGCAGCTTCTCCACCACGATGCCCACCAGGCCCACCACCAGCGGGCCGATGAGCAGCGCGGCCCAGAAATTGAAGTGGAACTGGATGCCCAGGTTCCACACCTGCGAGCCCACCTGCACGTGCGTCAGGTCGACGCCGTCCAGGCCCAGCCAGGCCACGTAGGCGCCCAGCATGTACATCGCCCCGTGCGCGAAGTTCACCACGCCCAGCAGGCCGAAGATGACGGCCAGGCCCAGGCTCAGCATCGCGTAGAACGAGCCGTTCACCAGGCCCAGCATGAGCTGGCCCAGCAGTGCCTGGAACGGCACGCCAAAAATCTCGGTCATCGGATCAGCCGATCACTTCCAGGCGGCGCACTTGGTTTCGGCCTTCGTCGTCCAAGCCGCCTCGCCCTTGATCGTCTCGACCACGTTGTAGTAGTCCCAGGGTTCCTTCGACGCTTCCGGCGTCTTCACCTGCATCAGGTACATGTCGTGGATCATGCTGCCGTCGCCGCGGATCCAGCCGTCCTTGGCGAAGACGTCGTTGATCTTCGACGCCTTCATCTTGGCCAGCACCTTGTCGGTGTCGTCGGAGCCCGTGGCCTTGACGGCGGCCAGGTAGTTGGCGACGGCCGAGTAGTCGCCGGCCTGCAGCGAGCCGGGCATCTTCTTCATCACGTCGAAGTAGCGTCGGCCGAACGCACGCGTCTCGGGCGTCTTGTTCCAGTACCAGCTGTCGGTGAGGTACATGCCCTGCGTGGTCTTCAGGCCCAGCGAGTGCACGTCCTGGATGAACATCAGCAGGCCGGCCAGCTTCATCGACTTGGTGATGCCGAACTCGTTGGCCGCCTTGATCGCGTTGATGGTGTCGCCGCCGGCGTTGGCAA
>JBBQYL010000323.1:0-4782 GCA_038208735.1 Burkholderiales bacterium
GAAGAACGACAGCAGGAGGATCCAGAGCATCGGGTTGGGCAGTTTCGAGCCGGGAGGCGACCAGTCTCACCACGGTGGGCCCGGCGCAGGGGCGCCAGCGCGTTGGCCATTATGTTGCCTGGCGCCGCGCCATCACCAGGAACATCGCCGCGAGCGCGACCGCATCCTTGAAGGCGCGGCGGAACTCGCGCGCGTGCAGGGCCAGCCACAGGCGATCGGCCAACGAGAACCGCTGTAGTCGAACGAGCACCTCGTTGTGCGCGCCGACGATGGCGCCGATGGCCAGC
Source organism: Burkholderiales bacterium (assembly GCA_038208735.1). GTDB lineage: Bacteria > Pseudomonadota > Gammaproteobacteria > Burkholderiales > Burkholderiaceae_C > Scleromatobacter. Next base: position 288 of record JBBQYL010000323.1, read on the forward strand.
GTATCGACGCGAAAGCGGCCGTCGAACAGGTTGCGCAGTCGCACGCGCGCGGCGCGCCAGCCGGTATTCGCGCCGGCCTCGTTGCGCTCGTGCTGGCGATACAGAATGGTGGAGGCGTCGTCGATGACCCAGCGCCGGCCGCGCTCGCGCACGAAGGCGTAGAGGAGCCAGTCATGCACCTTGATGGCCTGCAGCGCGTCGAAATTCGCCCTCACCCAGTCCTGGAGCTCGACGAAGGCCACACGCGTGAACACGAAGGAGCAGCCGGGGCCGGCCGATTCGAAGAGATTGTCGTAGCGACGCTGCGGTTGCGACTTCATGAGCGCCTTGCGGCGTCCGTCCGGCCAGAAGGCGGTGGCATTGCACCCATAGGCATCCGCGCCGTTCGCCCGCAGCACCTCCACGGCGCGCGCCAGCTTCTCCGGCAACCAGATGTCGTCCTGGTCGGCCAGCGCGAAATAGTCAGCGTCGGCCAGCGCGGCATCGCGGATGAGGCGCATGAAATTGCGTTGGGCATTGCCGAAGCGCGTGGCGGAGCGGGGCAGCAAGACGAACGACCCCGGCCGCGCGGCCGCCTCCAGCATCGCTACCGTGCCGTCGGTCGACGAGTCGTCGCTGGCGACCACGCTCACGCGCACGCCGACCTGGCACGACAAGCTCGTCAATTGCTCGCCCAGCCAACGCTCGCCGTTGAAGGTGGCAAGCAGGATGTGCACCGAAGGAAGTCCGGTCATGCGCGTCATCTCTCTCAAGTCGGCGCACGGCGCTCATGACGCCGCATCGCCTTGGCCACGGCGCGCAGCATCCACCACCGCATGGCGAGCTTCGCCAGCAGGCCGTTGTCGGAGCGCGCGCCCGTCGTTGACGCGTTGCGGCCATGCCGCCGGAACAGCAGCACGGGACGCTCGTCGTGCGCCACGTCGAACAGGCGTTCCGCGACCAGCGCGATGAACCAGTCGTGCGCCGCGATGCCCGGCGGGAAAGGCAGTGCCGCCGCCAGCACCTCGCGCCGGAACGCCATGCAGCAGCCGACGTAGCGGTTGACCGCGAGCGTGCGCAGGAACCCACCCGGCACGCCGACCTGCTGGAACACCGTGCGGCCGAGGGGCTTCAGGGCCTCGTCGACCACGACGCCGTTCATCGCCACCAGCGTCGCGCGGCCCAGGCGCTCGCGGATCAGCGCCACGCGGCCGTCCAGCCACACGTCATCCTGGTCGGACAGCGCCACCAGGTCGCCGCGCGCCGCCGCCAGCGCGCGTTCGAAATTGGGCACGACGCCACCCACCCGCGCGGTGCCGACGATGCGCAGGCGGTCGCCGTACCCGGCCAGGATCTCGGGCGTCCGGTCGGTGGAGCCGTCGTCGGCGACCACGAGCTCGTCCTGTGGCCCCAGCTGGGCGAGGATGCTGTCGACCTGCGCCGCGAGGTGGCGCGCGCCGTTGAACGTGGCCATGCACACGCTCAACGACAGCGGCGCGGACGACGGAGCGCCGGCGGCGGCCATCACGAACCGCGCAGGCTGCCGCGCAGCGCCATCTTCACGAGGCGAAGCGCGAGCAGCGGCAGTTGCAGGAACAGCGTGGAGCCGGCGCGCACCTGGAACATGAACGTCTCGACGACGGACCGGAACGCCAGCCGATCCGAGAGGCCGCCCGCGGCGTAGTCGCCGAAGATCGCGTCGCTCGCCACGACGCGTTCCCGCGACTGCAGCACGCGCTTGAGGAAGGCCCCGTCGGCCACGACGCGGTAGTCCGTGTCGTACGGGCCGAAGGTCCGGTGCAGGTCGGTTCGGATGACGGTGCCCACGCTGTGGTGCGAGATCACGCGGCCCCAGGCCAGCGCGTGCAGCCAGCGCGGCCCGGGGCGCTTGACGGTACCGGCCGGGCTCAGGCGGACGCCTCCCAGCACGAGCGCGGCGCCCGACTCGAGCGAGGGTGCCAGGTCGTCGAGCAGCGACGCCGACAGCCGATCGTCGGCGCCCAGCACCAGGTACCAGGGTGTCGTCACCTGCGCCACGCCGCGGTTCAGGCCGTAGTACACACCCGCATCCGGCCTGCTCTCGTGGAAGGTGAACAGATGGGCGTGCCGGGCCAGGAACTCCGCGGTGCCGTCGCTAGAGCCCGCGTCGATCACCACCCAGTCGAACCGGCCGGACCCCAGAGCCGCCACCGACCGCACGTAGCCGTCGATGACGGCCATGCAGTTGAAGGTGGTGGTGACGACGCTCAGGCGCGAGGCGGGCATGGAGGTGGATCGGTGAAGGCCGGTCAGATGCGGTGCTGCACATTCTCGGGCATGCAACAGCCCCCCGCCAGCGCGATGATCCCGATCAGGACGCGCCGCCGGCGAGCCGACGCAGGCGGCGCCCGGCCGCGCGAAATGCCAGCGCGACCAGCGCCCCCGGCCCGACGCGGCCACCGGCGCCCTCGGGATAGAAATCGCGCACCGTCGACATGCCGTAGGGCCCCGCCCCGAAGCGCTTCAGGTGCAGGAAGATATGCGCATTGAGCGTGCGCTCGAGGCCGCGATCCTTCAGCACGGTGGCGGCGAAGAACGCCTTGACCAGGTCGTAGTGATGGATGAGCCGACCGCGCCCGGCGGCCACGGAGATCGACCCGGCATGTTCGCGAAAGTACGCCAGCGGCTCGCCCACCAGCACCACGCGGGGATAGTCGTAGGCGGTCAGCAGGAAGGCCAGCAGGTCGTTGCCGATCGCGTGCGTCCTGAAGTCGCTGCCCTGCCGGTTCGGGATGTCGAGCCGCAGGTTGCGCACGAGGTCGGCGGTGCGAAACAACGCGCAGCCCGGCGAGAATGGGAACGGGCCGTCCGAGAAAACGCCTTCGATGAAACGACGTGAAGGCATTGTCACGTCGCGCGCGCCCTCCAGCTGGAATCGCACCGGGCCCCCCGCCTGCGGACGCTCACCGCCGAAGATGACGGCCGCGGAGTACACGAATCCCACCTGCGGATCGCGCAGGAACGGCAGGCACCGCGCAAGGAAATCGGGCGCGATGAGATCGTCCGACCACAGGATCTTGGCGTAGCGGCCGCGCGCCTGGGCCAGGCAGGCCAGCCAGTTGCGCACCGGGCCGATGTTGACGTCGTTGCGCAAGATGCGCACGCGCGCGTCTTCGGCGGCCAGGCGTTGCAGGATGGGCCAGGTGGCATCGGTGCTGGCGTTGTCCACCACCACCACCTCCAGGTCGGCGCCCGTCTGGGCGAGCGCCGAGCGGACGGTCTGCTCGATGACGTCCGCGCGGTTGAACGCGGGGACCAGGATGCTGACGATGTCGCGTCCGGCACCCGTCACGGGGGCGTCAGGCCTTGGTGCCGCCGCCCAGCAAGGCCGCGACCTTGCGCTTGGAGCGGATGTTGGCCGACAGCGCGGCACGGCCCACCGGGGTGGACGCCGTGGCGGTTTCCCATTCGGCCTTGTCGGCCGAGTTGCCGCTGGCCTCGTACGGACGATCGAAGAACGGATCGCGGCTCTTCTGCGATGCCGGCGCGCGTGGCGGCAGGGTCGGACGCAGCGCGACGGGCGGATCGCGGCGCGGCTCGTCGTCCGATTCGCGGCGCGGCGGGCGGCGGGCTTCGTCGTCGAACTCGCGGCGGGGCGCACGCACCGGACGATCGTTGGCCACCTCGAACGGCTCGAGCTCGATCTTCTTGTTGATCAGCTTCTCGATGTCGCTCACGTTGAGCGCGTCGTCGCGGGTGACCAGCGTGACCGCCAGGCCCGAGGCGCCGGCACGGCCGGTGCGGCCGATGCGGTGGACGTAGTCTTCCGCGTTGAACGGCACGTCGAAGTTGAAGACGGCCGGCAGGTCGACGATGTCGAGGCCGCGGGCGGCCACGTCGGTGCACACGAGCACGTCGACCTCGCCCTTCTTGAACGAGGCGAGCGCCTTCAGGCGTTCGTCCTGCGACTTGTCGCCGTGCAGCGCCGAGGTGCGCATGCCGTCGCGCTCGAACGTGCGCGCCAGGCGGGCGGCGCCCAGCTTGGAGTTGACGAACACCAGCGCCTGCGTGATGTTGCGATCCTTCAGGATCTGTCGCACCACGTTGCGCTTGTCGTCGTCGGTGACGCTGTAGAAGCGCTGCTCCACGTTGGTGGCCGTGGCGTTGGCGCGCGCCACCTCGACGGTGATCGGATCCTGCAGGTAGCTGCTGGCCAGGCGCTTGATCTCGGGCGAGAACGTGGCCGAGAACAGCAGCGTCTGGCGCGTCTTGGGCAGGTAGCTGAGGATGCGCTGCAGGTCGGGCAGGAAGCCGATGTCGAGCATGCGGTCGGCCTCGTCGAGCACGACGTACTCGACCTGGTTCAGCACGCAGTTCTTGGCCTCGATGTGGTCGAGCAGCCGGCCCGGCGTGGCGATCAACACCTCGACGCCGCCCTTGAGCTCCAGCGTCTGCGGCTTCATGTCGATGCCGCCGAAGACGACGGCCACGCGCAGGTTGGAGTGCTTGGCGTAGGCCTTGATGTTCTGGGCCACTT
>JBBQYL010000324.1:0-4764 GCA_038208735.1 Burkholderiales bacterium
CGCTGACCTATCAGTGGTCGTTGACGTCCCGCCCGGCCGGCAGCGCCGCCGTGCTGTCCAGCACCACCTCGGCCGCGCCCACCTTCACGCCCGATGTGGCCGGCACTTACGTGGCCAGCCTTGTGGTCAACGACGGCCAAGTCTCCAGCAGCGCCGCGACAGTCACCATCACGGCGGGCGCCGCAAACGTGGCCCCAGTGGCCAATGCGGGCAGCGCACAGAGCGTGCTGGTGGCGACGGCGGTCACCCTCAATGGGTCTGCCAGCAGCGACGCCAATGGCGACCCGCTGACCTATCAGTGGTCGTTGACGTCCCGCCCGGCCGGCAGCGCCGCCGTGCTGTCCAGCACCACCTCGGCCGCGCCCACCTTCACGCCCGATGTGGCCGGCACTTACGTGGCCAGCCTTGTGGTCAACGACGGCACGGTCAACAGCGCAGCTTCTACGGTCCTTGTGACGGCTACCACGGCAAACGCAGCGCCAGTTGCGAACGCGGGCATTGCGCAAAACGTCCTGGTAGCTTCGCTCGTCAGCCTGAGCGGCGCAGCCAGTAGCGATGCCAACGGCGACTCGCTCACATACCAATGGACGTTGACGAGCAGGCCCGCCGGAAGCGTCGCAACTCTCACCAACGCCGGCTCAGTTACGTCTTCATTCACGCCAGACGTCGCGGGAGCCTACGTCGCCAGCCTCGTTGTCAACGACGGACAGGTGTCGAGCAGCGCAGCTTCAGTGACCATACTGGCTGGAACAGTGAATGTCCCTCCTGTAGCCAATGCCGGCGTGGCACAGAGCGTCTACATCGGAACGACGGTGACACTCAGCGGGGCCCTCAGCACAGATGCCAACGGCTACGCGTTGACCTATTCGTGGGCAGGGGTGTCCAGGCCGACCGGCAGTACGGTGTCTCTAACCAGTACCAACACAATCACGACAACCTTCGTACCCGACGTATCCGGCACGTACGTCGTATCGCTTGTCGTCAGCGACGGAGTGTCTTCTAGTCAGGCTGCGAACGTCACAGTCACGGCAAGTCCAGTACCGGCACCACCAACCGTGTCGCTGTTTCTATACGGCGGCGTGGGCGAGTCCGTCTACCTCGGATGCGTGAACTGCAATCAGTTTGTGACTGATTCCATCTGCAATCAGTTCGGAACGTACGGAAGCCCGTTCGCGGCATCGAGCATTTGGAATCAGTTCGGAACGTACGGCAGCCAGTTTTCAACGTATAGCCCTTGGAATCCGTTCTCTAGCAGTGGGCCGGCCATCGTAGGTTCAGATGGCCTTTTCTATGGGTATTTCACAACCAACGCCTTTAGATCCAACAGAACCACTGCGCCAGCGTTTGTGAATGTCTTGAACTACTTCGCTACAACCAGCAATCTGTCGGCGACGAGAACCTACGCTTGCGGTAATTGACTATCCGAGTGATCACGCTCATCTCGGGCAGGCGCTGCCAGGGCAGCCCCACGATCAAGGCGTCGAACTGCGACTGCGTCAACGACAGCGGCGTCGACGCCGCTTCGCGCGGCCACGTGAAGTGACCGGCGTTCAGACGCCGCGCGGCGCACCACACGCCGAGCCCGTCGTGGACCAACAACTTCATGCGCGTGGCGCGCGCGTTGGCGAAGAGGGAGCCGTGATGCGCGTGAGCCGCGCCGGTGGTCTGCACCACGCAGCTCATCAGTCGCTCGGCGCCGGCGCGCATGTCCATCGGCGCGGTGCACAGCCAGAGTTGGTCGATGCGGATCACTTGAGCATGCCCGAGGACAGTTCGCGCAACCAGGCCGTGCAGTCCTCGGCAGCTGCCACCGGCCAGCGCACGTCGAGGTGCAGCGGGCCGCGGCGCAGCTCGACCTGGATCAGCGGGGCGGCGGTCGGCGTCGCATCGACCGGATCAGCCGCAACGCGCACCGCGGTCTTGGCAGGCGCGGGCATCTCGATCGCCACGAACTCGGCGCTGGCGGCGAGCAACGGCGATGCCGCCGGCATGGGCCGCCTCGGCACCTCACTCTTCGAGGGTGACTCAACCGTCACGCCGGTGGCGAGCTTGACCCCGCGGCCGGCGCGCCACTTGTGAACGAGGGGTCCCTTCAGAAAACGGAAAAAATCGTACGCTTAGCGCAGAAGGCTTCTCGCAAACGTTCGTTTTTGAGTCTGGGTTGTGAGAAAACGGCCTTCCCGGGTCGATTTGGACCAACTGCGCTCTTGAAAAGCGTTCTCAAAACGTCGGCTCGACGGCACGAGTTTTGAGAACCGGCGCCGTGCTGCAACCCGCGCCGATGCTGACGACGCGTTCGGTACCGTACGATTTTTTCCGAATTCTGAGGCGACCCCTTCCAGAGACCGAGGGATACGGGTGATGCGTGCGGCACGACAAGACGCGCCGGCGGGGGCAAGCTGTCCACGAAGGTAAGGTCGAGCGCGTTGTGAGGGAACCCTGTTTCGAGGCGTCCCTTGCGCCCAAGACCGATGCACGCGAATTCGATCGTTTCCAAACTGGCTCTGCTCGCCGTCGCCGCGGCGCTCATTAGCTGTGCCGTACAAGCGCCACCGCCGCGAGTCGTCTATGTGGCGCCGCCGCCGCCCGTCATCTTTGTGCCCGAGCCGCCACCCTCCGTGGTCAGCGTGTACATCGAGCCACCCCTGGTGCAGCCTGCGCCGATCGTGATCGGCTGGGCACCTCCGCCGATGCTCGTGGACGCGCCGCCGCCAATTCCCTTCGAGGGGGCTTTCTGGACTGGAGGCTATTGGGCTTGGCACGGGCAGTGGGTGTGGTCAGCAGGACGCTGGGCGCCCGCACCGCAGGTGGGTTACGTCTGGGCTAACCCTTACTACGAAAACCGCGGCGGCGTCGTGATCTTCATCGGCGGCCATTGGGCCGCTCCGGGCGTGATATTCGTTCCGCCGCCGCCGACATTGAACCTCACGGTGTCGGTGGCGCTGGCAGGCGTCGCTGCTGGCCCGCGCCCGATCGGGCCGTCGGGCGTCTTTGTGCCTGCGCCGCCCGGATCGCGGCCAGGATTGATCATCCCGGCTCCGCTCGGAACGCCGCCAGCGGTCGTGATCGGCGCTCCGCCAGTCACCAATGTCGGTATGCGGATCCAGAACCGTATCGAGAACAACTCGACGACGATCAACAACACGCGGGTGACGAATATCACCAACGTCACGAATGTGACCATCGTCGCGCCGGCCAGCGCTACCGCGTCGGGGCGTGCCTTCGAGGCGCAGGTTCCAAACCAGCCTCACCTGGCTGCCGCGCAAACGCCGACGGTGCGCGCTGCGGCGCCTACGCCTGCTTCGATCCGGCCGATCGCGGCGTTCGCACCCGATCGGCCGCTAACGCCGTTGCCACCCGCACAAATCGTTCAAGTGCGTGCTCCTTCGGCGCTGTCTGCGCCCGCCGTCTCACTCAGACCGGCTGTACGAGTCGAGCCCCCTACTCCTGCTATGCGTCCCCCATTGGCACCGCTTCCAACCAACGCGACTCAGGCCGAGCATCTACCTACCGTGCCCGAACGGCAACGAGCGGCGCAAACTACCGGTGTGGGTGCGGCCTCTGCGGCTACGCGAGCGAATCCCGCGATGCCGGCCAAACCTGCTTCAAGCCCTGCGCAGCGCGCGCCGCAGTCACAGCCCGACAAGGCAGCGCGTCCAGCAAAACCGCTGCCAGAGGCTCATCGTGCCGAGTCTGCCAAGCCTGAGGTAGCAAAAGAAAAGCCGTCCAAACACGATGACCGCGAGCGAGAGCACAAGCCGGAATGAGACGAAAGCGACTGTTCGTTGAAGCATCGCTCGCTCTGCTGGCGAAGAGGGCAGCGTCCGACTCGTTGAACCCCTCCGTTCTAAGGTCTAGCTCGGTTCCGGCCTTGTCCAATCCTCGACCTGCAAGGCTTCGATCCGCGTGAAAGCTTGATCGTTGGTAATCAATGCCGCGTCGACTGACAACGCGTGGGCGGCGATCAGGGTATCGAGGTTGCCGAGGGGTGTGCCCAGCCGCTCGAGCGAGGCACGCAGCGCGCCGTAGCGCTCAGCGGCGGCGCTATCCCATGGCAATACATCCAGACGCGACAAAAACGCGTGTACGGCCGTTCTCAGGGCAGTGGCCTCGGGCTTACGCGCCAGACCGTAGAGCAGCTCGCCTTGCGTCACGGCCGAGACGCACAGCTGCGCCATAGGCACCGATAGAAGCTTTGCTTTCAGAGACGACGTGGCGCCCCGGATCACAAAGCTCGCCATGTTGGTGTCGAACATAAATCGGCGGCGCGGTGCCATTACAGGGGGTCGCGGGCTTGAGGCTTCTCGTCTTGGCGATTGGTCATGAAGTCCTGCGGCACATCGAGTTGAGCGACTAACTCGAAGAAGTCGTCCCAGCCGCCTGGCCGGCGCGACAGGATGACGTCGCCGGTCGTGTCGTCGCGTCGGATGTAGACCTCGCTTTCAGCGAAGCGAAATGCAGCGGGAAGACGCACGGCCTGGCTGCGGCCGTTCATAAACACCTTGGCAATGTCGGACACAGCGAGACCCATTGGTACATCTCAAAGTATATACCATTCCAAGATGATCCGATAAAGATGCTTTCCGGCAAAGTTCCACGACGACGATAAGCTATTGATAACAGATTTTCTAGCGAGCCTAGGAGTCGGGTCGAGCGCTGCCGAACTTGGGCCTGAAGTTCGTGCCTTGTGCTCTCGGACAAAGAATGCTTTGCTTGCGAGAACAAGCTCTATTGCCGTGACTATGCCAACGAACGCGCTTGCTG
>JBBQYL010000325.1:0-4747 GCA_038208735.1 Burkholderiales bacterium
GGCAGGCCTTGGTGGGGTGCTCGCAGGCCTTGTCGCGTGCCACCAGCTCGATCACGCGCAGCGGCGCTGCGATCGTGTGCAGCGCGTCCAGCGCCAGCGCGCGGCCGGGCGTCTTGGCGGCCAGGAAGTACAGCTTGTCGAGCTTCTGCCCCGGCATCGCCTTGAGCTGCGGAAACAGCGTGCCCACCGTCTTGCCGATGCCCGTGGGCGCCTGCGCCAGCAGCGTGCGGCCCGACACGGCCGCCTTGTAGACGTTCTCGGCGAGCTGGCGCTGGCCCGTGCGGAACGTGGCGTACGGGAACGCCAGGCCGGAGAGCGCCGCGTCGCGGGCGGCGCGATGCGCCGACTCCTGCTCGGCCCATGCGCGATAGCGGTCGCACTGCAGCTCGAGAAAGGCACGCAGGTCGGCGGCGGAATGGGTCTCCACCAGCGTGGTCTCGTCCTGCGAACCGACGTCGAAGTAGACCAGCGCCACCTTCAACTGCGCCAGCCCGCGCTCGGCGCACAGCAGCGCGCCGTAGCACTTGGCCTGCGCCCAGTGCAGCGCGCGCCGGTTGCCGGGCATCGCGTGGAGGTCGCCGCGGTAGGTCTTCACCTCGTCCAGCCGCCCCGCCTCCGGATCGAAGCCGTCGGCGCGGCCGCGCACCGCGATGTCGCGGTACTCGCCCTTGAGCCACACCTCGTGTTCGTACGACTCGCCCCGGCGCGCGGCGACCATGGCGTGGCCCGCCATGCCCTCCAGCGCGGTGGCCGAGGGGGTGAAGCGCAAGTCGAGATCGCCGAGCTTGGCCGTGAACTCGCAGAGGGTGCGGACGGCTACCGTGGTCTTCATTGAAGTCATGATTTTCCCATGTCCGCAAGGTCGCGCAGAATGCCATGAAGGCGCGCATGAAACTCCTGAGGATCGCGCCCGTGACGGCGCTTTCCACGCTCGCGCTGGTCGCGGCATGCTCCCGCGCGGAGGAGCCGGCGCGTCCCGCGAACCCGATCACGGGTGCGGCGAGCGCCGCATCGCAACCGGCGACGGTCGTCACGGACATCGCGCACTGGCAGCATCCGACGAAGGCGGTGTTCGCGAAATACAAGGTCACGCTGAAGTCGGTGACCGTGCGCTATCGTCACGCGACCTTCGAGGTGGCTTTCCCGTTCGATCCGCAGACCGAGCCCAACGCCGCGAGGCTCCAAGCGCTGTGCCTCGATTTGCGGAAGGCCAACGGCTCCTGGAGCTATGCCCTGGTGTCCCCCGACGACCCCATCGAGATCGATGTCTCGTGGAACGCGCAGACGCGCAAGATCGGCATCGACAACCACGCCGTCTGACGCTGCGCGGAATGACGCAATCACGCAGCGCAGGCGAAAGGAATCGGGGCGTTCGCCATCCCCTTGACCCTCTCAGAAAGGCCGTTCCGGCTCGCCCACGCGGCCCTCTCGCGAGGCGAAGGCCTGTGAATCCCGCTTGAACTGCCCGCGCAGCGCGTACTGGCGGCCGAGCATGACGATGCTGGCCGGCCAGAAGGCCACCGCCACCGCTGCGGACCGGGGCCCCCAGATGCCGACGGCCGCGACGGCGACCAGACCGAGGATCGCCGCGAGCACCCAACCGCGGTGAAGCGTGGTGCGGCGCGACATCTCATCGAACCGTGCGCGACGTTCGTGGTCCGACAGGCCGGCCAGGTGCGCCCCCATGAACCAATTCGGCAAGGGCCGAGTGAACCCGCTGCGCCACGCGCGATCGCGCTTTCCAGCCTCGATCACTTCGGCGCCGACTTGAGAGCTCGCAGATTTTGAAGTCATGGCCAATGCTAGAGCCGGCCATCGCTGGGCGGATCCCCTTCTTTGGGGGTATCGTCTCGCGCGCCCAATCCACGTCGGGCCGCTTCGGCGTCAAGGCGCTCCTAGACGGGTGCCGAGACCCCTTCGACCACGACCATGTTGAACAGCGAGGTCGCGCCCGAACGCATCGAGCGCGCGGCTCGATATCGCTCGCTGTCGTACCAGGCCTTCGCAGCCTCGACGCCGGGAAACTTCAGCATCGCCAGTCGACCCGGCTGCCACTCTCCCTCCAGCACTTCGGAGCGTCCACCGCGGACCACATATTCACCGCCCGCCGCCTTGACCGTGTCGGGCGCCTCGGCCATGTACAGCTTGTACTGCTCGGGGTCCGAAATCTGCATCTCGACAATCACATAAGCATCTGGCACGAAAGTCTCCTTCAAGGTTGCAGAGTATCGCGCCGGCATCAGCCCACCTTCCTGGACACCTTCGTCTGGGGACGGGAAGCGCACTACCTTTCAGTATCCTGACGCCGCCGTCCCGGCCGGGCCACGGAACCCTCCGGGCTAACCCGAACGTATTTCTGCGAACTGTTACGGCTAGGGAGCTGCCCCTACACTGCGTGCGATGAGCAGCAGCTATATCCTCGAAACGAGCGATCTCACGAAAGAATTCAAGGGCTTCGTGGCCGTCAACAAGGTGAACCTGCGCGTGCAGCGCGGTCACATCCACGCGCTCATCGGGCCCAACGGGGCGGGCAAGACCACCTGCTTCAACCTGCTCACCAAGTTCCTGCAGCCCACCTCGGGCTCGATCGTGTTCGACGGGGTGGACATCACCCGCGAGGCGCCGGCCGCCATCGCGCGGCGCGGGGTCATCCGGTCGTTCCAGATCTCGGCCGTGTTCCCGCATTTGACCGTGCTCGAGAACGTGCGCGTGGCGCTGCAGCGCACGCTCGGCACCTCGTTCCACTTCTGGAAGCTCGAGAGCAGCCTGCACAAGCTCGACGCGCGGGCCATGGAGCTGCTGGCCGAGGTCGACCTGGCCGCCTACGCGCAGCTGCCGGCCGTCGAGCTCAGCTACGGCCGCAAGCGGGCGCTCGAGATCGCCACCACGCTGGCCATGGATCCGCAGCTGATGTTGCTGGACGAGCCCACGCAGGGCATGGGCATCGAGGACGTCGACCGCATCCGCCAGCTCATCAAGAAGGTGTCGGCCAACCGCACCATCCTGATGGTGGAGCACAACATGAGCGTGGTCTCCAGCATCGCCGACACGATCACCGTGCTGCAGCGCGGCACGTTCCTGGCCGAAGGGCCGTACGCGGAAGTGTCGAGGAATCCCCAGGTGATCGAGGCCTACATGGGCACCGCACAGACCGAGCTCGTCGGAGCGCATTGAGATGAGCACACCGTTCCTGGAGATCAAGGGCCTCAACGCCTGGTACGGCGAGTCGCACGTGCTGCACGGCGTCGACCTGCACGTCAACGAAGGCGAAGTCGTCACGCTGCTGGGCCGCAACGGCGCCGGGCGCACCACCACCATGCGTGCCATCATGGGCCTCACGGGCGCGCGCAAGGGCTCCATCAAGGTCAAGGGCCAGGAGACCATCGTCATGCCCACGCACAGGATCGCGCGCCTGGGCCTGGGCTACTGCCCCGAGGAGCGCGGGATCTTCTCCAGCCTCAGCTGCGAAGAGAACCTGCTGCTGCCGCCGGTGCTCACCGAAGGTGGCATGCCCATCGAGCAGATCTACGCGATGTTTCCTAACCTGAAGGAACGCGCGCCCAGCCAGGGCACGCGGCTGTCCGGGGGCGAGCAGCAGATGCTGGCTGTCGCGCGCATCCTGCGCACCGGCGCCAAGCTGCTGCTGCTGGACGAGATCTCCGAGGGCCTGGCCCCCGTCATCGTGCAGAAGCTCGCCGAGATGGTGATCGCGCTGCGCAAGCAGGGCTACACCATCGTCATGGTCGAACAGAACTTCCGCTTCGCCGCGCCGCTGGCCGACCGCTTCCTGGTGATGGAGCACGGCCAGGTCATCCAGCAGTTCACGCAGGCCGAACTGCCCGGCCGCATCGACAAGTTGCACGAATACCTGGGCGTCTGATCCGCCCATCGTTCTTTTTTCCCCAAGTCCACAAGACCCACGACCAATCAGGAGACTCACCATGCTCAAGCCCTTTTCCGCCACCCTCAAGACCGTGGCCATCGCCTGCCTCGGCGCGCTCGGCCTGGCCGGCGCGGCGCAGGCACAGATCTCGGGCGACGTGATCCGCATCGGCTTCATCACCGACCTGTCGGGCGTCTACTCCGACATCGACGGCCAGGGCGGCGTCGAGGCCATCAAGATGGCCATTGCCGACGCGGGCGGCAACATCGCCGGCAAGAAGATCGAGGTGGTGTACGCCGATCACCAGAACAAGCCCGACGTGGCCGCCTCCAAGGCGCGCGAGTGGTTCGACACCAATGGCGTCGACGTGCTCATCGCCGGTACCAACTCCGGCACCAACCTGGCCATGTCCAAGGTGGCGTCCGAGAAGCACAAGATCATGATCTCGGTGGGCGGTGGCACCTCGGCGCTGACCAACGAGCAGTGCGTGCCTACCACCCTGCACTGGGCCTACGACACCACGGCGCTCGCCAAGGGCACCGGCGGCGCCGTGACCAAGGCCGGCGGCAAGACCTGGTACTTCCTGCAGGCCGACTACGCCTTCGGCGCGGCGCTGGAGGGCGATACCGCGCGCGTGGTGGAGGCCAACGGCGGCAAGGTGCTGGGCGTGGTCAAGCACCCGCTGTCGGCCAGCGACTTCTCGTCGTTCCTGCTGCAGGCGCAGGCCAGCAAGGCGCAGATCCTGGGCCTTGCCAACGCCGGCGGCGACATCATCAACGCCATCAAGGCGGCCAACGAGTTCGGCATCACCAAGACGATGAAGCTGGCCGGCCTGCTGATGTTCATCCAGGACGTGCACTCGCT
>JBBQYL010000326.1:0-4738 GCA_038208735.1 Burkholderiales bacterium
CTGTTGATCATGTTGCATGTAAAGACAGACTGAACATACCTGCCCAGCACGTTCACGAAGATGACCCAGTGCGCCTCAGCATGCGGAAAACCGCATACGACAATCTCAATGGGAGAAGAGCTCATGATGAAGCTCATCGTGCCGAAAGCCAGCATGCCGGCCATGACCGAAGCGATGAAGCGCGGCTGACTGGCGATCTCCAGCAGGGGACGCGGAGGTGCGAAGACTTCCCTCTCCAGCGCCGGCGAAGGCTGCGGCGTCATTGGCGGGAACTTGACGAACGACATGATGGTGAAGACGATGACGTGCAGCACCAGGATCGAAGCGTAGGTCGCGAGATAAAGCGGCATCACGAGGTCGTGCGTGATGCGGGTAAGACTGGGCCCTATCACCGCCGCCGCGACACCGCCTGCTGTCACCCACGAGATCGCCTTGGCGCGATGGCTGATCGGCACGAGTTCTGCCGCAGCGAAACGATACATCTGCAGGCAGGCGACCGCATAGCCGAGGATCACGCCGCCGAGGCACATGACAATGAAATTGGCGGTGTAGAGACCGACGGTCATCACCACCGCGCCGGTCATGCCGATCAGCGAGCCGACACGGAAGCCGATGCTGCGGCCGACGCGCTGCATCAGCAGTGCCGCCGGAAACACCCAGATCATCACGCCGATATGCTGCATCGTCACCGGCAAGTTGGCGAGATCGTGCCGGTGATAGAACGTGATGACCGAAAGGCCGGTCGCCGCGAACATCATGGTGTTGCACGACTGGCCCACAGCCTGGCAGCAGGTGAGCAGGAACAGGTTGCGCCACGCGGCGCCTTCGAGCTTTTGGTCTTGCGGAGGCGGTGCGGGCGAGGCGACCGCGGAGGCCTTTTGCGGCCGGAGCGCGGAGTCTGGGTTTAGAGTGTCCATAAATAAAGGCCCGGCTCACGACGCCGCCGCCGGCACGCTCGCCGGAGACGTCTCATCCTCCCATTTCGCAGAGGATTCTCTCCGCAAGGCGCGATCTATAGACGATTTTTGCTGCCGGAGGGTGTGTACGGGGTAGGGTCTGCTATGCCCGTGCACTCGCATGCGGACGCTGGCCGGCGCACGCTGGTCAGGCGTACTTGGTCGGGTCCGCCGCGACCAGATCTGGCGTTGCGCCTGCGCTGGTTGCGAGGAACGCTGGTCCGGCCAAAGACCCCCCACACTCGACAAAGCTGCTGGCCGCGGCCTGGGACAGCTGGAGGCCGGATGCGTTCATCGTCGTCGGCGCGAGTTGTTCCGCGCCCGCGGTGAGGTTCGCCCCGGTGATGGTGATGGTAATGACGTTGCCGTTGTTGTTGCTCTCGTTCGACTCGGCGACCTGATCCTCATTGTCGGCGAGGGCGCCGATGTAATAGGTGCCGGGAGCGTAACCTATCGGCTGTCCCATGAAAAACTGGCCGCCGTAACCGGCGCCGGGGTTCAGCGCGAGAACGGGCCCGAACCCCACGGGGTCATCCTGCCGAGTGATGACCGGATCGGTCGACAGATAAAGGGTCGTCGTCGAGCCAGTGGAAGCCGTATTGCCCTCGTTCACGGTATTGACCCCGAACACAAGCAGGCCGCCGCCGGGTGAGAAGGTGGTGCCGTTTGTCGCCGTCATGACCGCCCGCAGATCCGGGCCCGACGGCCTCACAGTTAGAGCAATGACGTTGCCGTTGTTGTTGCTCTCGTTCGACTCGGCGACCTGGTTCTCATTGTCGGCGAGAGCACCGAAGTAGTACGTGCCGGGAGCGAGATCCGCCGGAATCACCATCGCGTTGTTCGTCTGACCGCCGAAACCGGCACCGGGGTTCAGCTGTCCAACGTTCGCGAACCCCATAAACCTGTCCTGCCGGGTGATGATCGGATCGGTCGAAAGATAAATGCCCGAGGCCGAAGGGCCGGCAACCGCGTTGCCCTCGTTCACCGTATTCAGCGAGAACGAAAACCCGCCGCCGGCCGTGACGGTCGTGCTGGATAATGCCGTCATGACCGCCCGCAGATCCGGCGCCGACGGTGGCACGGTGATGGTGACGACGTTGCCGTTGTTGTCGCCTTCGTTCGCCTCGCCGACCTGATTGAAGAAGTCGGCGAGGCCGCCGATGTAGTAGGTGCCCGGCGCGAGATTGGCGGGCAGGTTCACCGCAAAATTTTGCGCGTTGCCCTGGCCCGCATTGAGCGACGGCGAGACGTGGGTCGCCAGCAGCGTGTCCTGGGCGGTGATGATCGGATCGGTCGAGAGGAATATCCGCGCGGTCGAGCCCGCCGCAACGGTCTGGCCGTTGTTGACGGTATTGGTGGCGAACGAGAAGCTGCCGCCCGCGGTCACCGTCGTGCTCGTCAGCGCGGTGACGACTTCGGTGAGATTCGGCGGCGGCGTCACCGTGATCGTCAGCCGATTGTAGTTGTTGTCGCCTTCGTTGGTCTCGTCGATCTGGTTGTTAAAGTCGGCTAGGCCGCCGATGTAGTAGGTGCCCGGCACGAGATTGAGCGGCAGCGTCACCACGTAGTTCTGGGCAAATTCGCTGAAAGCGCCGAGCGTCGGCACCGTGCGGATCTGCAGCACCGTGTCGAACGGGTCGATGACGGGATCGACAGACAGAAAGATGCGCGAGGTGGACCCGCCGCCCGTGCTGGTGTTGCCGACGTTCGACGTCCGCGCCGAAAACGAAAAAGTCCCACCCGCCGCGACCGTCGTGCTTGTGAGCGCGGTGACGACCTCTGTCAGATTCCCCGACATTTCCACTGCTCCCCAACCTGTCGACCGTGCGAGGGCTCTGCCTATCTGCCGTAGGACGTCGAGGCGAACCGCGACCGCACCACAGGAGACTCTCGCTCGTATCGATCTATTCCCTTGCCGGTGAAGCTGTTGGTGGCATTCGAGAATTCGCTTTTGGAAACGGCGCCGAGATCCCGCCGGCCATTTGGCGTCTGCCTGACACGACTATCGCCTGAAGCCCGAGACGCTGCTCGGGGTTTTGCGCGAGGCAGCGCCGGCAGCAATTTCGTGACGGTTGCATCGCACTCCAACCGCATTGTCGGTCCGTACGGGCCCTGTATGTTTGTCCGCGCAGATCAAGAAACTCTCGGGTGGGGACGTCATGGGCATTCCACGCCGCAAGTTGCTGCAGGTGGCGGCGTTTGCCGCAGCGTTTCCCGTTCTGCCGCATGAGGTTTGCGCCCAGGCTTTTCCCTCGCGGGCTGTCACCATCGTCGTGCCCGCCGCCGCGGGCGGGCCCACCGACACGCTGACACGCATCCTTGCCGATCGGATGCGCGTCTTTCTTGGACAGCCGGTGATCATCGAGAACAATGGCGCTGCTGCCGGCAGCATCGCCGTCGGCCGCGTCGCGCGCGCAGCGCCCGACGGCTACACGATCGGCATCGGCCAATACGGCAACTACGTGCTGAACGGCGCGATCTATCCACTCACCTACGATCTGCTCAATGATTTTGAGCCGGTGGCGCTGGTTGCCTCCAATCCGCAGGCGATCGTGGTGAAGAACGATCTGCCGGTGAAGACGCTGAAGGAACTGATCGTTTGGCTTGCCGCCAGCGCGGGCAGGGCGACCGAAGGCACGGCAGGCGCGGGGAGCCCCTCGCACGTTTCGGGCATCTACATGCAGAACGTGACCGGCACGCGTTTCACCTTCGTGCCGTATCGGGGGGCTGCGCCCGCGATGCAGGATCTCGCCGCGGGGCAGATCGACTTCATGATCGACCAGGCTTCGAATTCCATCCCGCAGGTGCGCGGCGGTCGCGTCCGCGCGCTGGCCGTGACCCAGAAGACGCGCATGGCGGCGGCGCCGGACATCCCGAGCGTCGATGAGGCGGGCTTGCCCGGGTTCTACGTCGCTGTGTGGCACGGCATCTGGGTGCCGAAGGGCACGCCGGCGGACATCATCGCCAAGCTGAACGCTGCGATGGTCGATGCGCTGGCGGATGAGAACGTGCGCAAGCGCCTTGCCGACATCGGTCAGGACATTCCGCCGCGCGAGCAGCAGACCGCCGAAGCATTGCGTACCTACCAGAAGACGGAGGCCGAGAAGTGGTGGCCGATGATCAGGGCCGCCGGCGTGAAGCCCGAGCAGTAGTCTGTCATTCCGGGGCGACGCGAAGCGTCGAGCCCGGAATCCGTATCCCCTGTATCAATGAAGGGCACTGACTCACTGCAGTTGCCACTGATACCGGGCGTATGGATTCCGGGCTCGCTGCTTTGAAGCGCCCCGGAATGACGGAACGTGGAGAGCGCATTGCCAACCCCGCATCTCTCGAACTAACGTCGCAACGAAGTCCGGCACGGGAGGCTCCGCCGGCGAAGCAAAAGGACGGCAAAAAGAAAATGACGAACGTTCTGAAGATTACCGACACGGGTCACACGAGGCTCATCACCCTCAATCGGCCGGACAAGAAGAACGCGCTCAACAGCGAACTCGCCTGGGGGATCGTTGCCGCCGTCGAGGAAGCTTCGCGCATCGATGACGTCTGGGTCATCGCGATCACTGGCACCGGCGATGCGTTCTGCGCCGGTCTTGACCTTTCGGGCGGCGAGCGCTCGTCTCCGCTCAGCCCGCAGTCGGCCCAGCTCGACGATATCTCCTGGGTCGGCTCGTTCCTGCTGGCGCTGCGCAAGCGTTGCGACAAGCCGATCATCGGCGGCATCAACGGCGTTGCCGTGGGCGCAGGTCTTGGGCTTGCGATGGCGACCGACGTGCGGCTTGTCA
>JBBQYL010000327.1:0-4712 GCA_038208735.1 Burkholderiales bacterium
CCGTCAGGTTCGACAGGCTGACGTTGCCGCGCTGCGTCGGAAGGCAATGTTCGATCTGCTCGAATTGGGCTTGCGTGATCTCCATGCATGAATTGTCTCGCGGCATGCATGTTCTAATCAATTAGTGTTAACACGCCCTAATCAGTCGGCAGGCAGCTTGAACTCAGTGAAGCCAACTCTCTGCAACATCACGCGCTCTACGTCTTCGCAAGGAAGCCGCGGTCAAGATACCGATGTGGGTCGACGAAGAATGTGCGTCAGTGTGACCCCAAAGTCCATCTACGGGCTGCGCGATGGCGTGCGCAGTGCTCAGACGCCAATAAGACGTCGAAGTCGCTCTCGCCAACAATTCGTATATCTTGACCGCTCCTCACTGCGTCGGCTGATCCATCAGCGCTTCGACCTCTCGCTCGGTGCGGGCCTGGGCACGCTGAAGGGCTGCATGTTCAGTATCGGCCATCTCGGCGATTGCAATGATCTAATCTTGATGGGGGCGCTGGCCGGCGTCGAGATGGGCTTGAAGCTGAGCGGCGTGCCGCTCGCCGTCAGCGGCGTGCAAGCCGCGATGGAATGCTTTGCGGCCCACCCCTAGGCGCAGGGTTCACGCACCGGAGGCGTGGCCGAGCGCCGACCGGGGTGGCGATGAACACGCGCCGGTCAGCGCGCTCCCGCCGCAATCAATCCCCGTACGATCTGCTCGTCACCGCGACGCTTTGCCAATTGCAGCGGCGTCAGGCCCTCGCGGTCGGTGAGCCGTGTGTCGGCTCCGGCCTCGAGCAGAGCGTGCAGCGTGTGATGGTGGCGCGTGCCACCATCACCCAGCAAGATGGCCTCGATCAACGCCGTCCAGTGCAGGTTGTTGACGTGATTCAGGGGCGCTCCGGCCGCGATCAGCTGGCGCACGACGCCGTCGTGGCCGAGGTGCGCCGCAGCAATCAGCGCCGTGCCGTCGTATCGACTGGTGACGAGCTTGGCGCTTGCGCCATGGCTGAGCAATACACGCAGTGTCTCTTCGTCGTTGGCCACAGCGGCGATCGTCACGGCGTCGTAGCGACCGTCCTCGAGCGCCCCGGTGTCGGCCCCTGCTGCGAGCAAGGCCCGGACAGCGGCCCGCTGACGTGCGAAGGTGGCCACGTGCAGCGGCGTGCGCCGGTGGACGTCACGCGCTTCGAGCGCCGCACGCGAACCCGGCGCGAGCCTGTCGATCGCCGCCACATCGCCTCGCTGTGCTGCAGCATGCAAGCCGGTGTAGGCCCCGATCTCGGACGGGGCCGGTGGCACCTGGGCGTGCGCCGCAGGTGCGACGGCTGACAGCGCGAGCGCAAGCCAACCCAAGCGCCACCAGCTCACTTCAGGGGGTCCTTGATCTTGTCGAACGCAGGCATGGGGAGGCGCGCTGGCTCTAAGCGCCGGCCCTGGCAAACGACACCTCCCTTGGTCGAAGCATCGACAGCGCGTAGTAAACGACGCCGCCGATAGCCACCCCGAAGAACCAGCCATACGTTCCCCACCAACGTGGCAGCAACGTTGTCAGATTCGGCAGAACACTTGAGAACACCGCGCCGACGCCGGTGGCGATGAGCGCGTTGACGTTCCAGCCGCCCTCGTACCGATACTCGCCGTTCTCGTGGTATAGCGCCTCGACGTCGATGCTTCCCTTGGCGATCAGGTAGTAGTCGACCAAGATGATGCCGAGCAGCGGCCCCATGGTCGCGCCGATGGCGTTGACGAAGTTCGATGCGTTTCCCTCCCACGGCGCGAAAGGGTAGAGCACGAGCGCGACACCGGCGGCAATGTAGCCGCCCTTCTTGAAATCGATGTGGCGCGGGAACACGTTGGAAAAGTCGAATGCGGGCGAGACGAAGTTTGCGACCACGTTGATGCCGAGCGTGGCGACGGCAAAGCTCAACGCCGCCAGCAGTGCGAGCCACCAGCTGTCGAACTTGGCTGAGATCTGTTCGGGGTGAAGTAGCACCTCGCCATAGACCTTGAATGCCGCGATTGTCGTGACGCCGGCAACTAACGAAAACAGCAGCAGATTGACCGGCAACCCCCAGAGGTTGCCCTTCGTGATGGCTTGTTTGTTCTTTGCGTAACGCGAAAAATCACAGAAGTTCAGATACAGCGCGGCGAAGTAGGTGACCCAGGTCGCGCCAACGGCCATGAGCGCCCAGAAAGAGCCAGGCTCGCCGGCCACGCCGGCGTCCTTGGTCTTGTCCAGCAGAACCGCTTGAGGAATTCCGTGGTCAAAAGCGAACCCGCCTGCTTTGACAACCAGGCCGATGGCCAGGATGAGCATCGCCACCCAGACGGCGGGGCCAGCCCAGTCCTGAAACTTTCGAACCGTCTCCATACCGTTCTGGATGATCAAAAGTTGCAAGGCCCACACGATCACGTAGCAGATCACTTCGAGACCCGAGTGGCCGAGGAAATGGGTGGTCTTGTGGAATTGCATGATGGAATCGGTGCGCGTGAGCAGCGCGACGATGGCGCCCGACGCCGCAGCAGTCTGTGCTCCGTACCAGAAGCAGGCCACGATGGCGCGCACCAGAGCCGGTAGGTTCGCGCCCCAGACGCCGAACGAAGCTCGCGCCAGGACGGGGTACGGAACGCCGGTCTTCTCGCCCGCGTAGCCGACCAAGGTCATCAGCGCGAAAATGATCAGCGAGCCCAAGCCGATGGCGACGATGAAGTTCAAGAACGTGCCGCACAGCAGGAACAGGCTCGCCGCGAGGTAGTAGCCCCAGAGGCTGTGTACGTCCGACGTCCAGACGTTGAAGATGCTGAACGCACCCCAGTGTCGGTCCTTGGCAGGCGCGAGATCCTCGTTGTAGAGGCCGGGGGAAGGATTGCGGATTTCCATCGATGTTTCCTCTCGGTTTGGTGCGGTGAAGGACGGTCACTCACGCGCCGTGAGGACGCGTCGATGCCTTGAGTCCGCACGATAAGCTCAATGCATCAGGTCAAACAAAGTTCGGGCGACCACTTTTGTAGCGCGCCGCAGATCCTCCAAAACGATGTGCTCGTCGGCGCGCTTGGCGTTCGATTCCTGCACGGTGCGCGGCCCGGCGCCGTAGATCGCCGCGGGCACTCCGGCGGCGCCGAACAGACGCACGTCGGTGTAAAGCGGCGTTCCGGAAGTCGGGATCGCCTCCCCGAAGACCGCTTCGCCATGCCTTTGCAGCGCTTGTACGAGAAGCGAATTGCGCGCGTCGGGCTTCCACGATTCGGCCAACAGCAGGCGTTTAATGTCGACGCTGATGCCCGGCATCGACGCCGCGGCCTCGGCGATGACACGACGTACGTCGCGCTCGACCCCGACGATGTCTTCTTCTGGAATCATGCGGCGATCGAGCTTGAGGACCACCTTGCCCGGCACGACGTTGGTGTTTGTGCCGCCCTCGATTCTGCCGACGTTAAGATAGGGATGGAAAATGCCATCGATCTTCGACGTGATCGACCGATAGCGCCGGTTCTGCTCGTACAGCGCGGTGAGGATCGCGTTGGCGCCCTGCAGGGCGTCGACGCCGCTGTCGGGAATCGCGGCGTGCGCCGCTCTGCCGTTCACCGTCACCTCCATTTGCAGGCAGCCGTTGTGGGCGATGATCACCTGATAGCTGAAGCCGGCGGCAATGAGGAAATCCGGACGCGTGAGCTTGTGCCTGAGCAACCACCCGACACCGACCTCACCGCCAAATTCCTCGTCGTAGGTGAAGATAAGTTCGACCGCGCCCTTGAGCGGGACGGCGAGCGACTCAAGCGCACGGACCGCGAAGGTGTAGGTCGATATGTCGCTCTTGCTGACCGCGGCGGCGCGGCCGTAGAGCTTGCCGTCCACGACTTCGCCGCCGTAAGGATCGTGGGTCCAGCCGTCGCCGGGCGGAACGACGTCGCCGTGCGCGTTGAGCGCGATGGTCCTGCCGGCGCCGTATTTGCGGCGCACGATCAGGTTGGTGATCGACTGGAGGCCCGCGTCCTTCACCTCACCGTCCGGCACGGCGTGCTTCTCGGCCTCGAAGCCGAAGCCCTCGAGCAGCTCGGCGGTGCGTTCGGCATGCGGCGCGTTGTTGCCGGGCGGCGTGTCGGTCGGCACGCGCACGAGCTTCTGCAGAAACTGCACCTGCTCGTTGAAGTGGGCGTCGATCCAGGCATCCAGCGCGTCGTACTGGGAGGGAGAGATCATGAAAGCTCCGTGGCAAGTTGGTCGAGAAGGTTCTGGAAGGCACGCACGCACAGTTCGGTGTCATCGTTGGTGATCGCTTCCAGCGGGTTGTGGCTGATGCCACCGTTGAGGCCACGCATGAACAGCATGGCCTGCGGCATCGCTTCGTGCAGCTTCATCGCGTCGTGGCCGGCACCGCTGGGCATGCGGTACTGCGGCAGGCCAAGCGATTCGACGGCGCGTTCCCAGCGCTGCTGCCAGACCGGTGCACTGGGCGCCGCTGCGGCACGCATCGTCTCCTCGAGCTTGAAGTGCAGACCGCGGCGGTCGCAGATGGCCGCCAGTTCGGCGCCAATGTCGCGAGCGCATGCGTCACGCACCTCGTTCGTTGTCGCGCGGATGTCGAGGCTAAATTTGCAGCGCCCCGGCACCACATTGATGGAGCCGCTCGGCACCTCCAGCATGCCTACCGTCGCGACGAGGTTGGGGACCGAGCCGCCGCGCGTCTCGACGTACAGCGCCAGTTCCGCCGCGGCCGTGGCCGCATCCC
>JBBQYL010000328.1:0-4704 GCA_038208735.1 Burkholderiales bacterium
GGCTTCCGCACGGCGAAGAACTTCATCGCCATCGCGTACTTGCGCATGTCCAAGCTCAAGCATCTTCCGGCTCATCCGTTCGCCGCCGCCGCCCATAGGTGAGATGTCGCGTTCCACACGAAACGGCATGGAGCCATCGAATTGCTCACCCGGGAGTCGCCTGTCCTGCTCAAGAACTGAACGAGGGATCGGAGCGTACCTGCCCGACCCGAGCCGCGCCGACAGGAGCGAGTTACACCGCCGTCAGGTCGGGCAGCAGCCTCTCGTACTCTCTCTTCACCACGGCATAACACGCGCAGGTGCGTCGCTCCAGGCCCGGGCGGTCGAGAATCGTGATGTGGCCGCGCGCGTACTGGATGAGCCCGGCAGCTTGCAATTTCAACGCAGCTTCAGTAACTCCTTCCCTGCGCACACCCAGCATGTTGGCGATCAGTTCCTGCGTCATCACAAGTTCGTTGCCGCGCAGGCGATCCATGCTCAGCAGCAGCCAGCGGCACAATTGCTTGTCCAGCGAATGGTGGCGGTTGCAGACGGCGGTCTGGGACATCTGGGTAATGAGGGCCTGGGTGTAGCGCAGCATCAGGTGCATCACTGGCCCATTACGATTGAAGGCCTCCTTGATGGCGCTGGAACTGAGACGCAGGCCGCGGCCTGCGCTCTGCACCACGGCACGGCTGGGCGTACTCTCGCCACCCATGAATAGCGAGACCCCTACGACGCCCTCGTTTCCCACGACAGCAATTTCCGCCGAGTCGCCGTCTTCAAGCACGAAGAGCAAAGAGACGATCGCTGTAGTCGGGAAATAGACGTGGCTGAGCGTCCGACCCGATTCGTAGAGAACCAGGCCGAGCGGCAAATCGACAATCTCAAGCAGTGGCACCCATCGCTGAAACTCTTCGTCCGGAAGTGCCGCCAGCAAATGGTTTCTCCCCGCTGAAGCGGCAGCACGCGATTTCGGCTGCGAAGCAGACCGAGGAGTGGGGGCTCTAGGAGCCTGTCGGGCTTTCGACACTTCCATTCATGGAGGCGAGCCGAGACAATAGAGACAGAGTAATCAGAGCACCTACCGATGAGCCGCTTCGTCCCCGTTGATCGAGACACTGCCTACCTGCTACCGCCCTCGGTGGACGAATGGCTGCCCGCAGATTATCTTGCGCGCTTCGTGGTCGAAGTGATCGATCGGCTCGACCTGAGCGAATTGACCAAGCAGTACGCGGGCCGAGGTTCGGCGGCGCATCACCCGGCGGTGCTGCTGGGGCTGCTGGTCTATGGCTACGCCAGCGGCGTGCACTCCAGCCGCAAGATCGAACGGGCGACGTACGACTCGGTCGCCTTCCGCTACGTGGCCGCCAACACGCACCCCGACCACGACACGTTGGCGACGTTCCGCCGTCGCTTCCTCAAGGAGGTAGAGGCGCTGTTCGTTCAGGTACTGGTGCTGGCACGCGAGATGAAGTTGCTCAAGCTCGGCCACATCGCGCTCGACGGCACCAAGATCCAGGCCAATGCGAGCAAGCACAAGGCACTGTCGTGGGCCCACGCCAAAAAGATTGAAGCGCAGCTTCGCCAGGAGGTGCAGACCCTCCTGGCGCTGGCCGAGAAGACCGATCACGCGGGCGCGCCCGACGGCATGGACGTCCCGGCTGAGATCGCCCGGCGCGAGGTTCGCCTGAAGGCGATCACGCAAGCCAAGGCCAAGATCGAGCAGCGTGCCGCGGAGCGCTACCTGGCAGAGCGCCAGGAGTTCGAAGCCAAGCAAGCTCAGCGCCAAGCCAAGCGCGATGCGGGTAAGAAGCCGCGCGGCAAGGATCCCGAACCGCCCACCGCGGGCCCCAAGGACAGTGACCAGGTCAGCCTGACGGACGACGAGTCGCGCATCATGCCGACCTCGAGCGGTGGCTTCGGGCAGAGCTACAACGCGCAGGCCGCGGTCGACACGCACACGATGTTGGTGGTCGTCGCGCACGTCACGCAGGCGACCAACGACAAGCGCCAAATTGTGCCGACCCTGGAGAGGGTTGCTGACCTGCCGGAGGCCCTTGGCCAAGTCGAAACGCTGTTGGCTGATACGGGCTACTTCAGTGCGGCCAACGTGCGGGCGTGCGAGGCACACGGGATCGTGCCGCTACTGTCGATGAAGCGCGAATCGCATCACCTGCCATTGTTCGATCGCTTCGCGGCCGATAGCGCGGTGCCGCAAACTGAAGATCCGGTCGACAGGATGGCGCACCGACTGACCACGAAGGCGGGGCGAGCGTTGTACGGGCTTCGCAAGCAAACGGTGGAGCCGGTGTTCGGGATTATCAAGCGCGTGATGGGCTGGCGCCAGATGAGCATGCGCGGGCTGGAAAAGGCGCATGGCGAATGGTCGCTCGTGACGATGGCGTGGAACATCAAGCGCCTGCATGTGCTGCGGGCAGCGTGATGGGCACAAGAATGTGCCCCCAGGACCACCTCATGCCGCCAAATATGGCCTCACAGACCGCTTGAGCGGGCTTCGGAACCGTCATGCAAGTCGATAACGTCATTCGCCGCGAAAAACTTGCGGTCAAACTCGATCTGGCCAGCATGCCGAGCTCAAGTCCGACAGGCTCCTAGGGTGACGCCTGCCGCGCCGCGCCGCCCGCGGAGGCGTGTTGTTGAGCCGTGCCTGGCCCGGTCGCGGGGGCGTTAGTGAAGCGCGCGCTGAGGAAGCTCGATCGTGAAGACGCATCCCGCTCCGGGCACGTCGCGCGCAGTCAACGTACCGCCATCTGCCTCGACGCCTCGCCGGGCGATGGAGAGACCCAAACCGAGCCCGCTGCGATCTTCGCCAGACTGGATGAACGGCCGGAACATGGCCTCGGTTGCCCCATGCGGGAGCCCTCCACAATGATCCGACACGTCTATGAAGATCCGTTTTCCATCTGCGCGCGTGGCCAATCCGACCGCAGTTCGCGGATGCGTGAACTTGAACGCGTTTTGCAGGATGTTGGCCAACGCGGCCAAAATCTTCCCGCGATGGCCTGAGACGCCGAGAAAAGGATCCACATCCGCGACGTTGAAGGCGCAGCCGCGCGACGCCGCGTCGTAGCCTGCGGCCCGCGCGGCGTCGGAGACCAGCTCTGCGACGGAGAACACCTCGTCGGCGGTGGCGTGGGCAGAGCCGCGCACCTGCGCCATCGAATCGCCCAGCATCGCGGCCATCGAAGCATGGCTGCGCGCGACCAAGCCGCCGGTGGCTCCGCCGACGGGAAGCAGCCCCAATTCGAGCGCCTGGAAGGCGAGCGTCGCGGTTTGCAGGACATTTCGCAGCTCGTGCACCAGAACTCCTAGCCGCTCGTTCTCTTCGGCCGCGCGCCAGCTGTCGACTCGAGCGTCCCGCTGAGCGCCGAACTCCCTCACCGCGTCGGCGATGGCATTGTCGAGGCAGCGGTTGAGGGTGCGGAACTCGTCGACGGTGAACGGGGTGTCGCGCTCGACAGCCAGATCCGTGATGGCTTGGCAGAGATCCCCGTAGTCGTGAACCACGGCGTCGACGGTGAAGCCGAGTCGCAGCAGCTCGGCGCCGTGCGCGGCGGCGCTCACGCCAATTTCTGAAAGTGCGGCAGTGTCGCCACCAGAAGGTCCCGAAATCCGTCTGCTCACCTCCGCGAGGCCGTTCTCTTCGGCGCCAAGCGTGCGTGCCAGCTGATCGAGAAACATGGGCACGCCGTTGGCGAGCTGCGCAGGCGTAGCGGCGCGTCTGGGTCGCTTGGCAACCTTCGCCTTGCAGCGCTCGATCAGGTCGGCGCGGTTGTCCAAGAGAAACTGGTGCATTGAATTCCATTGGTATGCGGCAACCCCGGCGGATCGCTTTGCTCGCGCGGTCGCGTGTCGTCGCCCTGCGATCTGCCTGGCGCGATTCTGGTACTCCGGGAGCGTTGTGTATGTGCGCTGCCGAACGCGGCGGTCATGTCCATGGAGTTGTTCCATGTAGATTCGATGGGACTGCGCATTGCCGATACAGCCTTCAACACTCTGAAATGTCCAAATGACTGCCAGATGCAACGTCGTCGTTGCCGACGAAAATCGCGATGCTGCTGATTCGCTCGTCACGATCCTGTCCGCGATGGGCTACCGGGCCATCGCCGCGTACGATGGGTTCGAGGCCGTCGAAGCCTGCGCGACCCTGGAGCCCGATTTGGCGATTCTCGATGTCCAAATGCCTTTGATGGACGGATGCTCCGCGGCGCGCCTTGTCCGCGCGGACGCGCATCCGCCTCGGACCATTGCGGCCCTCTCCGGCTTGCGCCACTGGGACGAACCTGTGAAGTCAAAAGGCGGCGTCTTCGACGTCAGGCTCGCCAAGCCGGCGCGCATGGATCAACTCGGCGCGCTGCTTGAAAAGGCCGTCGGTGCGGGTGGCCGCGTGCCGCGCGCCTGAAGCTGCATGTTGGCTTCGCTCAACTCCCGCAAGCGCTGCGCTATCGAGCATTGCGCAGGCGTCCGGCTTGAGGGGCTGGAACGCGCTGAGCGCGAGCTGAATTGGATGAGAACTGCGTGCTCTTTCGCAAAGGGCGCGGCTCTGGAGGCCTGACAATGATCAAACTTTGAGATGCATGTTGATACCGCGTCGCGCCCCTAGCCTTGGTGTCCAGCTCGCATTGGGCTTCGGCCTTCTCGCGCTAGCGCTGGCCGGATTCCTGTCGCTTTCGCTCGGGGCGATGCTCCACGCACAGACCG
>JBBQYL010000329.1:0-4650 GCA_038208735.1 Burkholderiales bacterium
CGAACTCGTCCTGAGCCGCGAGCAACGCGTGCGGGTCGAACTCGTCCGGCACGATGTCGAGCGTGACCAGCACGCGGCCGGCATCGGTGCCCACCTGGAACTGCTTGTGCATGGCGGCGTGCACGGCCTGCTCGTGGCGCCGGATCACTTCCGCGGCGGTCTTCACCAGCGTGTTGAACGCGTTGACGTCCAGCGGCTTCGGGTTCTTCTTGTCGCGGCCCATCGTCCACGGGCCCACCAGCGCGGGCTCGCGTTCGCCGTCGCGCGTCATGGCCACGGCCCAGCCGTCGTCGTTTTCGTTCTTGATCACCTTGGCCGTCCAGCCGTTGTCCACCCACAGCCGCGGCTCGCGCACGGGCGCGTCGGCGTTGCCATTTTCAAGATTCGGTTCCATGCGTGCATGATACGGGGCGCGTCCATGGCGAGCCCGCGCCGAAGCGGGACAAAATGGCTGCGCAAGTCTTCAAGGGAGACAAGATCATGGACTGGAGTGCATCGACCTGGTGGTGGATCGCCGCGGGCGTGCTGGTGGCGGGCGAGCTCGTGACGGGAACGTTCTACGTGCTGATGCTGGCCATCGGCTGCGTGTTCGGGGCGCTGGCCGGCTACGCCACCGCCTCGTTCTTCGCGCAGGTGGTGGTGGCGGTCGTGGTGGGCGGCGCGGCCGTGCTCACC
Organism: Burkholderiales bacterium; assembly: GCA_038208735.1. Taxonomy (GTDB): domain Bacteria; phylum Pseudomonadota; class Gammaproteobacteria; order Burkholderiales; family Burkholderiaceae_C; genus Scleromatobacter. The sequence continues at coordinate 676 of JBBQYL010000329.1, forward strand.
TGGGATCGCAAGCGCAAGCGCGCGCCCGGCCGCGTGGAGGCGGCCGCCAACCGCGACATCAACCTCGACATCGGCGAGCAGCTGGAGGTGGACGGCTGGAGCGCCGAGGGCACCGCGCGCGTGCCGTACCGCGGCTCGGCCTGGAACGTTCGCTGGATCGGCGACGGCCCCTGCGCGCCCGGCACCCACGTCATCGCCGAAGTACGCCATAACGAACTCGCGCTGCGTCGCGCCACCTAAGGATCACGTCTCATGGAATATCAAGTCCTCGCCCTCATCCTCATCATCGCCGCCATCGTGTTCCTGTACCGCCTCGTCAAGGTGGTGCCGCAACAGAACGCGTGGGTGGTGGAGCGCCTCGGCAAGTTCCACGCGGTGCTGCCGCCCGGCGCCAACATCCTGATCCCGTTCATCGACAACGTGGCCTACAGGCACTCGCTCAAGGAGATCCCGCTGGACGTGCCCAGCCAGGTCTGCATCACGCGCGACAACACGCAGCTGCAGGTGGACGGCATCCTGTACTTCCAGATCACGGACGCCATGCGCGCCAGCTACGGCTCCAGCAACTACGTGGTGGCCATCACGCAGCTGTGCCAGACCACGCTGCGCAGCGTCATCGGCAAGATGGAGCTGGACAAGACCTTCGAGGAGCGCGACATGATCAACGCGCTCGTGGTCAACGCGCTCGACGACGCCGCGTCGAACTGGGGCGTGAAGGTGCTGCGCTACGAGATCAAGGACTTGACGCCGCCCTCGGAAATCCTGCATGCGATGCAGGCCCAGATCACGGCGGAGCGCGAAAAGCGCGCGCTGATCGCCGCGTCGGAAGGGCGGCGCCAGGAGCAGATCAACATCGCCACCGGCCAGCGCGAGGCGTCCATCGCGCGCTCCGAAGGCGAGAAGCAGGCGGACATCAACAAGGCCCAGGGCGAGGCCGCGGCCATCATCGCGGTGGCCGACGCCACTGCCGATGCCATCCGCAAGATCGCCGAGGCCATCCGCTCGCCGGGCGGCGAGCAGGCCGTGCAGCTGAAGGTGGCCGAGCGCGCCGTCGATGCCTACCAGGCGCTGGCCAAGACCAACAACACGATGATCGTGCCGGGCAACATGAGCGAGGTGGCGTCGCTGATCGCCACCTCGATGGCGCTCATCAAGAGCGGGCAGGTGAAGCCGGGTTGAGGCGCTGCCATCGAGCACTCGCACGATGGAATCGATTGACATCGGCGTGAGCGAATTTCACACTTCGCAAGGCGTCCTGGCATCGAACCAGGCGGCGTGCGAAGCCTGACATCCTGGAGACAACAATGAGCTCTGCCATCGCAAGATATCTCGTCGCGGCGTTGCTGCTCTGCATGACGGGGCTCGCCTCGGCCGCGAGCACGCCCATCGACCTGTTCGGCCCCAACGGTGTCGCCGGCACGGGCGGCTTCACGACCCTGCAAGGCCCCTGCTATTGCGATCAGCCGGCCTTGTTCTCGCCGGTCTTCGTGCTCGCGCCCGGCACCTATGACTTCGGCGAAGTCAGGGTCTGGTGGGTCCGGTCCGGCTACACCCCGGACGGCGGCGACAACCAGCCGAACTACTACCTGCGCTTCGATCCCGTCGAGGCCGTCGGCTCGTGGCCCGACGCCTTTGCTGGACTCGAGAACTACGCGTATCCGTCTGCCGACGGCTTCTGCGATCCGAATGACGCCACGTGCAACGCCGCCTATGCCGGCGCGTACGTGGATGTCGACCTGGTCTATACGGTGCTCCCGGGCCAGAACGCCATCCAGATCGGCCTCATCGGCAACTATCGGTCCACCTCGCCGCTGCCCGAGCCGCTCGCGTGGGCCATGTCCGTCCTCGGCCTGATGGGCGTGGGCTTCATGCGACGCCTCTCAGTTCGCTGACTTGAGCACGCCGCGCGCGTCGAACGAGAACCGCGGATACAGCCTGACGAGCGTCGTCCAGCCGCCGGCCTCGTTGTCCGTCTCGTAGACGTCGCCGATGACCTCGATCTGGCGCTGGCGGCAGTCGGGGATGTCGGGCACCGCGAACATCAACTGGCGCACGAACGCGAGTTCGGCCGCCTGCTCCAGCGGCGAGCCGAAGTCCGCCGACGCCATCTGCGGGCGCGAGACGTTGCCGCTGCCGTCGACCCAGAAGTGGATCTTCATGTGCGACAGGGCGGGCTGCGACACGTTGCTGGCGTCGACCTGCGGCACGGTGTCGGGGCCGTTGGCCAAGTGGGGATGGCAGGCGGCCTGCGCCTGCTGGTCGCTCACGGGGGCGACACCGGTGTCCGCCGTCTGTTGCGGCGCCGGGGCGTCCACCCCGACCGCCGACGCGGTGGCGGCTGCCGCGCTTGCCACCTGTTCGGCCGCAGGGTGCCGGTGGTGAACTGCCAGCAAGACGAGCGCGGCGAGCGTGGTGATGGACACGAGCACCCGCCGGGTCGGAATCGTCATCGAGGAAGTCCCATGGGATACGTCGCCGGATGATAGCGGCGGCGCCCGGCGACAATCGGGACATGACCGATCCCGTCTCGCCCTCGCCGCCACCGCCGGCGCAGCAGCCCCGCAACCCGCTGCACGGCCTCACGCTGGAAGCCATCGTCACGGCGCTGGTGGAGGCCTACGGCTGGCAGGGCCTGGACGAGCGCATCCCGCTTCGCTGCTTCGCCTTCGAGCCCAGCATCAAGTCGAGCCTGAAGCTGCTGCGCAAGACGCCGTGGGCGCGGGAGAAGGTGGAGGGGCTCTACCTGTACCTGCTGCGCGAGCAAAAGCGCGAGGAGCAGGGGCGCGGGCGTTGGTGAGCCTGGGCGTCAGCGCGCCTGCGCCACGCGCCCGAACTCGCCGGCGTGCGGCGACGGCGCCACCGCACGCTTGAACACCGCGGTCGACTCGTCGCGCTCGGACGGCCGGTGCAGGTGCGCTACCAGCGTCCATCCCGGCGGCGCCGGGACGGGGCTGCGGGGGCTCTCGTCCACCAGCAGGTACGGGCATTCGCTGGTACGCGCCACGTCGCCTTGCGCGTCGATGCGCCAGTTCGTGTAGTTCTCGAGCGCGGCCAGCGCCGAGCGCGGCAGCTGCGCGGCCACGCATGTGCCGTTGGGCACATGCTGCGCGATCATGTAGACCCAGGGCCGGTAGCTGCGCGCGTAGTCGATCACCGGCAGGCCCAGCGTGAGCAGCAGCAGCCAGCTCAGCGCCACGCCCGAGGCCGGCAGCACCAGCGACTTCCACAACGCGTGCTGCACGCGCGCCGTGCGCCAGCGCACCAGCGCCAGCCAGGCGGCCATGCCGGCGATGGCCAGCGCCAGCAGCGGCGCCGAGAAGCGCGCCTCGAAGCCGGGCAGCAGGTGCGCGATGCGCAGCGCCGCCTTTGCCGGGGTGCCCGTCATCATGCCAAGATAGAACACCCAGATCGCGATGGCCAGGGCGGTGAAGAAAAACACCGAGAAGAAGTCGATTGCCGAGCCCGCCGAGCGCTTGAGCGTGGGCAGCGCGAACGCGGCCAGCACGGCGATGCCGGGTACCGCAAGCAGCAGCGCACGGTCGGAGGCGCCCATGCTGAGCGAGGCCACCAGCGCCACCGCCACGCCCACGCTGGGCACGGCGATGTGCCGATACGTGAGGTGCTGGCGCCAGCGCCACAGCGTCCACAGCGCCAGCAGCCAGCCCGGCCAGAGGAACCAGGCGCTCAGGCGCACCAGCTCCCACGCCGAGGTCCAGTGGATGCCCGCGCGCCAGGCCCAGGCATGGCCCGCGGCCGCCACCAGCGCGCCGGCCAGCATGCCCAGCACCAGCCAGGGACGCAGCCCCAGCGCGCCGGGATAGCGCGACCACTGGCAGATGACGAAGCCGCTCGCGCCGAGCGCCAGCGCGATGGTGGGCGCGCCGCTGGCGGCGATCACCGTCAGCGCCACGACGGCCGACACGGCGGCCAGGCGCGGGCGCGTGGGAGCCGCGGCGAGCGTCCACATGAACAGCG
>JBBQYL010000330.1:0-4639 GCA_038208735.1 Burkholderiales bacterium
CCGTTCTCGGCGCCGGTGGAGGTGATGTGGTGCAGCATCAGGCCCGCGTCGATCTGCGTCTCGGCATTGAGCGACAGCCGCACGCCGCGGATCACGGCGCCGGGTTGCAGCATCGGCACGTTGGCCGGCTGCAGCAGCGCGCAGCCGCCGATGGAGACGTCGAGCACGCGCAGCGCCAGACTCATGTCGGGAATGCCGGGATGGCGGAACGACGCCGTGGGCGCCGTCCGCTCGATGGTGCGCACGCGGAAGGTGTTGCGGCGCTGGAAACGGAACATCTCGCGCGGGAAGCGCGCCTGCAGCACGCTGGCCTTGTGGCCCTGCACCAGCACCAGGTCGCCAACGTCGAACTGCACCTTCACGCGGTCGAGATAGGCCACGGCCGCGCACTCGTCGGCCTCGACGATGTCGTGCACCGCCGGCGACTGGGTGTCGGCCGTGAACGAGATGCGATCGGCGGACGGGTCGAGCGTCCACAGCGTGGTGGTGTAGGCGCTGCCGTCGGAGGCGCTCAGGTTCAGCGGCACCACGTCGTCCATCAGCTGCTTGAGCAGCGCGCGGATCTCCCCGGGCGCGGTGACGCGGAACTCGGCGAGGCCGTCGCCGGTTCCCAGCGCGTCGAGCGAGGCGGGACGGGTGTCTTCGAACATCGCGGTGCTCAGTGCAGCATTGCGGGCCGGGCGCCCATCATGTGATCGAGGTCCTCCAGCCAGGGCTCGGCCAAGTGGCGGATCTCGGCATCGTTCAGGAGGATGCGCTGCATGATGCGCGACTTCTCCTTGGCCTCGTTCTGCATCAGGGCGCCCGACTGCGCGGCGCTCTTGAGCTGGGCGATCAGCACGGCGCAGGCGCCCTCCAGCTTGACCACCTCGTCCCAGTTGCCCGTGCGCGCGGCGGAGAGCATGTCGGCGCTGGCCTTTTCGATGGCCTCGTAGTAGTTGAGCAGCTTGGTACTCATGATCTTCTTTTGGCTGTAGGTGCTGGAAGTGTTCACAGGTTGCCCGCTTCCACTTGGGGTCCGATGGCGATCCAGGCATCGCGGAGCGGCCCGATCAGTTTCACGCATTCGTCCAGCGCGGCTTCGTCGTTGCGCAGGTTGGCGTGCAACAGGCGAAGGCCCACGTAGGCGTAGAGCGCGTCGAGGTCGGAGGCCAGGCGGCCACCGGCTTCCAGGTTCAGGCCTGCCTTGAGGCCCTCCTCGACGATACGGGCGGCGCGGCCGATGGCGTTGCCCTTGGCCTCGATCTGCTTGGCGCGCATGTGGCCACGCGCCAGCACGATCGAATCCATGAACCCATTGAACAGGAGCTCGATGAGCTTGTGCGCCGAGGCGGCGTTGACGCTGGTCTCGACGCCGACGCGTGCGTAGGCGTTGGCGAAACCGTGGGAGCGTCCGAAGGCGGAGGGTGCGGCGTTGAACATGGTGGCGAGGTCGGGATCCGAGTCCGTGATGTGTTCGTCTTGACTTGTTATCGGATGGGGCCGCGAAGGTCTTGAAGCGGAACTGTCCGTTTTGGGCCGCCTTGTCGCCGCAAGCCTGGCTAAAGGTTCGGAATTCGAGAGTTCGCGTCGAGTCGCGGCGTCAAGCCTTCTCCATCAGCGCCACCTGCTGCGAGACATAGCTGGACAGCGCGCTCATCTTGGACATGGTGGTGTCCAGCGCCTGGTACTGCGCGGTGAGGCGGGCCTGCGTGGCGTCCAGGTGGGTCTGCATGTCGTCCTGCTGCTTCTGGTTGCGCGAGAGTTCGCCCTTCAGGCCGTCGCTGCGCGAGAACAGCGCCCCGCTGACGCCCGTGGCGTTGTCGCCCATGGTGGCGAAGCGCACCGCGATGCCGGTGTTCTCGTTGGTGCTGCCGTAGGTGGTGAACAGCTTCGAGAGCTCGTCGGGATGCGCCAGCGCCGAGGTCATCTTGGTGGCGTTGGCCACCGACAACGTGCCGTCCTTCTGCACCGCGATGCCCAGGTCGGACAGCCGCGAAAACATCGACGACGTCGACGACGTCGTGGTGACCACAGCGCGCAGGGAGTTCTGGAAGCCCACGATCGACGGATCGCCTTGCAGCGGGCTGTCGTGGCGCGCCGTGCCGGCGGTGACCGCGGTGCTCGCGTCGTACTTGGTCTGCAGTGAGATATACGACTGCAGCGACGAGTACGCCGACACGAAGTCGGTGATCGCCTTCTGCATCGTGGCCGTGTCGGCCGAAACGTTCACGTCGACGGGCGTGTCGCTCTTCTTCAGCAACGTCAGGCTCAAGCCGTCGGAGATGTTGCTCAGTTTGTTGGTGGCCGACTCGATGGCGATGCCGTTGACCGTCGCCTTGGCATTGAGCGCGTACTGGTTCAGCGCCAGCTGCGAGCTCGTGGCCCCGGTGGTGGCGTCGAAGCTGAGCGCCGACAGGCCCGTGTTCGGGTTGTTGTCGTCGGTGGTCTCGGTGGCGGAGATCTTGAAGCCGTTCGCCGCGCCCGTGGTGGTGGAGCGCAGCGACAGCCGCGAGCCGTTGGCGTCGCTGATGATGGAAGCCGACACGCCCGCGTTGGCGCCGTTGATCTTGTCGCGGATCGAAGACAGGGACGTGTCGCCCGAGCCGATGGTGATGGTGACGGCGGCCGCGCTGGCTTTGGCGAAGCTGGTGGTCGGCGGCATGGCGCCGTCGGACGACCAGGTGCCCAGCTGGATCGTGAGCGTGCCCTGGCTCAGCGCGGCGCCGGCGGCGACCGACGACGTCACCGTCTGGCCCTGGGCCATCTGCTGCACGCTCACCGAATAGTCGCCCGAGGCGGCCGTGCCACCCGACGTGTCGGCCGTCACCACGGTGGGGTCGGCCGAGCTGGAGGTGGTCTGCGTCCACAGCGACTTCGACGACAGCGCGTGCGCCTTGTCGCTCAGCGTGGACGTGAGGCTCTGGATCTGCCCCACCGCGGAAATCTCGGTCTGGACCGTGCTCGCCTTGTTCTGCAACAACGTGAGTGGCTGCGACTCGACGGCCATCAGCGACGAGATGATGCTCTTCACATCGAGCCCGCTGCCGATGCCGGCGGAGCTGATGGAGCCTGTCGTGCTCGAGGTGGTGGTCATTCGAATCCTTGCGTTTCGGCGTTCCTACAGCGAACTATCGGCGTAAGGCAGCGGGACTTGAGGCAGCGATGCGGCGCGCCGCGCAAGCCTCGGGGAATCGACCACGGGACTTGCGGGGCGCGCCTGCCCGGGCGCGTGGCGAGGCCGGGGTCGGCCGTCGCGTCGCGCGTGCGCTTTCGGGCGAATCAGCCCTGCAGCAGCTTGAGCACCTGGTTGGGCAACTGGTTGGCCTGGGCCACCATCGCGGTGCCGGCCTGCTGCAGCACCTGGGCACGGCTCATGTTGGCAGTCTCCGAGGCGAAGTCGGCGTCCATGATCCGGCTGCGTGCGGCCGACTGGTTCTCGACGCCCACCTGCAGATTGGTGATGATGGCGTCGAAGCGGCTCTGGGTGGCGCCGAAGGTGGCTCGCGTGTCGTTGACGTTGTCGAGGGCCTTGTCGATGTTGTCGATGACCCTGCCGATGGCGCCGGATGTCGCCGAGGCGTCGATCAGTGCGGTCGACGTATTCGTCACCGCCGTGATGGTGGCGTCCATGGCCATGTTGGAAGTCGCGATCGTGATCGTGTCGTTGGCAGTGGTGTTCGCGCCGATCTGGAACGTCAGCGACGTGGCATCGGCGCCAAGGATGTGCTTTCCGTTGAACGTCGTGCCGCCAAGGACGCGGCCAATTTCCATCTGAAGCTGGGCAAATTCCTTGTTCAGCGAATCCTTGTCTGACGAGCTGTTGGTGGAATTGCGTGCCTGGATCGCCAGTTCGCGCATGCGCTGGAGCGCGTTGCCGACCTGCGAGAGGGCTCCTTCGGCCGTCTGCGACATCGAGATGCCGTCGTTGGCGTTGCGTACCGCCACGTTCATGCCGCGAACCTGCGCGTTCATGCGCTCGGCGATGGCGAGGCCGGCGGCGTCGTCCTTGGCGGAGTTCACGCGCAGACCCGAAGACAGGCGTTGCATGGACGTCGCGAGCGAGCCTTGCGACATGTTGAGGTTGCGCTGCGCATTGAGCGAAGCAATGTTCGTATTGATGGTCAATGGCATGGGATTTCTCCGCTACTGAAGGCACAACCGGCGAAAGTGCCGGAACTTGAATTCGATGCGTGGCTGTCAGGCAGGCCTCGCGGCCTCGCACCTCCAAGCCCGGTACTTCGTCACCTCGAGTTCGCTTGCGCTTCATCGCGGGTGCTTCCGGACCGCGTCTCCGGGTCTTCTGAAATGAAGGAGACGTTGGGATGGATTGTGCGAAAACTTGAGGCCGGTCGAATCGCGGATATGACCCCCCAAAACCGTCTTTTCTCGGCCTGAGCGCCGCCCGGCCCCCGGGCAGGAACGGGCCGCCCATCGGCAAAAGCCCCGCCGGCTTGCGCCTGGCGGGGCTTTCTTTGATCGAGGCAGGAGCGGGGCCTGCCGGACTGGCGGGGCTCAGCGCAGCAGCGACAGCACCTGTTGCGGCTGCTGGTTGGCCTGGGCGATCATCGCCGTGCCGGCCTGCTGAAGCACGTTGGCGCGGCTCATGTTCGCGGTTTCCGAGGCGAAGTCCGCATCCATGATGCGGCTGCGGGCGGCC
>JBBQYL010000331.1:0-4598 GCA_038208735.1 Burkholderiales bacterium
TGCCCGGCATCGCCGGCCACCTGATCAAGACCAGCCTGGCCGAGCCGCATTGGGAAAAGAAGGCGGCGGAGGTGATCGCGCTGGAGCGCGCCACGCTGTACGGCATCGTCGTGGACCAGAACCGGCGCGTGAACTTCGGCCTGGTCGACCCGGTGGTGGCGCGCGAGATCTTCCTGCGCGAGGCGCTCGTGCACGGCGAGTGGGAGACGCGACTGCCGTTCCTCGCGCACAACCAGAAGATGATCGCGCAGGTGCAGGATCTCGAGCACAAGTCGCGCCGCCAGGACGTGTTGGTGGACGACGAGCTGATCTACGCGTTCTACGACCAGCAGGTGCCCGCGCACGTGGTCAGCGGCGCCACCTTCGACAAGTGGTACCGCGAGGAGCAGCGCAAGCAGCCGAAGCTGCTGATGCTCACGCGCGACGAGCTGATGCGCCACGAGGCGGCCGGCATCACCACGGCGTCGTTCCCCAAGACCATCCGGCTGGGCGGCGTCGACTGCGGCGTGGTCTACCTGCACGAGCCCGGCGACGCCAAGGACGGTCTCACGGTGACCGTGCCCATCTACGCCCTCAACCCGGTCAACGCCGAGCGCGTCGACTGGCTGGTGCCGGGCATGCTGGAGGCCAAGGTGCTGGCGCTGGTGAAGAGCCTGCACCAGCGTCCGCGCGCGCGCCTCGTGCCGCTGCCCGAGTACGTGGCCGAATTCGTGGCCACGCACGACTTCGCGCAGGGCGAACTGCTGGAGGTGCTGCTGAAGGCCGTGAAGGAGCGCACGCAGATCGCCGTGCAGCGCAACGACTTCAAGCTCGAGACGCTGTCGCCGCATCACTTCATGAACTTCCGCGTGGTCGACGAGCACGGCCGCCAGCTGGGCTTCGGGCGCAACCTGGCCACGCTGAAGTCCGAGCTGGGGGGGCAGGCGCGATCGGCGTTCCAGGCGTTGGCGGCATTGAAGCTGCCCACGTCGTCGCCCACGCCGGCGCCCGTCGTGCTGCCGCCGGGCAGCAAGGGCGTGGTCGCGCGCGTCGAGCCGCCGCCGGCGTCCACCGCTCAGGCCGCCGCGGCCAGGTACACGGCCTGGACCTTGGGCCAGCTGCCCGAGCTGATGGAGATCGCCAAGGGCGGCCAGACGCTGATCGGCTTCCCCGCGCTCATCGACAAGGGCACGCACGTGGAGATCGAGGTGTTCGACGAGCCCGACGTCGCCGCCACGAAGCACCGCGCCGGCCTGCGCCGCCTGCTGGCGCTGCAGCTCAAGGAGCCGATCAAGTTCCTCGAGCGCAACATCCCCGACCTGACGAAGATGTCGGTCTACTACATGCCTCTGGGCGCGGCCGAGGAGCTGCGCGAGCAGATCATCGACGTGGCCATCGACCGCGCCTTCCTCGAGGAGCCGCTGCCCACCGACGAGGCCGAGTTCAAGCGCCGGCTCGAAGCGGGCCGCAGCCGACTCAACCTCATCGCGCAGGAGGTGGCGCGCCAGGCCCACGCGGTGCTGGTGGAGTTCGCCGCGGCCACGCGCAAGCTCAAGGACGCGCGGCCGGCCAAGGAGGTGGTCGACGACGTGCAGGCCCAGCTGCAGCGGCTGGTGGGCAAGCGCTTCGTGGCCACCACGCCTTGGGCGCAGCTGCAGCACCTGCCTCGCTATCTGAAGGGCGTCACGCTTCGGCTCGACAAGCTGCGCGCGGACCCGACGCGCGACGCGCAGCGGCTGGCCGAGCTGCGGCCGGTGGAGCAGCGCTACATGCGCACGCTGTCCGACCGCCGCGGCGCCATCGACGCGCGCCTGAACGAATACCGCTGGCTGCTGGAGGAGCTGCGCGTGAGCTTCTTCGCGCAGGAGCTGCGCACGCCGCAGCCGGTGAGCGTCAAGCGGCTGGACAAGGCGTGGGAGCAGTTGAGCCGCTGATTCGCCCTGCGGTGTCATCCTGCGCGCGTCATTGTGTCAAGCTGTATCAGGAAGGGGTATTCCGGTATCTTTTCGCATCAGTCCCCCCGCCCCGGTGCACTACATTGGTCCGATGACCTCGGAGCTGACGACGCCGGATGGCCGCTACCACGTGATCCAGGGACGCCTCTGGCGCGCCCCGAATCCGGCCTTGCCGGCCGAGGCGAAGGTGCGCCACATGCGCGAGCTGCTCAATGGCCGCCGTGCGCTGAAGGCCGCCAAGACCGCGGGCGACGAGGCCGCCATCACGGCCGCGCGTCAGCAGGTGGCCGCCGCCCAGGCCGGGTTGGGCGAGCGCGGCCGGGTGTGGTGGAACGGCGGCGCGCCCGACTTCAACCGCGCGCTGGCGAAGAACTCGCCCTATGCCGACTGGTTTGCGCGGGCCGAGGCGCCGCTGCAGATCGCGCGAGCGGAGGCGCCGCTCCAGGCGGCCAACGCCGCCTGAGCGGGCAGGGTCTTCAGGCGAACACGGCCAACGCGGCGTCCATGCCGCCTTCGTTGATCGCCAACATCGCCTTCTCGCGCACCGCCGGCTTCGCGTGGTACGCGATCGACAGTCCCGCCACGCCCATCATCGGCAGGTCGTTGGACCCGTCGCCCACCGCGATGGCCTGCGAGGGCGGGATGCCCAGCGCCTGGCAGGTGTGCAGCAGCATGCGCTGCTTCTCCAACCCGTCGCAGATGTCGCCCCAGGGCTGCGTGACCAGGCCGCCGGTGAGCCGGCCGTCGGCGATCTCGAGCACGTTGGCGCGCGTGTAGTCGATGGCCAGGCGCTGCGCCACGCGGTCCGAGAAGAAGGTGAAGCCGCCCGAGACCAGCAGCGTCTTGAGGCCGGCCTCGCGCAGCGCGCCCAGGAACCTCTCCACGCCGGGATTCAGGCGCAGCGTGTTCGTCCAGATCTCGTCCAGCGCCTGCTCGGGCACGCCCTCGAGCAGGGCCACGCGGCGGCGCAGGCTTTGCTTGAAGTCGGCGATCTCGCCGCGCATCGTGGCCTCGGTGATGGCGGCCACCTTGGCCTTCAGGCCCACGGCGGCGGCGATCTCGTCGATGCATTCGATGTTGATCAGCGTCGAATCCATGTCGAACGCGGCGAGGCGGAAGTCGGCGAGGCGCAGCGGAGGCGTGAAGCCGCGGACGACCAGGCCGCTCGGAAGATCGGGATGCATGCTGCGATTTTAGGTTGCGCATGCGCGCGTTTCATGTGCCGCGGCGTGAAATACGCGGGACAATTCGAACGGCGTCCCTCCTGTCGTTCCCTTTGTCGAAAGCTGCTCGCTTGTTGTCCCGGAAATCCCGCCGCGACCTGTTCCTGATGCTGGGCGTCACGCTGCTGTTCTGGCTGGCGGCGCAACTCGGGCTCGTCTTCAACGACAACGGCTATCTCACGCCGGTGTGGCCGCCGGCCGCCGTGGCCTGCGTGGCCGGGATCCTGTACGGCTGGCGCTCGCTCATCGGCGCGGCCATCTACATCGTCTACGACTTCGTCGCCGACGGCCGGGCGCACGCCTTCACGCACGACCGCTGGGCCTTCATCGAGCCGCTGTCGATGCTGGCCGCCGCCGCGGTGGCGCGCTGGACGTCGGACCGCGCCGGCTTCACCGGGCGCCTGGACACCGTCCGCGCCGTGATGCTGATGATGGGCCTGGGCGTGCTGTTCGCCTTCGTCAACGGCGCGGGAGCCACCGCCGGCTACTGCGGCCTCGTCGGCACCCGGCAGTGCATCGCGTTCGGGTGGTCGGGGTATTGGATGCAGTCGATGATCGGCGACGTCTTCGGCTGCCTCATCTGCATGCCGGCGTTGCTGTCGTGGGCGCGCTGGATCGACGCACGCCTCAACCCGGACGAGCGGGACGCGCCGATGCCCGGCTTTCCCGAGCGAAGAAGCGCGCCTCGCGTCCCGCGCCCGGCCGTCGCGCGCGTGCCGCCTCGGCCCGGCGCGCGGCTGCCGCGCGTCATGCAGCTGTCGCGCGAACAGCTGCTGTTCATCTTCTCCAGCATCGCCGCCAGCGTGCTGGGCTGGGCCGTCACGCGCACGTGGAACGTGCCGGTGCACGTGGTGGGTTTCCTCGCGCTGCCGCTGCTGGTGTGGGCGGCCATCAAGTTCCCGCCGCTGTTCGTGCACTCGGCCGTGATGGCCTGCGGGCTCATCACGATCACGCTGCAGCTCACCGCGCCCGGCAGCGCCAACGCCGATCCGGCCACGCACACGGCCTCGCTGTTCCTGTTCCTGCTGAGCGTGTCGTCGCTGACGCTGATCGTCAACGTCGTGGTGCAGCAGCAGCGCCGGCTGGCCAGCGAACTGGCGTTCCGGGCGCAACAGGCGCGCGTCGAGCTGATGCTCCAAGCCGCCACCGACGCGGTGATCAGTTTCGACGAGTGCGGAGCGCTGTCCTACTGGAATCCGGCGGCCGAGCGCCTGTTCGGGCGCTCCGCGGCGCAGGCCGTGGGCCGGCCGGTGCAGGAAGTCCTCCCGCTGCCCATGCTGCTGGCCGCCACCGACGGCATCGCCGCGCTGTGCGACGCCGGTGACGAGATGTTCTCCGGCACCGTGATCGAATTCGACGCGCGCGATGCCGAGGGCCGCGCGCTGCCGGTGGAGCTGTCGCTGACGGCCTATCGCAACGAAAGCAGCTGGGCGGCGACCGC
>JBBQYL010000332.1:0-4593 GCA_038208735.1 Burkholderiales bacterium
TGATGAACCAGTGCATCGTGCGCGTGGTCAGCACGAATATCGATTTGACGCCGAGGGCTTTCGCGCGGTGCTCGATGCGCTTGAGAATGCGTTCGCCGTCGCCCTGGCTTTGCACCTGCGGCGATATCGTCAATGCGGCGAGTTCCGCGGTAGCGGCTTCCGGATACGGATAGAGCGCCGCGCAGCCAAAAATGATTCCATCGTGCTCGATGATGGTATAGGTGGCGATGTCGCGTTCGATTTCCGTTCGGCTGCGTTTGACGAGCGTACCGTCGCGCTCGAAGGGCTCGATCAGCTGGAGGATGCCGCCGACGTCGTCCGAAGTGGCTTCGCGCAGGCTCTCGAGTTTCTCGTCGACCACCATCGTGCCGATGCCGTCGTGCGTGAAGACCTCCATCAGCAGCGCCCCGTCGACCGCGAACGGCAGGATGTGCGATCGTTCCACGCCGCCCTGGCAGGCCTTGACGCAATGCTGCAGGTAGAACGCGATGTCGGTCGGGCGCGTGGGCGCGGGCAGCGTGGCGAGCAGGCGCTCCGCGTCGGCCAGCGCGAGTTCGGTGTCGATCGGCGAATCAGGGTCGCTCGGCACTTCATGGATACCTGGCACCTCGGTGACGAAGAGCAGCTTATCGGCCTGCAGCGCCACAGCCGTGGAGGTGGCGACTTCTTCCATCGTGAGATTGAACGCCTCGCCCGTGGGCGAGAAGCCGAACGGCGACAGCAGCACCACCGCGCCGATGTCGATGGCCCGGCGGATGGCCACGCCGTCCACCTTGCGCACCACGCCGCTGTGCATGAAGTCGACGCCGTCGACGATGCCCACGGGACGCGCGGTGAGGAAGTTGCCCGACACCACCCGCACGGTCGCGTTGGCCATCGGCGTGTTGGGCAGTCCCTGCGAGAACGCGGCCTCGATCTCGAAGCGCAGCTGGCCGGCGGCCTCCTGCGCGCAGTCGAGCGCCACCTCGTCGGTGATGCGGATGCCGTGGCTGTAGCGCGCCGGATGGTTCTTGGCCTTGAGCTGGTCGTTGACCTGCGGCCGGAAGCCGTGCACCAGCACCAGCTTCATGCCCATGGCGTGCAGGATGGCCAGGTCCTGCACCAGGGCGTTGAGCTTGCCCGCGGCGATCATCTCGCCCGCGATCGCCACCACGAACGTCTTGCCGTGATAGGCGTGGATGTGCGGCGCCACGGCGCGGAACCAGGGCACGAAGGTGTGGGGAAAGACCAGGTCGAGGCTCATTGGGCAGGGCTCTTTTCTTCAGCGGGACATTGTGCCGTACGGCTCAATTCCTTCTCTGGTGGCGGCTGGGGGTTGGCGATCGGGGCTTGGCGGTTGGTGGTTGATGGCTGACGGGTGACGGGTGACGGGTGACGGTTGCGGGGCGCGCTGGGTCAGTCACGACTTACCGGGCAAGTCTCTTTTGTTCGTGTCCTCCGCCGGCCTGCGGCGCGGCTCCTCCTTGACCTCACAAAAGAGACTCGCCCGGTGCGTCGTTCCAACCGTGGGCGGCCCGTGGACAACATTCGCCGGGGAAGAAGTCCGCGAACTTGATTGTTGGTCTTGGCATCGTCGGGCCGTCGAGGCCGCGACGATGCCCGCGGCCTGCTTGCCCACACGCCGTCGGGCCTGACGCGAACTTCGCATCGCGACGCCGACGCTCCTTCTCGTGACCAACGAATGGGGAGATCACTTCGGCAATAGCGTCATCGCCTCGCCAACGGCGTCAGCATCGCGCCAACGGCGTCGGCACTGCGGCAAAAGCGTCATCAACGCTCCAATCGTCATCGCCGCGCCAACTGCGTCATCACCGCGTCAACCGGGTCATCCTGCGCGCAGTCGCAGGATCCATGCTGGCAAACGACGATGTCTCTGGGGTGGATCCTGCGACTGCGCGCAGGATGACGGGACGGTGCAGGTCGTCCGTCACGAAAAGTAGCGCCGGCATCCCGATCCGCGATTCGCGTCAGGCTCGACGGCGCGTGAACGAGCCGGCCGCGGGCATCGTCGCGGCCTCGATGGCCGCGACGATGCCAAGACCACCTCACAAACTCGCGGATTTCTTCCCCCGCGAATGTAGTCCGCTGGCAGGCCGGGCGTGGAACGACGAACCGGGCGAGTCTCTTTTGTGAGGTAAAGGGGGAGCCGCGCCGCAGGCCGGCGGAGGACACGAACAAAAGAGACTTGCCCGGTGAGTCGTGACTGAACCAGCGCGCCCCGCAAACCGATGCAACGCGCCCCAAGCCTGATTCAGCGCGCCCCGCTCTGATGCAGCCGCGCCCCACACACCACCGAGCGATAATCGAAGGCTCGTGAATTCGCCTACTCGTCCGCCCGCACCGCCGCGCTTGCCCGCCGCGCCCCGACCGCCCCGCACCGATCGACCGGATCGACCGGATCGACCGGATCGCCCGGCGCGCACCGCGAACGCCCCGGCCAATCCGCTTCCCAGGATCACCTACCCCGAATCGCTGCCGGTCTCCAGCCGGCGCGACGACATCGCGCGGGCGCTGCGCGAGCACCAGGTGGTGATCGTCTGCGGCGAGACGGGCTCGGGCAAGACCACGCAGTTGCCCAAGATCGTGCTCGAGCTCGGCCGGGGGCGGGCCAACGGGGGCGGCCTCATCGGCCACACGCAGCCGCGCCGCATCGCGGCGTCCAGCGTGGCCAAGCGCATCGCCTTCGAGCTCAACTCGCCGCTGGGCGAGGTCGTCGGCTACCGGGTGCGGTTCCAGGACAAGTTCCAGCCGGGCGCCTCCGTCAAGCTGATGACCGACGGCATCCTGCTGGCCGAGACGCAGAGCGATCCGCTGCTGCGCGCCTACGACACGATCATCATCGACGAGGCGCACGAGCGCAGCCTCAACATCGACTTCCTGCTCGGCTACCTGCGCCAGATCCTGCCGCGCCGGCCCGACCTGAAGGTGATCGTCACGTCGGCCACGATCGACGCCGACCGCTTCGCGAAGCATTTCGAGTCGGCCAAGGGGCCGGCACCGGTCATCACCGTCAGCGGCCGCCTGTTTCCGGTGGAGCAGCGCTGGCGGCCGTTCGAGGAGAGCCGCGAGTACGGGCTCAACGAGGCCATCGCCGACGCGGTCGGCGAGCTGTGGCGCGGCGGGCCGGGCGACGTCCTCGTCTTCCTGCCGGGCGAGCGCGAGATCCGCGAGGCCGCCGAGGCGTTGCGCAAGCACCATCCGCCGGGCGTCGAGATCCTGCCGCTGTTCGCGCGGCTGTCGCAGGCCGAGCAGGATCGCGTGTTCGAGACCGGCCACGCGCCGCGCATCGTGCTCACCACCAACGTGGCCGAGACCTCGCTCACCGTGCCGGGAATCCGCTACGTGATCGACAGCGGGCTGGCGCGCGTCAAGCGCTACAGCTACCGCAACAAGGTGGAGCAGCTGCAGATCGAGCCCGTCAGCCAGGCCGCGTGCAACCAGCGCGCCGGGCGCTGCGGCCGCGTGTCCAACGGCACCTGCATCCGGCTGTTCGACGAGAAGGACTTCGCCGGTCGCCCCAGATTCACCGACCCCGAAATCCTGCGCTCGTCGCTGGCCGGCGTCATCCTGCGCATGAAGGGCCTGCGCTTCGGCGCGGTGGAAGACTTCCCGTTCCTGGAAGAGCCGCCCAAGAAGGCGATCGCCGACGGCTACGCGCTGCTGGGCGAGCTCAACGCCGTCGACGACCTCAACGACCTCACGCCCATCGGCGTCGAGCTGGCCAGGCTGCCGCTCGACCCGCGCGTGGGCCGCATGATCCTCGAGGCGCGCGAGCGCAACTGCCTCGCCGAGGTGCTGGTGATCGCGTCGGCGCTGTCGGGGCAGGACGTGCGCGACCGGCCGATGGAGCAGGCCCAGGCCGCCGACGAGAAGCACAAGAAGTTCGACGACGAGCGCTCCGAGTTCATGGGCTACCTCAAGCTCTGGAAGTGGCTCGACCTGTCGCGCGGCGGGCAGTCGGAAGGCGTCGATCTCGCGAGCGTGCCGATGACCGCGCCGCGCGCGGCGCGCGGCGCGTCCGCGCATGCGCGCCACGGGGGCGCGCAGGGCGACTCCCATACCCCACCGGCTACCCACAAGCTGAGCCACCGCCGCCACGAGCAGCTGCTGCGCGAGAACTTCGTCAGCGTGCGCCGCGTGCGCGAGTGGCGCGACATCCATTCGCAGCTGCTCACCGTGGTGGCCGACCACGGCTGGCAGCTCAACACCGCGCCGGCCGACTACGACCAGGTGCACCTGGCCATGCTCGCGGGCCTGCTGGGCAACCTGGGCCTCAAGAGCGAGGACGACGAGTGGTACCTCGGTGCCCGCGGCATCCGGTTCTGGCGCCATCCGGGCGCGCACCTGTCCAAGAAGCCGGGCCGCTGGATCGTCACGGCCGAACTGGTGGAGACCACGCGCCTGTACGGTCGCGGCATCGCCGCCATCGACCCGCAGTGGATCCCCGGCATCGCCGGCCACCTGCTCAAGACGCAGCTGCTGGAGCCGCACTGGGAGAAGAAGGCCGGCGAGGTGGTGGCGCTGGAGCGCGCCACGCTGTATGGCATCGTCATCTACAACAACAAGCGGGTGAACTTCGGCAACATCGACGCT
>JBBQYL010000333.1:0-4586 GCA_038208735.1 Burkholderiales bacterium
GCGCATGTCGTCGAGCATGCGTTGGCGCAGGGGAAAAACGGCTTGATCCAATGGGGTCATGATGCTGCTCCTGTTGAAGAGCGAGGCCGATTGCCTCGCCCGTCAACAGTGGCAGATCACGTGTGCACGGGGCGCCGCCCATGCCGCGCCGCCAATCGCGCAGCGCACCACCGCGTAGCGGTTTAGTCCTTTGGCCGAACGCGGACGATTCGTTTGATCACGGACGCGCCAAAGAGCGCCGGGCCGTCAACTCCCATAGCGCTTCATCGCGATGACGTGCTGGGGCAGATCCCCCGTCTCAAAACGCTGCACAGCCGATGCGTCACCGGGCGCATCGACGGCAAGGCCAAAGCCCGTCTGCATGTCGGTGCCAATGATCACCACTTGCCACTTCCGCACTGCTGCGATTGAAAACGAGCCATCGCTCGCAGAATGCACGGCAGTCTCAGGAAATTCCTGGAAACGCACGACGGCCCCGGCGATGGGTCTGTGCGATGCGGCATCGACAACAACTCCATTGACCGGCGGGATCATCTCGCAAGGCCACGGCGCGCACGCCGCCAGGCAGCTTGTGCCCAGCACGGCGACCAGGATCCCAGGCAGCTTCCGATGGCTCATACGGCGTCCATCAGTGCCGCGCATCCAGGCGGTGTGACCAGGACGGGGCCGCGGGCAACCCGGTTGAATGCCTCGATGCACGCGGCCTCGCTTGGGCTGCGCGGGTCAAAGGTCAAAGCCTTCGAGCTGATGCCGCCGAGGGAACGTAGCGGCATGCCTGGTTGCAGGTTCGCGGAGGTCACGACGACGAGATGCCGGGCGTCCTGCCACAGCACCGCGACCACCGCACCGCGCTCCATGTCATACCGCGCGACGGTGTCGAGCGCGGACGGCGCGATGGCGCTCGGGTGGCCGCGCTCGGAAAGCTCGATGGTCTCTTCGATGTTGGTGTCGACCGCCAAGGGGCCAGACCAGCGGTTGGAATACACGCGCGCCTCCTTTGCCCCGTCTGGCGATACCACCGTCATTTGAAGCACTCTCTCCCCGGGAACGACAGGCGTCCTCAGCCACCACCGCGCCCCGCCCAGCACGGCGAGCGGCAACAGAAGGGACAGTCGAATGGCCATTCGCAGGTGAAGTTCGATCCTGGGCTGAAGCCGACTCACCGGCGACTCGTTTTGAGCTCCCCGAAAGCCGGCCCGCGATTGTCGATTCTGGCCGCCGCCGCGCCAAGCCCCATTCTTCGGTGAAACTACCCGTCTCGTTTCCGGTCGCCTCCCCATGACCCCGCTATCCGACATCGCAGAGCATTGGTCCGTGATCTCCTCGCTGTTGGACGAGGCGCTGGCGTTGCCGCTGGAAGCGCGCGCGGGCTGGCTGGACACGCTCGGCGGCGAGCGCGCCGTGTCCCCCGGCGCGGTGCAGGCGTTGCAGGCCTTGCTGAAGACGCAATCCGAGATCGACACCCGCGACTTCCTGGAGCACCTCCCGTCGCTTCCCGTCGGTGAGACGACCGACGGTGCCGAGCCGCAGTCGGGAGAGTCGGTCGGGCCCTGGCGGCTGCTGCGCGAGATCGGCCGCGGCGGCATGGGCTACGTGTGGCTGGCCGAACGGGCCGACGGCGTGGCTCGCCGCAGCGTGGCGCTGAAGCTGCCGCGCGTGGCCTGGGGCCGCGACTTCGCGGAGCGGCTGGCGCGCGAACGCGAGATCCTCGCGGGGCTCGAGCACGAGCACATCGCGCGCTTGTACGACGCGGGGCTGGACGCCCACGGGCGACCCTGGCTGGCGATGCAATACGTCGAGGGCGAGCACATCACCGTCCATGCACAGCGGCACGCCCTGTCGGTAGCCGCACGTGTGGGCCTGCTGTTGCAGGTGATGGCGGCGCTGGCCCACGCCCACGCGCGGCTGGTGGTTCACAGAGACTTGAAGCCCGGCAACATCCTGGTCAGCCCCGACGGCCGCGTGACCCTGCTGGACTTCGGCCTGGCCAGGCTGCTGGCGCCTGGACAGGGCGAGGCCTTGCCGCCAACCGAACTGGCCGGACGCGCGCTCACGCCCGACTACGCGAGCCCCGAGCAGATCCGCGGCTCCGCGCTGGGCACGGCCAGCGACGTCTACAGCCTGGGCGTGGTGGCCTACGAGCTGCTGGCCGGCACGCGACCCTACCGGCTGGTGCGCGGCAGCGCGGCGGAACTGGAGGTCGCCATCCTGGAGGTTCAGCCGCCGCGCGCCAGCGAGGCGGCGCTGCAACCGGCGCTGAAGAAGGCGCTGCGTGGTGACCTGGACGCCATCCTGAACCAGGCGTTGAAGAAGGACGAGGCGGCGCGCTACATCAGCGTGGACGCCTTCGCGCAGGATCTGCGCCGCTACCTGGAGGGCAAGCCGGTGCAGGCGCGGCCCGACAGCCGCGGCTACCGGTTCGCACGCTGGGCCCGCCGCCACCGTCTGGCGGTAGGCATGGGCTCGGCGCTGACGCTGGCGGTGCTGGCGGGCAGTGGGGTGTCGCTTTCGCAGGCACGGGAGGCGAGGGCGCAGGCGGCGCGTGCGAGCACGGAGCTGCGTCGCCAGCATGCGGTGCAGGATCTGTACATCGAGACGATGAGCCGCGTGTCCGTGCTGAGCGTCGAGCAGCCGGAGCAGATCAACAAGCCCGGCGGCGTGTCGTCGGTGATGCTGGAAAAGCTGCGCGAGTTCGAGAAGCGCGACGCCGACAAGCCCGACGAATTCGGCGCGCAGCTGGAGTCGGCGATGCTGCAGCTGGACGCCGATGCGCGCTACGCGGAGGCGCTCGCCGTCGGACGACAATTGCTGCAGCACCTGAAGGCGCACGACGGCGCGCCCGACGACGTGCTCAACACGTATGCCACGTTGGGCCGGCTGCTGTCCAGGCTGGCCCGGCGCGACGAGAGCGAGGCCGTGCGACGCGACGGCCTCGCCTGGGCGCCGGGCGCCCACGATGCCGAGAGCGAGGCCATCCGGCTGACGTTGGCGGATGACCTCGGCGACATGCTCATCGACGCGGGCAAGCGAGCCGACGCGCTGCAGGTGCTGACGCGCGCGGACGCGGCAGCGGCACGCTACTTCGCCGACGACCACATCCGCTACAACACGTTGATGAGCCTGGCGTTTCTCAACCTGGGCTTCGATGATGCGCAGGCGCTGCGGCTGATGCGCCAGTCACAGGCCGAGTGGCGGCAGATCCACGATGCCGATGGCGACCAGCGTGCCAACTTCGCCTGGTGGATGGGCGAGGCCTTGCTGGCCAACGGCGAGCTCGCGCAGGCCGAGACATGGGCGTCGCAGTCGCTCGACATCTACCGCCATGACGCGGGACGAGACAGCCTCGCGGCGCTGCGCGCCTTCGGCCGTTTGGCCAGCGTCGTGAACCGTGCCGACCCCGCTCGGGCGGTGGCGTCGATCGACGCGGAACGGCAATGGCTGGCCGGACGACCCGGCGGACTGAAGGCCGCGGCCGACCGGATCCTGCGCGCCCGCCAGCTCGACGCCGCCATGCTGGCTGGCGATCTCACCGCCATCGGCGCGCTGTCGGAGGTCGACACCGCACCGTGGCTCAAGTCGGCCACACCGGCCGAGAGCGACCTGCTGCTGTCCCTTCTGGCCCGCGCGCTGGCGCAGGCGGGGCGCGGCGAACAGGCCCTGGCGCTGGCGCAGTCGCTGCACGCGAGATCGTCCGCGCGCGGCGGGGTGACGCTCGCATCGGTGCGCACCGAGCTGGCGCTGGCCGAGGTGCAACTGGCCGTGCGCCGCCCCGCCGAGGCGTTGCAGACCACGACGGCGCTGCTGGTCCGGCTGGACGAAGTCCAGGGCCAGCGCAGCCGCAGCTACCGCCAGGCGTTGGCGCTGGGTGCGCAGGCAGCGGCGCTGCAAGGCGACGTGCGCACCGCGAATGCACTGCTGCAGCGGCTCACGCAGCAACCGGCACCGCCGTTCCCTTCGGCCGTGGAGCGCGCCGACTGCGACCTGCTGCAGGCCCAGGCGCTGCAGACCCTGGGCCGCCGATCCGAAGCTGCGGCCATCTCACGGCGCGTGCTGGGCGAGCTGAAGACGCAACACGTGCAAAGCCCGCGGCTGGCGTTGGCGCAGGCGCTGGCGGAAGGTTGAGTGGTTGCAGGTCGGCATGGCCTGGAACTTGCGCGTTCCGCAGCTTTCGAGCACGGCAGCCATTTCTCCAAGCGCCTGACGCGCGGCGGTGCACTCGGGAGCGGACGCTCCACGGGATGCAACGCTAGCGTGGAAAGCTCATGTCGGGGAGCTGGTTGTACGGCGGATTGGGTTGTTTGTCCGCAGGTAGAAACTCCGGCGCGGCAGACCCGATCGGGGAGAGCGAGTGGACATAGCGGTACATCGTCCGCAGGTCGTCATCGTTCATGTCACGAACTGACCACCATGGCATCGGCGGACGTGCGCGGGCCTGGCGCGCCACCAACAGCCACTGATCTTCGGACATGTCCCGCAGCATCAGCCGAAGGTTGGGCGCGAATACGGTTCCATCCTTGCCCCTCCAACCGACCGGATTGCCCATGAGCCACCTGTCCTCGGGCACGGAACCTTCGGAGGCCACATAC
>JBBQYL010000334.1:0-4565 GCA_038208735.1 Burkholderiales bacterium
GTAGGGCACCGAAACGGCCACGCCACTTCGGTTGCTGAGGTCGCCGGTGGGCGGCAGCCAGCCCGACTTGCGCTCGGCGGTCACCGGGAAGGTGAGCGAGGGTGCCGCGAGGATGGGCACGCCCAGGAAGCGCAGCACGGCGTGCGTGGCGCGGCCCTCGTTGGTGGCCGTGTTGATGTCGATCTGGTCGCCAGTGATGATCCAGTCGGGTTCGTCGGGGCCGTCGCGCGAGCAGCTCGTGTAGTTGGCCTGGTAGAACGTCGAGTGCTCGCGGTCGATCAGCTCGATGCGCTGCGCGTGGCCGCCGGCCTTGCGGGCGCCCAGCTCGTATTCGGTGCCGATCAGCGTGCCGGCCGATCGCGTGAGCTCGAGGTCGACGCGGTCGGCGCTGAACCAGTCGAGGCCGCGGTCGATGCGCACGTTGCCCTGGGCGTGGGCGGTGTCGCTGAGGCGGTCATAGGTGAGCAGGTCGGCATGCAGATCCATGTCGAGGCGCGTGACCTCGACCTTGCCGCTGGCCTGCGTGACGCCGCCGATCTGGCTCACCACGTCGTCGGCGGTGAGCGTGACCACGGGCGGCGGGACGTCCGAGCCGGGCTGCTCCTTTGGCGGCTCGGGCAGCGGACGGGCGCGCACGGGCGGCAGCGACTGCGCCTGCACCAGGCTTGCGAAAACGCATAGCACCGCCGCGGCGGCCAGAGGCGCCAGAGCGGACGGGGGACGGGGACGGCGACGCGACAGGGGACGCAACACGCGGACTGAAGAGGGCTGGGTGGCGGAGCGCCTGGCGCCGCTGGCGGGGCGGGTCCCGCGCGCGGCGGACAACGAATCGACGCGTCGACGCCGCCCGGCGGGACCCGTGCCGCTAGCGACGCAGGGGGATTATTAGAATGACGATTATCCACGACAGTGCTGCCGGCTTGTGTCGCGGCTCGCGCCGCGTTGCCCTGGCGTCACGAGCGTCCGGCGCCGGCCCCGCTGCCGGCCCCCACATCCGCGCCAAAACCATCCCTCCCGATGACCGATTCCCTCCCCGGCTCCGACTCCGCAACCGCCGCCCGCACCGCCATCGCCTGGGACGACGCCGAGCGCGAGCGGGCGTTCGGCCGCTGGCTGGAGGAGCTGGCGCCGCGCCACCGCCTCGACCGCGACAGCCTGCACCTGGCCTCGGCCGACGCCAGCGCGCGCCGCTACTTCCGGGTCGCCGGCGTCGACGGCGGCAGCTTCATCGTGATGGACTCGCCGGCCGCCGAGGACAGCGTGGCCGCCTTCGTCCGCATCGGCGGGTTGGTCCGCGAGGCCGGCCTCAACGGCCCTCGCGTGCTCGAACAGGACATGCACCTGGGCTTCCTGCTGCTGGACGACCTGGGCGACACCCCGTACCTGGCCGCGCTGCGCCAGGCCGACACCGCCGGCGCCGACGCGCTGATGCGCGACGCCATCGCGGCGCTGATCCAGTGGCAGCTGAAGGGCGACTGCAGCACGCTGCCGCCCTACGACGACGCGCTGCTGCGCCGCGAGGTGCAGCTGTTTCCCGACTGGTGCGTCGCCCGCGAGTTCGGGGTCGTGTGGACACCCAAGGAACAGGACGTGTGGCGCACCGTCAGCCAGCGCCTGATCGACAGCGCGCTGGCCCAGCCCCAGGTGGCCGTGCACCGCGACTGGATGCCGCGCAACCTGATGGTGTGCGCGCGCAACCCGGGCGTGCTCGACTTCCAGGACGCCGTACGCGGCCCGATCAGCTACGACCTGGCCTCGCTGCTGCGCGACGCGTTCATCTCGTGGGACGAGGAGCACGAACTCGACTGGGCCGTGCGCTACTGGCAGGACGCCCGCCACGCCGGGCTGCCGGTCGACGCCGACTTCGGCGAGTTCTGGCGCCAGACCGAGTGGATGGGCCTGCAGCGCCACCTGAAGATCCTGGGCATCTTCTGCCGTTTGAAGCACCGCGACGGCAAGCCGCACTACAGCGAGGACCTGCCGCGATTCTTCAACTACGCCACGAAGGTGGCCAACCGCTACGGCCCGCTGCGCTCGTTGCTGAACCTGCTGGAGCCGCTCAGCGGCGTGGCGGTGCAGGCGGGCTACACCTTCTGAGGCGTAGCCAGGGCCTGTCGGGCCCTGGCACGCGCGGGCAATTCCTTGCGCCAGCGGGCGCATTCGCGCGCCGCTAACCTGCGCCGCATGACCACCTTGTTCGACTCCTTCAAGTTCGGCGACATCGCCGTCGCCAACCGCCTCGTGATGGCGCCCCTCACGCGCGACCGCGCCGGCGCGGGCCGCGTGCCGCGCGCGCTCAACGCGCTGTACTACGAACAACGCGCCGACCCCTCCACCGGCGCCGGCCTCATCGTGTCGGAAGGCACGCAGGTGAGCCCGCTGGGCCAGGGTTACCTCGACACCCCGGGCATCTACGACGCCGAACAGGTGGCCGGCTGGAAGCTGGTCACCGACGCGGTGCACGCCAAGGGCGGCAGGATCGTGGCGCAGATCTGGCACGTGGGCCGCATCTCGCACACCTCGCTGCTGCCCGAAGGCGAGCAGCCGGTGTCGGCCACGGCCAGGCCGGCCAACACCAAGACGTTCACGCCGGCCGGCTTCGAGCAGGTCTCCGAACCGCGCGCGCTGGCCACCGAAGAAGTGCCCGGCATCGTGGACGAGTTCCGCCGCGCCGCGCGCAACGCGATCGACGCCGGGTTCGACGGCATCGAGGTGCACGGCGCGAATGGCTACCTGGTGGAGCAGTTCCTGCGCGACTCGTGCAACGACCGACCCGACCGATACGGCGGCACCATCGAGAACCGCGCGCGCTTCCTCATCGACGTGATGACCGCGGTGTGCCAGGAGATCGGCCCGGGCCGCGTGGGCCTGCGCCTGTCGCCGGTGACGCCGGCCAACGACATCGGCCAGGACTCCGATCCGACGGCCCTGTTCAGCCACGTCGTCGAGGAGCTGGACAAGCTGAAGTTCGCGTTCATCGAGGTGGTGGAAGGCAGCACCGGCGGCCCGCGCGACTTCGCCCCGTTCGACTTCGCCGCCCTGCGCGCGCTGTGGTCCGGCGCCTGGATCGTCAACAACGGCTACACGCGCCAGATGGCCATCGAGACGCTGGCCGCGGGCCAGGCCGACGCGATCTCGTTCGGCAAGGCGTTCATCTCCAATCCCGACCTGGCGCGACGCCTGCGCGAGGATCGCGAACTCGCGCCGCTGAACCAGAAGACGATGTATGGCGGCGACGCCGAGGGCTACACGGACTATCCGCCGCTCCCGTGACGTCATCCGTCGCGCCACGCACGCCGTCATCCTGCCCGCCACAGACTCCGTCATCCTGCGCGTAGTCGCAGGATGACACTTCACCAGGTCATCGCCCTGGTGCGTGCCCGAAACAGCTCCACGACCCCCGTGGCGCGCGGCCCCGGGATCAGCTCGAATGCCTGCCCGGCCTCGATCGTGCCAGGCATCCGCACCGCCAGCCAGAACCCGCACCAGCGCGACTGCGCCACCATCCTGGCCGCGTGCACGAAGCCCAGCGTCTCGTTGAACCGCACGTCGGGCAGGCGCGGCACGCTCACCACCAGCGTGCAGTCCGGAAAGCGCAGCAGGTCGCCTTCCCAAAGCTGCGCCTCCACCACGCCCTCCAGCATCAAGTGTTCGTCGAAGGCGCCGGGCGGGATCGCCGCATCGGGATCGGCCACGCCGGCCTGCGCGCGCATCGTGCGCCATACCGGCAAATGCGCGCCGGGATAGCTGTAGAGCGCGTGCGACAACAGCAGCTCGTCGGCCACCTTCGGATCCTCGCCCACCGGGTGCCCCGGCGCGCGTTCGGAAAAGCCGGCCAGTCCTACGGACACCGGGCCCGTGAACGGCTCCAGGCGAAGCACGCCATCCGCGCCGACGGGCCGGGGAACATTCACGGAGGCTACGCGCATCGTCATCGGCGCATTGTCGGCGCAACACCGCCGACAATGGCGGGGCCATGCCTCCCGCATTCGTCCCCGAACTCGCCACGCTGCAGGCCCGCTCCGCGTGAGCGCGGCGCTCATGCGCGGCGAGAGGCCTCTTATGTTCGGCCCCACTCCTATACTGGCGCGCCCCGCCATTCGACCCCGGCCCCTGGACGCCCGATGAACGCCACCCCGCAGAACGGCCCGCCTGCCGCGACGACGCCGCCCTCGCCGGCGGCGTGGCCGTCGCCGGCCGTGTTGCCGTCGCTGCGGCTGGTGGAGGTGACCTGCCGGCGCGGCGACCGCGTGCTGTTCTCGGGCTTGAACGAGACCCTGGCCGGCGGCGAGCTGCTGTGGCTGCGCGGCGGCAACGGGCGCGGCAAGACCAGCCTGCTGCGCCTGGTGGCCGGGCTGGCCGCGCCCGAACACGGCCGGATCCTGTGGGACGACGCGCCCACCCGGCGCAACGAGCGCTTCGCCGCCCAGCTGGTCTACATCGCCCACACGAACGCGCTGAAGGACGACCTGACGGCCACCGAGTCGCTGGCCTTTCTCGCGCGCGTGCACGGGCGGGACGCCGGCCCGCCCGCGCTGCGCGCCGCGCTGGCGCGCCTGGCGCTC
>JBBQYL010000335.1:0-4529 GCA_038208735.1 Burkholderiales bacterium
CTCGGTGTCGATCCCGTCGTGGACGACGCGGATGCGCTCTTGCGCCCATTTCGGGTGGCACTGCCGCTGGAAATTCGTGGGCGAGATGGCCGCGTCGGCGGCGCTCAGCGCGTGCAGCAGATGCGTGTTTTTCATACGAAGCAACTCGCCCAGAACATCGCCGCGTGACGCGAACTCCGGGTCGAACCCCGAATCGCCGGTCTGGGCGCCGTAGTAGAACTCCGCGTACACCAGCAGCTTGGCCGCAGGGAAGACGTCCTTTGCGAAGAGGGCTTCACCCCAGCCTGGATGAGCGACGACGACGTCGGGGGTAAAGCCCTCGCGCTGGAGCTGGCGCATGGCACGCGCGGCGCTGTCGCCGCGCGAAAGCTTGGACAGCCAGCCCAGCTCGCCTGGCGCCAGCGGATGTCTGGATTCGAAAGTGCCGATCGGCTGCGCCGCGTACACCACTTGACGCACGCCGGCAAAACATCGGACAGCCGCGGCGGTGCCCAGCGCCACGACCTCATGCCCTCTGGCGGCGAGTGCCACGGCCAGATGCCGAAACTGTCCAGGGAAATTCTGGTGGACGAACAGGATTCTCATGATGACGGGCGACCGCTAACGTTCGCGGCCCGCCTCGCCGAACGCCCGCGTCACCGGCGAAAGCAGGTACTCCAGGACGCTGCGGCTTCCCATATGGATTTCCGCAGCCACCTGCATTCCGGGTGCGAACTCGTGCGGGCGCCCGTCCACGGCCAGAGACTGGCTGCGCAGCTCGACGAGCGCGCGATACGCCAGGCCATCGCCGGCCGGCCGTGACGGCGCGCCCGGCACTGCCGAAGCCGCGCTCGCCGGGTCGCTCGCGTCCGCGCTCACGCGCAGCACCTCGCCGTCAACCATGCCGTATCGCTGGAATGGAAAGGCAGCGACCTTCACCCGCACACGCTGTCGCTCGCGCACGAATCCGATGTCCTCGTTCTTCACCCAAACCTCGGCACGCAGAATTTCTCCCTTGGGCACGAGCGTCATCAGGATGGTGCCCGGGCTCGCGACGGTGCCCACCGTATGCGTGGCGAGGTCCTTCACAATGCCATCCTCGGGCGCCTTCAGCTCCAGCCAGCCGCTGCGGTGTTCCTGTTTGGCCAGGTCCAGTTCGAAACGTTCCAGCTGTGCGGCGGTCTCAACGCGCTCGGCGCGCAGGCGCCGCTGGTCGTCGGCGCTGATCTGCTCGATCTTGCGCTGCTGCTGGACGATGCTGGCGTCAGCCGACGCGATCACGGCTTCCTGCGCCCGCAGGTCTTGTTCGCGCTCGATGCGCTCGCGCTTCTTGTCCGACAGGACTAGTCCCCCGACATAGCCGCTTCCAGCCAGGTCGGTGAAGGCCGCCTCCTGTTGCCGGTAGTGCGGCAGCGTCTGCACGAGCTTGGCGCGGATTTCCTCCGCGCTGGTGAGATCGTGCCTGGCCTTTTCGAGGGCGGCTCGCTCCTGCGCGAGCGCGTTTTCGTAGGCCAGCCGGTCAGCAGCGTATTGCGCGTTCACCTGGAGGAAGAGCTCGGGCCGATCGCCGGGACGGCGGGCGAAGGGCGCGCCGGCGAGTTCCGCGTCGATGCGCCGCATTGCGAGCCGCTTGTTGGTCGCCTCGACGGTCAGCGACTTGACGTCGGAGTCGGAAAGCGCCGTGTCCATGCGCATCAGCAGCTGGCCCGCCTTCACCGAGTCGCCCTCGTGCACGAGGATTTCCTTCACGATCCCGGCGTCGGCAGGCTGCACGATCTTGACGTACGTAGAAGGCACCAGCTTGCCGTCGGCCACCGCGACCACATCGAGCCGACCGATGGCCGCCCATGCGATCAACAGCACGAGGAACGCCAGGATGCCCGCCAGCACCGCGCGGCCGAGCGGGCTTGGCGGCTGCTCGCGCAGGCGCACGAGCGCCGGCAGGAAGTCGGTCGGATCGGCCATGCGTGCCATCGCTGTCAACCGAGCTTGCCGAAACCTTCGGCCAGACCGCGGAAGGAAGGCAGCCCTTGCGTCCCGTTGCTGTTGCCGGTGGAACCGGCGTATCCCCATCCCGTGAGGGCACCGCCTGCGTCGCCGACCAGACCCGCGGAGTCGGCAGCCGCGGGCTCGTGCGAGCTATCGCCGCCCGCGCCGAAGGCGGCGAGCGCGCTGCGGATGACGCCCCATTGCTGAGCGATCTCACCTTGCGTCAGCAGACCGAAACTGTCCGGCGGCAATTGCCCGAAATAACGTGCAAGGTCCCCGAATTGCCCAGTGGAGGACGCGGGCGCTGCCGAAGTGGAGGACTTCTGCACGGGCGGCGGGGACGTCGTCTCTGCAGGCCAAGACTGCAGCTGCGTCGCCCCAGCCGTTGTTGCCTGGTCGAGCGACGCGCCCTGTAGCGACTTGGCCGTTGTCGCGCTCCCCGCGGTCTTGGTCAAGCCCACTCCATTGTCAATGCCGTTGTGTTGGCCGTTGTTCGTGGACGGCCCGCCGCCGTGAGCGGACGCGAGCCCCGGCGGCGTGCCGACGGACTTGGGCGCCACGTCGGCCACGTGCGTTGCGCTGGCGCGGGGCGACAGCCCCAGAGGCGCCACCGCATGGGGCGTGTACCCGTGGCCGCCCTTGGCGCCCGGGCTGCCAGGCGCGGTGCCCGCGCCGTCGTTGAAGTTGTAGCTCTGGCCGGGCGGCGGCGCATCCTGGCCGTTGCCCACGCCTGCGTTGGCGCCGCTGCCGCCGCCATTGCCGCCACCCCCGCCGCCACCTCCGCCGCCCTTGCTCGAGCCGAACGTGATCCGGAACACGTCCGACGCACTGGCCGCGCTGCGGTCGGTCGCGGCGACGAGCACATCGAGGTAACCCGTGGCGGTTCTCGGCACGCGGCCCGAGAAGGTGTGCGTGCCGGCATCGAAGCCGAGCCAGCTCGGCAGGGCGGTGCCATCCGCCGACTTCGCGCTCCAGGTCAGCACGTCGCCCGCATCGACGTCGGTGAAAGTGTTCGAGCCGAGCGTCAGGCTGAAGCTGGTGTTCGGCGACGCGCCGACGTCAGCGATCGGGACAGTCAACACCGGGGCGTCGTTGCGGCCGGTAATCGTGACGTCGATGCTGCCGGGCGTGGACACGATGCCGTCCGTGGCCGCATACGAGAAGTGGTCAACGACGGTGGCACCCGCGGCCAGCGACTGGACGGCCAACGCTGCGTTGTTGAGCGCGTACGTCACATCGCCGTTCACTGCGAGCGTCAGCGTGCCGTAGGCGCTGTTGAAAGTGCCGGGCGCGGCCACCCGCAGCACAGTGCCATTGTCCACGTCGCTGTCGTTCGCCAGCACGTTGCCCGTCGCTGCCGTGGTCTGGTCCTCGACCACGCCGGCGCGGTCGCCGACGGTGACCGGCGCATCGTTGGTGCCCGCGACATTGGCTGTGATCGTCGAAGCCGAGCTCATCGCGCCGTTGGGATCGTCGTCCGTGACGATGTAGTTGAACGTGTCCGCGACGGTCTGGCCCGCGGCCAGCGACTGCACCGCGGCGGAGCCGTTGTTCAATGTGTAGGTGAAGGCGCCGTCGGAGCCGAGCGTCATCGTGCCGTACGTACCGGCGTAGCTGCCCGGGTTGGTGACGCGCAGCGCGCGCCCTTCCGGGTCGGAGTCATTGGCCAGAGCGTTGCCACTGGCAGTGAGCGTCGTGTCCTCCTTCACCGAAACCGCATCCGGATTGACGATCGGCGGCGCGTTCTTCATCAGGTCGAGGATGCCGGCCTGGTTCAGCACCGCTCCATCGCCCAGCACGACCTGCCCCACGCCCTGCGCGTTGACGAACCAGTTCTTCACAGTCAGCCTGTCCGTGGTGCCAGTGATCGAGAACACCAGGTCGTCGCCGGCGCGCGCGGCACGCAGGTTGCTCCCCGTGATGCCCGCGCCGAAATCGATCGTATCGCTGCCCACCGTGTCGATCACCGTGTCCTGCCCATCGCCGAGCGCGAAGACGTAGACGTCGTTGCCCGCGCCGCCTTCGAGGATGTCGCTCCCCGCGTTGCCCGCCAGCAGATCGTCGCCATCGCCGCCGTAAAGATGGTCATCGCCATCGCCGCCGAAGAGCGTGTCGTTCCCTCCGTCGCCGTACAGCTGGTCATTGCCGGCGCCGCCGTCCACCAGGTCGTCACCGGCCAAAGCGTGAATCGTGTCGTTTACCGCAGTGCCGAAAAGTTGGTCGGCATCGGGCGTTCCGCCGATGTTGAAGCCCTTGGCCAATAACTCGCCATAGCTGTGAACCGAGCCGTCGGCGAACTGGAAAAACTCGATCGAGCCGGAGTTGTAAGGATCGCTCGGGTCGAAGTCGTCGATGTGCAGCTCGCCCGCGCTGGCGCCAAAACCGATTTTGAGCGAGCCGAGACCGAGCTGCAACGAGTCCCAGGTGATGCCGCTGCCGAACACCACGAAATCGGTGCCGCCCGAATCGCTGATGTGGTCGATCCCATCGCCCAGCACGACCTGCCCCACGCCCTGCGCGTTGACGAACCAGTTCTTCACAGTCAGCCTGTCCGTGGTGCC